>NZ_JBAVNZ010000104.1:0-6073 GCF_049691595.1 Bradyrhizobium sp.
CGGTCGCCGCCATGATCTATCTGGTCTTCAACGAGGGCTATTCCGCGAGCGGCGATACCGCCGAGATTCGCAGCCCCCTGTGCGAAGAGGCCATCCGCCTGGCCAGGCTGCTGCTGCGGCTGTTCCAAAGCGAGCCCGAGATCATGGGGCTGACGGCGCTGTTGCTGCTGCAGCATGCCCGGGCGGCGGCACGGTTCGATGCCGAGGACGCGGTGGTCCTGCTCGACGATCAGGATCGTTCGCTCTGGAATCAGAAGATGATCGCCGAGGGGCTCGCACTGATCGACAAGGCGATGCGCCATCGCCGCAGCGGGCCCTATCAGATTCAGGCGGCGATCGCAGCACTGCATGCGCGCGCCGAAACGCCCGAGCAGACCGATTGGACCCAGATCGACCTGCTCTATGGCGCGCTCGAGATCATGCAGCCGTCGCCGGTGGTGACGCTCAACCGCGCGGTCGCCGTCGCCAAGGTGCGCGGGCCGCAGGCCGGGCTCGAGATGATCGAGCCGCTGTCATCGCGGCTGTCGAACTATTTCCATTACCACGGCGCGCGCGGCGCATTTTTGCTGCAGCTCAGCCGCAATGATGAGGCGCGAGAGGCCTTCGACCGCGCGATCGCGCTGGCGAACACTTCGGCGGAAGCCGCCCATATCCGCATGCATCTCGACCGGCTGATGCGCGACAGCCGGCAACACGGCGCGAATACGGCGAAGTAGCGGCTTTTCGCAACCGGACCGGCAATGCGGCGCTAGCGCCGGTCAGCAACGTGCCGGAGGATGATGTCCGATAGCTTGACCACAAGCCCGCGAAGCCGGGCATTTTCTTCAAGCAGCGACACGAGGCCATCCGAAAATTCGTCGTCCGAATATTCATCGGCGCGAATCGCTTCGTCACCGCGGAGCGCTTCATCGAGGCAATTTTGTTTTCTTTCTGTCGAATCTACGGTGGCCATGGCTAAATCCCCCATAATATAGGTAGCCGAACGCGCCCCAACCTACCCATTTGCGAATGTGAAGTGAGTCGGGGGCAAATTTGCGACCAAAATTGGAACAGCTTGGGCACAATTCGTTCTATCGTCCTTTTGCCGAAATTTTTTGCCGCTCCGTTGTCGGATTGTGCCAGCGCCGTTCGTCCCGGGATTGTGCATCATCAATCCCAGGGGAGACGCGCGATGAACGTGCAAGATGTCAGAATCACCGAATCTGCGCGCTGGGCGGGCCGCATTCTCAGCGGTCTTGTGATTGCATTCCTGCTGTTCGATGGCGCCATCAAGCTCGTGCCATGGCCCGTCGTCACCGAAACGATGGACAACATGGGCTATGGTTCGAGCGATAGCCTGGCGCGAAGCCTCGGAATCATCACCATCGTCTGCATCGTGCTCTATTCGATTCCGCCGACCTCGATCCTCGGCGCGATCCTTTTGACCGGCTATCTCGGCGGCGCGATGGCGTCACACCTGCGGATCGGAAGCCCGTTGCTCAGCCACACTTTGTTCGGGTTCTATCTCGGCCTGATGGCGTGGGGCGGGCTGTGGTTGCGCGACCGCGGTCTGCGCGCGCTGATTCCCTTTCGCCGCCGGCTTGCCTGACCGGGGAATTT
Organism: Bradyrhizobium sp.; assembly: GCF_049691595.1. Taxonomy (GTDB): domain Bacteria; phylum Pseudomonadota; class Alphaproteobacteria; order Rhizobiales; family Xanthobacteraceae; genus Bradyrhizobium. The sequence continues at coordinate 1,600 of NZ_JBAVNZ010000104.1, forward strand.
GGCACAAACGGAGCCCAACCATGCTTGAGACCATTGAGTTTCACCATGCTGCCACAGGGCGATGCCACCATCTGACCTGGCTCATGCATGGTCCGACCCCTTTCATGGGAAAGATCATGCACGTGTTCTTCAACATGGACCGCGTGGTCGGCCGCGATTTCGAGATCGGTTTCGCCAACCTGAAAAAGCTCGCCGGGAAATGAGCCGCATGAACTATAATCGTATCCCGGACGCGGTGCAGCGTCTTTACGCTGCGCCGCAGAGCCGGGACCCATGGTCGCGGCCCGAATGGACCCCGGATCAGCAGCGCACCGGCATAGCGCGTCGAAGACGCGCGTGAACGCGCTGATGGCGCTGCGCAGCATCCGGGAAACGCACACCAACACAAGTCCAAACCCCAGGAGAGTGCGATGCGGATCAATCCCTATCTGTTCTACGACGGCAATTGCGAGGCGGCGTTCAAGTTCTATGAAAAGACGCTCGGCGCAAAGATCGAGATGATGTTGAGAAATGAAGAGGCGCCGCCCGAGATGCCGTCGCCGCCGGAGCGAAAGCACAAGATCATGCATGCCAGGATTTCGATCGACGGCGAGCTGTTGATGGCGTCCGATGCGCCGCCTGAACACTTCCACAAGCCGCAGGGCTTTTCGGTCTCGATCACGGTCAAGGATCCCGCCGAAGCCGAGCGCAAGTTCAAGGCGCTGTGCGAGGGCGGCAGCGCCGACATGCCGTTCGGCAAGACGTTCTTCTCGAAAGGTTTTGGCATGTGTACCGATCAGTTCGGCATTCCCTGGATGGTGAACTGCCCGCTGGAAGGCATGTGATCTACCGGCACCTCGGATAAATCGCCGCGAGTTCGCGCCCCCGCAGCAATAACAGCCGCGACGTCAAACCGCCGCGGCGGCTGATCCAGCCGCGCACCGGCGCGGGATAGGTGTCCAGCACCGCCTGCGATGCTTCCGGTTCGGCATACATCTGGCCGCGCCGGTCGACCGAACGCGCGGCGTGGAATCCGAGCACCGCGCGGCGCGTCACGCAGATGCGCTCGTTCGGCACCGTGCTCAGCACCAGCGTGCAGGCCGACAGGCACGGCCCGTCGATCACGACGCGCTCGCCGGACTGGCGCACGCGCTCGAACAGATCGAGGAACGGGCCGACCTCTCCGCCGGGGCTTGCGAGGATACGCACTTCCGCCCGTGCCGGCACGATCGCCGCGCCGAGCGCAGCCGCGGCCAAAATGGCTCTCCAGACCACCCTGCGCATCAGCGGCTCCTTTCGCGTCCCGATCAATGCCTGAGTTAATCAGCATTGGCGGACGCGACAAGGCTTCGTCAGTCATTCGCGCCGCAAACCCCGGCCTCGGCAAAGGTCGTCATCCCGATGTGACAGGCAAGCGCGGCGCGCGCCAGCAGGATCGCCACGCCGGCGCCGGAGGCCTCGCCGAGCCGCATGCCGAGATCGAGCAGCGGCTCAAGGCCGAACTCGCGCAGCAATTCGCGGTGGCCGGGTTCGGCCGAGACGTGCCCGGCGCGGCAGTGATCCAGCACGCCTGCGTCAAGGCGCGCGAGCGGCAGGACGGCGGCGGTCGCGACGAACCCGTCGAGCAGAACGGGAATGCGTCGCCGCCGCGCCACCAGCAGGATTTCGGCGCCTGGACCGGACGGCGGCACAACGACCTGGTCGCCAAACTTGGTAACGCCTATCGCGAGTTCTTCGTCGACCAGATCGATCGCGCGAAAGCGGGGCTTGCCAGCCTACCGGCAGGCGATGCCGTGCTGGTGGTGCATTCCGGCACCATCCGCGCCGTGCTCGCCATCGCCCTCGACCTTGAGCCCGACAGCGCGCTGCGTTTTGTCATCGATCCGCTGTCGCTGACCCGGATCGATCGGCTCGAGAGCGGCTGGCGCGTGCTGGCAGTCAATTGGTCGTGATGGGAAAGCGTATCTCAATCGCCGCCAGCGGGGCGCGCATCGGGCCCCGCTACGCTGATAAGTGGCCGCAGATAAGTCAGGCCGTCCTGCTCTTGACGGCGCCGACAATCGCCGTGAGAACCGCGCCCGCCACGCCGCCACCGGCGATCTGGCCGACGATGCTGCCGATATCCGGCGTCGAAGCGGTATTGGCAAGCAACGGAATCAGCATACCCAGGACCTGCCCCCCGGCGGCGCCGCCGATCGCACCGGCGATGGTGTTTCCAATCGTGCCAAGATCGATGCTCTTGACCGCGGCCGCGGCAACATTTCCGCCGACGGCACCGCTGATGATTTGGATGATCAGATTGATAAGTAGTCCCGACATCACGCAATACTCCCCCGATCCGGTGTTCAGTTTCAGCGCCGTGCGCGACGCCGGATCATCGCCGCGCCCGCACAACTTAGGCGTTTGATTCGGGGAGGTCACGCTGCACAAGCGAAAGATTCGAACGAAAACGATGAAAGATCGCCGGTGTGGCCGAAGCGCTACCGGTTCCGTCTCTCCCCTCGGAGCGTCGGCAAACCGATGCCGGCGGCGTCAAAACCGCCGTCGACGGCGAGAATCTGCCCGGTGATGTAGCTCGAACGGTCGCAGCACAGGAAGAACACGGCTTCCGCCAGTTCCTCTTCGAGGCCGTAGCGATTGAGCGGGATGGCGTCGTGATAGTCGGCGCGGATCTCCGGCGTGTGTACGGCCTTCGCCATCGCGGTGTCGACCGGGCCCGGTGCTACGCCGTTGACGCGAATGCCGAGCGAGGCGAGTTCCACCGCGAGCTGTTTGGTCAAATGCGCCAGCCCCGCCTTGCTGGTGCCGTAGGCCGAGCGCAGCGTGGAGGCGCGTACCGCCGAAATTGAAGTAATGTTCACGATGGCGCCGCCGCCATGTTCGCGCATCAGTGGCGCCGCCGCCTTGGTGCAGAGGAAGGGGCCGGTGAGATTGACCGAAAGCACCCGGCTCCAGTCCTCGTCCGAGGTGTCGAGCAGGGGCGCGAACAGCGCGACGCCGGCATTGTTGACCAGCGCGTCCAGGCGGCCGAAGCGTCGTTCGATTTCGGCGACCGCGCTTTTGACCGCCTTGGCATCGGAGACGTCACAGTGCAGCCCCAGCGTATTGCCGGCATCGGCCAGCTCTTCCAGGCTCTTCCATAGCAACTGGCCCTCGATGTCGAGCAGCGCGACGCGCCAGCCCTCGGCGAGAAACCGTTTCGCCGTCGCGAGCCCGATGCCGCGCGCGGCGCCGGTGACGAGTGCGACCTTTTGCAGGGCAGGGGCCATAAGGGTTCCATTCGCGATCGATCCGATTTGCGTTTCTATAAACCATGCCGTGGATCGTGTCCCGGACGCGGCGCAGCGCCGCTTTGGCGATGCGCCGCGGAGCCGGGACCCGCGTTGTCATGGACCCCGGATCAGCAGCACATCGCTTGCGCGCTGCGCAGCATCCGGGGCACCCTGCAAAACCCCGAAGAGCCACGCGCAACCTCGCAAGCGAAAGGACGAAATCCGATGATCGTCAGCGACGTCAGGGACACGCCGCCCGAGCAATGGCGGCTGGGCGTTGAAACCCGCATGGTGGTCTCCGCCGGCAACGGCGCGGCAGAACTGTGCATCTTCGAGCAATGGGTGGCGCCCGGCGCCGGCGCGCCGACCCATTCGCATCCGGTCGAGGAGGTGCTGACGGTGCGCGAGGGCGACGCCGAAATGTGGCTGGGTGAAGCGCGCGTGATCGCGACGGCCGGCCAGTCGCTGATCGTGCCGGCCGGACACAAGCACGGGTTCCGTAATTGCGGCACCACGACGCTTCACATCCACGCGGTGCTGGCGTCGCCGGTGTTCGAGGCCACGATGGAGGGCGAGACGGAACCGGTGCGAAGGTGGTCGGCGGAGTAAGGGCCAGTCTTGAACTCCGCTGCGATGTACGGCATCTCGGGCATGGCAATTACCTCCGAAATAATTCCGCCGGACATGTCGGTGCCGCAAAACCTCGCTCGTCTTGTTGATGGGCGCCGGCTGGCAGCCGGTCGATAAATCGAGGACCAACGGAGCGTGACGATGCGGTTCATGGTGATTGTGAAGGCCAGCAAGGACAGCGAAGCCGGCGTGATGCCCGATACGGAATTGCTGACCGCGATGGGCAAGTTCAACGAGGAAATGGTCAAGGCCGGAATCATGGAAGCCGGTGAGGGCCTGCATCCGACGTCGAGGGGCGCGCGGATCAAATATTCCGGTGGGCAAGGCAGCGTCAGCCGCGGTCCGTTCAACCTCACCAACGATCTCACCGCCGGCTTCTGGCTGATCCAGACCAAGTCGATGGAGGAAGCGATCGACTGGATGAAGCGCGCGCCGCTCGACCGCGGCTCCGAAGTCGAGATTCGGCAAATCTTTTCGGCGGAAGATTTTGGCGACGCGCTGACGCCGGAGCTGCGCGAGCAGGAAGAACGCCTGCGAGCCCAAGCGGCGAAGAAATAGGCCTCTCTCCGCCGTCATTCCGGGATGCGCTTTCG
>NZ_JBAVNZ010000105.1:0-10327 GCF_049691595.1 Bradyrhizobium sp.
GTCGTGATGTTCTACCGCGGTCATTGGTGCCCCTATTGCCGATTGAACGTGCGCGCGGTGATCCAGGCACAGGACCGGATCAAGGCGCTGGGCGGCCAGACGGTCGCGATCATGCCCGAGACGCAGAAATATGCCGAACGGTTCAAATCCGAGTCCGGCGCGCCATTCCCTGTCCTGACCGACCTCGACAATGGCTATGCGCTGTCGCTCAATCTCGCGATCTGGCTCGGAGTGGAAATCCAGCGCTTGCTGTCCTACCTGGATCTGTCGGATTTTCACGGCAATGACGGCTGGGTGCTTCCGATCCCCGCGACGTTCGTGGTCGGCCGGGACGGGCTGGTGAAGGCGCGATTCGTCGATCCGGATTTCCGCAAGCGGATGGAGATCGAGGATCTGATCACCGCGGTGCGGTGCGCCAGCGAGTCACACTAGGCTCAGATAGCAGCCCGACGCATCCTCACGCGTTCCCGCTCTTGCTCATGAACTGTTGCCAGTCGGAGCCACGTAGCAGTCGCATGACGGCCGACGCCACCGCGGTGCGCTGGCGCCCGGCGACGCCGTAGAGGTGAACCGTGCGCCGCGAATCCAGCCCGTCGACGCTCGCGCGCTTCAGCGTATCGGGAATCGACGCGGTGTGGGGGATGACGGCCACGCCGATATCGGCCTCCAGCAACTCGATCAGGTCGCGTTCCGACGAAATCTCGTGGCTGCGATCGACGTCGATGCCATGCTCGCGAAGGGATTTGCCGAGCCGACCGGAATGTTCGCAGTAGCTGCGGGACAGCCATTGCTCGGTCCGCAGGTCGTCGAACCCGATATGGTCGCGGCCCGCCAGCGGATGCCGCCGGTTGACGACGAGATCGAAGTTTTCGGTGAACAGCGGCCAGATATCCAGCCGCTCCCAGTCATCGCCGAGCTCGGCGGCGATGCCGAGTTCGGCCTCGCCATTCTTCAGGAATTCGCCGACTTCGTCGCTGCTGCCGCGCAGGAATTTGAATTCCAGCCGGTTGAACTGCCGCTTGATCTGGTCGAGATGCGGGATCAGAAGCGACAGGTCGATCGAGTGGGTCAGCGCGATCCTGAGCGCGCCGATCTCGCCGCTCTTGAACGAGGAGGCGAGCGAGCGCGCGCCGCTGGCGGCGTCGTAGCATTGCTGCAGCAGCGGGTGCATCCGCAGCCCGAGCTCGGTCAGTTGCGCCGCCGGCCGTTCGCGCCGGAACAGGTCACCGCCGAGTTCGGCCTCGAGCTGCTTGATCGCCCGCGTCAGCGACGGCTGGGTGACATTGCAATCCTCGGCCGCGCGCGTGAAGTTCAACAGTCGTGCGACGGCAAGGAAATACCTGACCTGATGCATTTCCATGATCGTGCTGCCCTGTCTAATCCCGGCAAACTAGCCGAAAATCCCTGGCAATGACACCCTGCCGCATAGCGGCAGCCTATGGTTTCGGAAGCCAATGGGCATTTCCGTATATCCCGCGCGCCGGGCAGATTGGGCCCGGATGCACCGCGCCGCGCGGCGCCGAATGCGGGAAAGGGATTGTCGTGAACATTCAGTTGAAAACGCAGGATGGGTCAGTCACAAAACCGCTTGCCGGCAGGGTCTCGCTGGTCACGGGTTCGACCAGCGGCATCGGGCTCGGCATCGCCCGCGCGCTGGCGGCGGCGGGTTCGGCGGTGGTGCTGAACGGCCTGGGCATCGCTGCCGAGATCGCCAGGACCAGGGATCAGATATCGGCCGATTGCGGCGTCAAGGTCGGCTACTCGGCGGCCGACATGACGAGGCCCGAGGCGATCGCCGAGATGATCGCCGCCACGATCGGCGAGCACGGCCGGCTCGACGTGCTCGTCAACAATGCCGGCATTCAATATGTCGCCCCCTTGGACCAGTTTCCGATCGAGAAGTGGGATGCGATCCTGTCGATCAACCTGTCGTCGGCGTTTCACACCATGCGGCTGGCGCTGCCGGCGATGCGCCAGAACAAATTCGGCCGGATCATCAATATCGCCTCCGCGCACGGGCTGGTCGCGTCACCCTTCAAGGCGGCCTATGTCGCCGCCAAGCACGGCATCGTCGGGCTGACCAAGGTCGCCGCGCTCGAGACCGCGGAAGAAGGCATCACCTGCAACGCGATCTGCCCGGGTTACGTCTACACGCCGCTGGTCGAGGCCCAGATCGACGGCCAGGCCAGGGCACACGGGATTTCCCGCGAAAAGGTGATCCGCGACGTGCTGCTGGCGCAGCAACCGAACAAGCGGTTTGCGACGGTCGAAGAACTGGGCGCGCTCACCGTGTTTCTCGCCAGCGAGGCTGCGGCATCCATCACCGGCATTGCGCTGCCGGTCGATGGCGGCTGGACCGCACACTGAACTGTGAGCGTAACAAAACCAACCGGCTCGCGAACGTCCGGGAGCGAGATATCCGAAGGGAGCGTACCATGAACAACGTTCAGAACGACAAGCGTTTGCCGGCAAGGGGATCGCTGAAAGAGCCGGGTCAGATCGTGCTGGTGCTGCAGGGTGGCGGCGCGCTCGGCTCCTATCAGGCCGGCGTCTACCAGGCGCTGCACGAAGCCGGCATCGAGCCGGACTGGATCATCGGCACCTCGATCGGCGCCATCAATGCCAGCCTGATCGCGGGCAACTCGCCGCAGAACCGGCTGTCCCGGTTGCGGGAGTTCTGGAAGAAGATGGAGCAGAATCCGGTCTGGCATTTCCGCGACGTCTTCCCCGACTTCAACGAAAAGCTGTCCTATTGGTCGACGGTGACCAATGGAATTCCGGGCTTCTTCAGGCCCAATCCCCTTGCCCATGCCGGGGACAGCTATCCGCTCGGCGCCGATAACGCCGGCTATTATTCGACCGCGCCGCTGGAGCGGACGCTGACCGAGCTGGTCGATTTCGATCTGCTCAATCAATGCCGGCCGCGCCTGACGGTCGGCGCCGCCCATGTCCGCAGCAGCCAGATGCGCTATTTCGACAGCCGCGACGGCCAACTCGGCGTCAAGCACATCATGGCTTCCGGCGCCTTGCCGCCGGCGTTTCCGGCCGTTCGCATCGACGACGAGTTGTACTGGGACGGCGGGATTCTGTCGAACACGCCGACCGAAGCGGTGTTCGACGACAATCCGCGCAAGAACTCGCTGATCTTCGCGGTGCATCTGTGGAATCCATCCGGCACCGAGCCGACCACGATGGCGGAAGTGCTGAACCGGCACAAGGACGTTCAGTATTCCAGCCGGATCGCCAGCCACATCGCGCGCCAGCAGCAGGCGCATCGCCTGCGCCACGTCATCAACCAGCTTGCCGCCCGGCTGCCTGAAGCTGACCGCAGCAGCGAGGCGGTGCGGGAATTGGCGAGCTATGGCTGCCCGACGCGGATGCATGTGGTACGGCTGCTGGCTCCCCAGCTCGCACGCGAAAACCACACCAAGGACATCGACTTCAGCCCGTCCGGTATCATGCAGCGCTGGGACGCCGGTTACACCCACACCAGGGCGGTCCTCGCGCGCAAGCCCTGGATCGGCGAGTTCGATCCGCTCGCGGGGGTCATTCTCCACGAGCAGGCGGAAATCATGCCGGAGGCGGCGGAGTGACGACAGCCCGATGCGCGTTCATTAAATGCATGAAAAAGCTCGGCCAATTCCGTCTTTGGATTGGCTGAATCAAGTCCCGTCGGGCTCCGACCGGTGCCGGCACCAGTCACTTCGGCGAAACCGCATTCGAAGCGGCAGAAGCTCGCCGCAAACACTTAAAATCATTCAGTATTTCCTTGACCCGCCATTCGACCGGCGCAAACGGTCCCTTCTTGTGGTGGACGACATAATAGCTGCATAGGTAAGTCGTCCATCTCCGTGGTGACGAATAACACCCTCAACAGGCACCCTCGTTCCATCCCGAATGGTGCCTTGCAAGAAAGGGTCCAATTTGCTTCTGGCCAAAATGCCGGCGCAGCCGGGCAGGTTCCGGAACAGACCGCTTCCCTGTCAGGGCTGCGCGACCTAGGGTCACGCCGCGCCAAGGACAAAAGGGCCGCGCGAGGAGCTTCAAGGATGACATTAGCCGGTAGCGATGCGGGGAATTCGACAAGGAGCTTTGACGGCCTGCGCGTGCTGGATTTTTCGACCACGATCGCCGGACCTCATTGCACGCGGATGCTCGCCGACATGGGCGCGGAGGTCGTCAAGATCGAAACCGAAGAGGGCGAGACGATGCGCAGCCGTCCGCCGCTGCGCAACAATTGCAGCACCGCCTTCGGCCAGCTCAACATCGGCAAGAGGAGCCTCATCCTCGACTTGAAGTCGCCTGGGGGGATCGAGGTCGTTCGCAGGCTGGTCGCGAAAGCCGATGTTCTGGTTGAGAATTTCCGCCCCGGCGTGATGCGGCGGTTGAAGCTCGATTTTGCGTCGCTGCGCGAGCTCAATCCGCGGCTGATCTATTGCTCGATCTCCGGCTATGGCCAGACCGGGCCTTCGGCGGAACTGCCGGCCTATGCGCCGGTGATTCACGCGGCCTCCGGCTATGAGATGGCGCATCTGGCCTATCAGCCCGGGCGAAGCCGGCCTGACTATTGCGGCATCTACCACGCCGACGTCCTCACCGGCGTCTATGCCTTTGGCGCGATCTCGGCGGCGCTGTACCAGCGGCGCGCCAGTCATCAGGGCCAGCATATCGACGTCTCGATGCTGGAATCCATGCTGACCCTGACCTTGAGCGAATTGCAGTGGTCGCAATTCGAAGTGAAGCCGACCCAGCGGCCGATGTTCGGCCCGATCGAGACCTCGGACGGCTATGTCATGGTCGCGATCGCCAGCGAAAAAACCTTCCAGAGCCTGATGAAGGTGATCGGTCATCCCGAGTGGGTCGGCGATCCGCGCTTTGCCATCTATTCCGATCGCCGCGAGAACTGGGGAAGCCTGATGGAAGGGGTCGAGGCCTGGTCGCGCACGGTCCCGACGGTAAAATGTCTCGCCGCGCTGAATGAGCAGGGCGTTCCCTCGTCGGCCTATCGCACCGTCGCCGAAGCCTTGAAGGATCCGCAGCTCGCGCATCGCGGCGCGTTGACCGAGGTCGAGGACGGAGGAGGGACCTTCAAGGTCCTCAATTTGCCGTTCCGCATGTCCGGCGCCTCGGTGTCGGCGGCCAGGCGGATGTCGACGCTCGGCGAGCATACGCTGGCCTATCTGAAGGAGACCGGCCTGTCGGAGGATGAAATCGCGGGCTTTGCGGGCAAGCCGCCGATGGCGGCGCGCGGCTGAGGCGCGATCCCTGCGGCTTATGATCCGGCGGGCTGTTACGGCCTTGCCGGGAACGGCGATTCCAGACATCTTCGCGGCGGTCGTGAACCGATCCGGACCACCGGACGGACGCCCTCTGGAGGAAGCACCCATGAACGCGGCAACCCGCTCGCGCGCGTTTGCGCCGTTTTTTCTTGTGGCGGCATTTGGCGCCGCGCTGTTTGCGGTCCCCGCCAGCGCCCAGAAACAGGGCGGCAGCATCACCGTCGGCCTCGAACTCGATATCCCCGGTTTCGATCCGCTCAAGGTCGGCGTGTTCGATACCGCGGCGGCAACGGCGGCGGCCGCGATCTTCGACACACTCACTTTTCTCGACGACAAGGGCATGGCGCAGCCGAAGCTCGCGCTGTCCTGGACCCATTCGGATGACTTCAAGACCTGGACCTTCAAGCTGCGGCCCGGCGTCAAATTCCATGATGGCACGCCGTTCAACGCCCAGGCGGTCAAGGAAAATTTCGACCGCCAGAAGGATCCGGCCAACAAATGCCGGTGCGCGTTCTACATCGCTTTCATCCACGATGTGCAGGCGCCGGACGAACTGACAGTCGTCTACAATCTGAACGATCCGTCGGTGAATCTGCCCGCGATCCTATCGCCTCCAGGTTCGAACTTCGTGATCCAGTCGCCGACCGCGTGGAAGACCAAAGGCGACGACTACAACCGCAATCCCGTCGGTACCGGTCCCTATATCCCGAAGTCCTGGACGGCAGGCGACCGCCTGGTGCTCGAAAAAAACCCGGACTACTGGAACAAGGGCCGTCCCTACCTCGACCGGATCATCCTCAAGCCGCTGCCGGATTCGCAGTCGCGCTTCGCCAGCCTGCAATCCGGCGAGGCGGATATCGTCTGGGACGATGAATACGATGCGGACAATATCCAGAGGGCTCAAAAAGATCCCAAGTTGACCGTCCACACCTATGCCGGGTCCGGCGCCGCGGTCGCCGCCTTCAACACCAAGGTCGCGCCGTTCGACGATGTCCGCGTGCGCCAGGCGCTGGTGATGGCGATCGATCGCAAGAAGATGTCGCAGGCCCTTACCAATGGCCTGGCCCGGCCGGCCAGCAACCCCTACGGCGATGGCTCATGGGTGAAGTGCAAGGATGACGGCGCGCTGCCCTACGACGTTGAAAAGGCCAAGGCGCTGATCAAGGAATATGGCAAGCCGGTCGATTTCAAGATGCTCTTCACCGCGACGCCGCGCGGGCGCAATGCCGGGCAGGTCTTCCAGCAGTTCTGGAAACAGGTCGGCGCCAACATGGAACTGGAGCAGATCGATCAGGCTTCCTTCGTGCCGCGCGCCTTTATGCGCCAGTTCCAGTTGATCGGGTGGCGGATCGTCGATCTCGCCGACCCCGACGTCCAGATGTACGCGAATTTCCATACCGGCAGCCCGGTCGCTCTCGCCAATTACTCGAATCCGGAACTGGACAAATTACTTGAGCGTGCGCGCGTAACCGCCGATCAGGCCAAGCGGACCGAGGATTATTGCGCGATCAGCCGACTGATCAATCAGGAGGCGATCTGGTTCTGGACCTTCCAGAACACCTATTACGCGATCTCGAGCGCGAAGCTGAAGGGCCTGCCCAAAATGTATAGCGGGGTGGTCGACGTATCCGGCGTCTGGAAGGAATAGCCTTTCATGGCGGGCTTCATCGCGCGAAGGCTGTTGCACCTCGTGCCGGTCCTGCTCGCCGTCTCGATGCTGACCTTCGTCATTGCCTCGCTCTTGCCGGGCGACCTCGCCTACGTGATCCTGGGCGACCAGGCGACGCCGGAGAAGGTCGCGGCGCTGCGCCATGACATGGGGCTCGATCAGCCGATCTGGGTGCGCTACTTCGGCTGGCTCGGCCACGTCCTGCAGGGCGATTTCGGGCGGTCGTTCCGCACCGGGCAGACCGTGTTGCAGGCGGTGACCGAACGGCTGCCGGTATCGTTCGAGCTGATGATCCTGGCCGAGATCATCGGCCTTGCCATCGGCGTTCCGCTCGCGATCGCCTGCGCGGTGCGAAGCGGCGGCGCGTTCGATCGCATCATGACCAGCAGCGCCTTCAGCATGCTGTCGGTGCCGACCTTCCTGTCGGCGATTCTTTTGATCTACCTGTTCGCGGTCGAGTTGAGGTGGCTGCCGGCGACCGGCTACGTGCCGTTCGGGGAGGACCCTGCCGGGAATTTGCGGTTCTTCGTACTGCCGGCGTTGACCTTGGCGTTCGCCGAATGGCCGGGCATCATGCGCGTGCTGCGTTCCGACATGATCGCAACCCTGCAGGAGGACTACATCGCGCTGGCCAAGGCCAAGGGACTGAAGGCCTCGCGCATCCTGTTCGTGCATGCCTTGAAGCCGTCGTCGCTGACCCTTGTCACCATTACCGGAATCAATATCGGGCGGTTGATCGGCGGCGCGCTGATCGTCGAGACGATTTTTGCGCTGCCGGGGATCGGCCGGCTGCTGGTCGGCGCGATCTATACCCGCGACCTCATCATCCTGCAGGGGGTGGTGCTGCTGGTCGCCGCCGGCTTCGTGGTCATGAACTTCATCGTCGATCTGCTTTACGCCGTGCTTGATCCCAGGATTCGCCATGGCCACGCTTGAACTGACCATCGATCGGGAATTGACCGTGGCGCCGGTGCGGCGGGCGCGCCGGCTCGGGTCGCTGTTCTGGCTGGCGGTCGGCTGGATGGTGTTCGTGTTCGCGGTGGCGATCCTGGCCGACGTCCTGCCGCTGCCGAGCCCGACCGACATGGACATGCTGGAGCGGCGGGCGCCGATCTCGGCGCAGCATTGGCTCGGCACCGACGGCCTCGGCCGTGACGAGCTGGCCCGGCTGATTCACGGCGCGCGAATATCGCTGGTGGTCGGGCTTTGCGCGCCGGTGATCGGGCTCTCCTTTGGCGGCGCGCTCGGCATGCTGGCCGGCTATTTCCGCGGCCGCTTCGAGACGCTGGTCGTCGGCAGCATGGATGTGCTGCTGGCGTTTCCGCCGCTGATCCTGGCGCTGGCGGTGACCGCCTATCTCGGGCAGTCATTGCTCAACCTCACTTGCATTCTCGGCGTGCTCGGCATCCCCGCCTTCATGCGGGTGGCGCGGGCGTCGACCCTGACGCTGGCGCGGCGCGAATTCGTCATCGCAGCCCAGGCGCTCGGCGCCACGCATGCGCGCATCCTGCTGCGCGAATTACTGCCCAATGTGCTGCTGCCACTGCTGGCCTTCTTCCTGCTCGGCGTCGCCGTCACCATCGTGGTCGAGGGCGCGCTGTCGTTCCTCGGGCTCGGCGTGCCGCCGCCGATCTCGAGCTGGGGCAGCATGATCGGGGAGGGCCGCGAGAGCCTGGATGTCGCTCCGAGGCTCGCCTTCATGCCGGCGATCGCGATGTTCCTGACCGTGCTCTCCTTCAACCTGGTCGGCGACACGCTCCGCGCGTTCACCGATCCCAGGCAGGGCGTGCTGTGAGCGAGGCGACGCTGCTTTCCGTGGAAGATGTGTCGGTCGATCTGCCGACCCCGCGCGGCAATCTGCGCGCGGTGGACCATGTCAACCTGACGGTCGGCGCCGGGCGAACGCTGGGCGTCGTCGGCGAATCCGGGTGCGGCAAGACCATGCTCTCGCGCGCGATCCTGCAATTGCTGCCGGAGAAGGCAAGACTCTCCGGCCGGGTGATGTTCGACGGCCAGGACCTGCTGCGGCTTGCGCCGGAAAAGCTGCGCAAGCTGCGCGGCCGGTCGCTGGCGGTCGTGTTCCAGGACCCGATGACCTCGCTCAATCCGGTGCTGACCATCGGCACCCAGTTGATCGAGACGCTGCGGGAGCATCTCGAGCTCGACACCGCCGCGGCGAAGTGGCGCAGCGTCGAGTTGCTCGCCGCGGTCGGCATTCCCGCCCCCGAACAGCGGTTGACGCAATACCCGCACCAGCTCTCCGGCGGCATGCGGCAGCGGGTGGCGATTGCGATCGCGCTGTCCTGCGAACCGAAACTCTTGATCGCCGATGAGCCGACCACCGCGCTCGATGTGACGATCCAGGCGCAAATTCTCGATCTCTTGGCGCGCGAGCAGCGCCGCCGGCACATGGCGATGATCCTGATCACCCATGACCTCGGCGTCGTCGCCGGCCGCACCGATGAGGTCGCCGTGATGTATGCCGGGCGGGTGGTGGAACGGGCGCCGACGCCGGCCTTGTTCAGGAACATGCGCATGCCCTATACCGAAGCCTTGCTCGCGGCGATCCCGAAGATCGACGCCGCGCCGCATACGCCGTTGCCGGCGATATCGGGGCGCCCGCCCGATCCGACCCGGCCCATTGAAGGCTGCTCGTTCTCGCCGCGCTGCCGATACGCGGCGGGGCAGTGCCACACGGCGAAGCCACCGCTGGCAGAAGCCGAATCGCGGCAGCACCAATATGCCTGCTTCCATCCGATCGCGATCGCATCGGGTGTCTCCGCATGATGCAGCAGGCCGCGACCGCCGTTTTGCAAGAGCCGCTTCTAAGAGTGGAAAATCTCGTGGTCGAGTATCCGGTGGGTGGTCGGACCATCCACGCGGTATCCGGGGTCAGCCTTGAGATTGCGCGCGGCGAGACACTTGGCCTGGTCGGCGAAAGCGGCTGCGGCAAGTCGACGCTCGGCCGCGCGGTGCTGCAATTGCGCCGGGCGGTATCGGGCCGGGTGCTGTTCGACGGCCACGACCTGACCGCGATGCAGGGCGATACCCTGCGCAAGATGCGCCAGCGTGTGCAGTTGATCTTCCAGGACCCGATCGCCTCGCTCAACCCGCGGCGGCGGATCGGCGACATCATCGCCGAGCCGCTGGTGATCTGGTGGGAGGAGGAAGAGGACCGGCCGCCCACCTCGGTGCTGTTCGAGCGCTACGGCCGGCTGTTCCAGCGGGTGGCCGACGTGATCACCCGGCCGGTCCGCTACCTGGCCCCCCTGGCCCTGACCGCCCTGGTGCTGTGGATCACCTACGAGGCGGTGCACAAACGGGAGGCCCACAAGTACCTGGGGTGGACGAAGTACCCGGCCGCCGTGCTCGGCTACCC
>NZ_JBAVNZ010000106.1:0-14746 GCF_049691595.1 Bradyrhizobium sp.
TCGGAAGAGATATCAGAGCGCGGTCGCGAGGGCTGGCCGCCGGCGATGCGCAGCGCCTTCAGGAAACGCTCGGCGACGGGATAGGCCTCGCCGCACGCCAGCCGCCGCGCGCGCGGCGCAGAGTCGAGGCACTGGATCGAAACCACATAGGCAATGCCGAACCGCGTGAAGGCGTAACGCACATAGCCTTCCCGGATGAAGCGGCGCAGGTCGGGGAATTGCGCTGCCAGCGCCTTGACCGGCTCGCCCTTGCCGCCGCGGGGATCGCGGAGGTCGTAGACGAGGATCGATCCTGATATCTGCACCTCGACCGGCCGGGCAAAGGTCCGCTGCGGCATGCCATCGCCCGCACCGGGTTGAAGCGAAAACACCGCGTCGTAGCCGGCGGGGCCGGCATGAAACAGGTCGACCGGACGAAAGCCGGCCTGATGGCGCGATACCGGAACACTGTCCGGCGCATCGCCCTGTCGCGCTTCGAGATAGCTTGCGGTGTCGAACGGCAACAACACCGGAACGGGACTGCGTCCGATCCCCGGAAAGATCGGCGATGTCGCCGCGTTCAGTTGCACCATCGCCGGCGTCGATCGGGGATCGGAGGCGGGCACCCGCCGCCGGCTGGAAAATGCGAAATCGGCGGCGATCTCCGGCCGGGTGCTGAATTCGGATCGAAGCTGATCGAGTGCCGCGCGCCATTCGACGCGCAGCGCGGCGATCGACGGGGTTTTGAATGCGTCGGCCGAAGCGGCGCTACCGCCGGCAGCAAGCGACAACAAGGCTGCCAGCCCGGAGGTGACCAAACGGACAGCTCTCGTAGTCAATGCATCGCCCCCCGGCGGCCCCGCGCGCTATGCCTAGTCCTTGGCGCGCTCGACGTAAGAACCGTCCTCGGTCATGACCACGATCCGCGTGCCCGCGCCGATATGGGGAGGCACCGCGGTGCGGACACCGTTGGAAAGGATGGCGGGCTTGTAGGACGACGATGCGGTCTGCCCCTTGGTGACCGGTTCGGTCTCCACGACTTCCAGCGTCGCGCGCTGCGGCATCTGAATGGCGACCGGAATCATGTCGTGAAGCGAAAGCTTCACCGTCATGTTCTCCTGCAGATAGGGCGCGGCCGAGCCAACGATGTCCTTGGGCACCTGGACCTGATCATAGGTCTCGGCGTTCATGAAATGGAAGCCGTCGGCGTCCTGATAGAGGTAGTTGAAGTTGTGATCCTCGATGGTGGCCTTCTCGACCTGGTCGGTGGTCTTGTAGCGCTCCGAGATCTTTACCCCGTCGCCGATTCGGCGCATTTCGATCTGGCTGACCGGCGTTCCCTTGCCGGGGTGGATGTTCTCGGCGGTCAGAACCACGTAAAGCTTGCCGTCTTGCTCGATGACGTTGCCCTTGCGAATAGAACTGGCGATGATTTTCAAAGCTGTTTTTCCTGAATTTCTGGCCCGGGACCGATCCGGACAGGCATGTCCCGCGGCCGTGGAGGCGGTTTCGGGCTGCAACATACTGAATTTGTCCGTCGATGCCAGCACTTTACAGGCGGATGGGACGACAGGGTAATGGCCGAAAGCGACCCCATTTTACCGTGGTGGATGCCGGCACGGCACGCCGATCGCAAGCCGTTCCTGATGGCGCGGGCCGCGATCACGCGGGCGGTCCGCGCCTGGTTCGACGAGCAGGGTTTTGCCGAAGTCGAGACCGGGATCTTGCAGGTTTCGCCGGGCAACGAGACGCATTTGCACGCTCCCCGCACCGAATTGACCGGCGCCGATGGCACGCGCGTGACGCGCTATTTGCGGACTTCGCCGGAGTTCGCGGCCAAGAAACTGCTCGCCGCGGGTGAAGCAAAAATCTTCGAGTTCGCGCGGGTGTTTCGCGACCGCGAGCGCGGCGATCTGCATTTGCCCGAATTCACCCTGCTGGAATGGTATCGCGCCAACGCCAGCTATGACGCCGTGATGGCCGACAGCGTCGTCGTCATCGCGCATGCGGCGCAGGCGACCGGAATCGGGCGATTTTGCTTTCGCGGGCGGAACGCCGATCCCTTCGCCGAGCCGGAGCTGTTGACGGTAGCGGCCGCCTTCGAGCGCTTTTCCGGCATCGATCTGCTGGCGACGATCGCGGACGGCAAGGGGGATCGGGCGGCACTGGCGGCGGCGGCGAGGGACCGGATTCGGGTCGCGGACGATGACACCTGGTCGGACATCTTCAGCAAGCTCCTGGCCGGGCATGTCGAGCCGAATTTGGGGCAGGGACGGCTGACGGTGCTGTTCGAATATCCGGTGCTGGAAGCGGCCTTGGCGCGTGCAAAGTTGTCCGACCCGCGCGTGGCCGAACGCTTCGAGGTCTATGCCTGCGGCGTCGAGCTTGCCAACGGATTCGGCGAGTTGACGGATGCGGCCGAGCAGCGCCATCGTTTCGCCGAGGCGATGAACGAAAAGCAGCGCCGCTATGGCGAGCGCTATCCGCTGGATGAGGAATTTCTCGCAGCAATGGCCAAGATGCCTGACGCAAGCGGGGTCGCGCTCGGCTTCGACCGGCTGGTGATGCTGGCAAGCGGCGCGTCAAGAATAGATCAGGTGGTATGGACGCCGCCCTCGGATGAGACATGAACAGGATCGTACCGAAACTTGACGCGACCTTGCGGCAGCCGGCCGAACTGGTTGCGCAGGGCCTTGCTCCCGCCGCCGGTCTCATCGATCTGGAACAGGTGGCTGCGCGCTATGCGGTCGCGGTGACGGCCGATCTCGCCGCGCTGATCGACCGCGGCGATCCCGACGATCCGATCGCGCGGCAGTTCATTCCGAGCGCCGATGAGCTGGTCGGCCAGCCCGGCGAGAACGCCGATCCGATCGGCGACGACGCGCATTCGCCGGTCGCCGGCATCGTGCATCGCTATCCCGACCGGGTGCTGTTCAAGCTCGTCCATGTCTGCGCGGTATATTGCCGGTTTTGCTTTCGCCGCGAAACGGTCGGGCCGGGCAAGCCGAACGCGCTCTCCGACGCCGCCTATGCAACGGCGCTCGACTATATCCGCGCGCACCGGGACATCTGGGAAGTCATTTTGACCGGCGGCGATCCGCTGATGCTGTCGCCGCGCCGGCTTGCCGGGATCATGGCGGATCTCGCCGCGATCGATCACGTCAGGATCATCCGCATCCACACCCGCGTGCCCATTGCCGACGCCGCGCGCATCAGCCCCGGGATGATCGCAGCGCTCCGGGTGGAGGGGGCAACGACCTGGATCGCCGTTCATGCCAACCATCCGCGCGAACTGACGGATAAGGCCCGCGCCGCCTGCGCCCGCATGGCCGATGCCGGCATCCCCCTGGTGAGCCAGTCGGTGCTGCTCGCCGGCGTCAATGACGATGCCGCGACCCTGGAAGCGCTGATGCGGGCGTTCGTCGAATGCCGGATCAAGCCGTATTACCTGCATCACGGCGACCTCGCGCCGGGAACCGGGCATCTGCGCACCACCATCGCGCACGGACAGGATCTGATGCGGGCGCTGCGGGGCCGGGTATCCGGGCTGTGCCAGCCGGAATACGTGCTCGACATTCCCGGCGGTCACGGCAAGGCGCCGATCGGTCCGGATTATTTGTCGCGAAACAATTCCCGGGAACATGAACTCCCCCCGGAAACGCGATATCGTATCGTCGATTATTGCGGCGGGGTTCATCTCTATCCGCCAAAACCATGATCGACCGATGGCCGGGAAAGAGGAGGGAAATCGAGAGCCGCCGGAAGACCAGGGCAACCGCAACGTCGAAAACGCCGTGATGCTCGGTGTCTTTGCGCTACTGGTGGTGGCGGGAATCTGGTTGCTTGGCACCATGGCCGATCTGCGGAAGGTTCAGGACTGCGCCGCCCAGGGGCGCCGCAATTGCGCGGTCATCGACGTTCCAGAACGGGCGCGATAAACAGACAACGGGAAGGAAGAACCATGATGCGGAAAACGGTCTGGTCGATGGCACTGCTGGTTCTGATCGGCAGCCCTGCCGCGCTGGCGCAGGGCGGATCATCGACGGTTGCGAAAAATCCGGACCGGCCGGCAACCCAGGCGCCGGTCGGTCATCGCCAGCCGCGCGCAAGCGATGTGCCCAACGAGAAAAGCCTGAGCATTCGGAGCGACCCGATCAACCGGGAAGACATAGCGCTCGACCGCAAGATCAAGAGCATCTGCCGGGGCTGCTAGGGAGCGCTCGCATAATCGGGAGCAGGGCGCGAAACGACACGCCCGGATCACGATTGACCGGCCTGATCGCCTATAGCGTGATGATTTTAGGATTGGTCGCCATGCTGCGTCGGCCAAATTTCCGAATGCGGTTGCCGGACGCCATGACAAAGCGCTGGCGGCGCTTGGCGTGTGTTGGCGCGGCAGGCGTCATGATCAGGATATCGCTTGCAGCAGCGTTGACGTTTTGCACCGGCACAATGGCGACTGCCGCCGCTGATCTATACCGGGCGCAGGCAATCGTCACGGGCCAGGGCGAGGCAAACCGCATCATCGGCTTCGCCGCTTGTTTGGAGGATGTTCTCATCAAGGTATCCGGCGCGCAGAAGCTTGGGGGCGATCGTCGATTGGCAACCTACAAATCCAATGCGAGAGATTTCGTCAGGGCATTTAGCTATCACGACCAAATGTCCGGCACTCCGACTCGCGACGAGCAGGGCACCCGCGATCGTCCATACGATCTGATTGTCGACTTTGATGAAAAGAAAATCGACGCCATTCTCAAGGCACTTGGCCTCAAGCCTTGGCTCTCGCACCGACCGGTCCTTGGAGTCTTTGTCGAGATGCAACAAGGCCCAAGAAAGTACATCGTCACGGCTGATTCAGACCAGTCCGCAATACAACGCGAATCGCTGCTTGCGGCAGCCGCCAAACGGGGGATGACCATTGTGCTCCCCGGCGTTGCAGCATTGGCGAAATCGGGCATCAATGGTGCGGAGCTCGGCTCGATGTCGTCCTCGACATTGGCTTCGGTCGCGGCCGAGCAGGGCGGGGAAATCGCTTTGGTCGGGCGGTTGGTTTGGATCGATCGGGAGCTCGGATGGGCCACGCAGTGGCAGATGGACCGGCAGGGCCGGTCGCATCGATGGCAGGTTCGCCGAATAACGTTTGATGAAGCCTTCCGGCGCGGCATCGGCGGCGCCGCTGAAGTCCTGTCCCAACAACGGTGATCCGGGATAGCCAGGAATCCGCTGCCGCACGCCCGCGCGGGCGAGTTCGGCCGCGGCGAATGGTCCACAGTTCAGGATTTGCGCGCGGCAAGCGCCATGCCGATCAACGTCGCGCCGCCGAACAACAGATTGATGCCGACCAGCAATCCGATCGCCCATTCCGCCGATCCCGGCAGTCCCGCGATGATGAGAAACGCGATGACGATATCCATCAATCCGGCGACCAGGAGCCACGACCAGCGTCCGGACAATTCGCGCCGGTGCTCCAGCGCGTACATGATGGTGGCGACGCCCTCGGCGAGGAAGAAAGCGCCGACGACGATCGTCAGCGTCAGCACGCCCTGCATGGGTCTTGCCAGCAGGACCAGGCCGGCGAGGACCGCCAGCGCGGCCGAGATCAGCGACCACCAGAAGCCCGGCATCTGCCGCGCCCAGAACGTGACGATCAGTCCGCCGATGCCGCTGATCAGGAACATCCAGCCGAGGAAGATGGTGACGGCGAGACTGGCCAAAGGCGGCACGATCATCGCCGCCAATCCGAGCAGGGCGAGCAGGATGCCTTCGAACAGGAACGCCTTCCAATGCGCGCGCACCGCGGCGCTCATTTCAGATTGCAATTTGCTGATGTCGTTGGGAAGGGTCATGGAGTTCTCCCGGTGCGCCATTTTGGCGTTTTCGAGCGAAACCGGTTCGCGTGAAGAAAACGCGTCGGATCAAACGACAGCCTACCCCGGTCCGGGTACGGACGAAAAGCCCTCCGACATCGTCCGCATCCGGTTGCGGCCGAATATATACACCGCCGTGGTCGCCAACAGCAGCGCGAAGCCGATCAGGATCGACGTCAGGCCGATCGGGATCAGAACCAGCGACGCATTATGTTCCGGATTGATGAACCAATGGTGGATCGAGGTCAGCAGGAACGCCACGCCGGCAAAGCCGGCGCCGCCGCCCGCGACCAAAAGCGCCCACATCCGCCGCAATTGGCTGAGCCGCTCGCGTGCGAGCTCGGTGCGTGGCGCGTGATGCCGGCCGACCCGCCGCACCAGCCGCGCCGCAAATCCGATTCCGCTGAACCCGATCAGCACGCTGGCCGAGCCAAGGATCAGCCGGGTGTTGGGATCGAGGTCCGGGTTTCCCTGCAGCGAGAGCAATGGAAAGTCGAACCCGGCGTGCAGTGCGATCGGCGCGAACAACACCAGGGTCCAGTTCGAGATGCGCGCCCAGTCGCGATTGTGCCGGTGCGCGCCGAGCGCCGTGCCGGCCCGCGCGATCGCAATATAGGCGCCGGCGATGATGCCGAGGGCGCCGTGGAACGGCACGGTCAGAACGCTGCGCAATGCCGCCAGCGAGCGCCACATGTCGGCGTGCTGCACGAGGTAGGCGAGGTTTTCGTAGGCTGCGAATCCGAGCCCCGCGGCGGCACCGTAGACCACGGTGTCCATCGGATCGGCGAAGGTGCGACGCCGTGCCGACACGGCGACGATGACGAGAACCTTGACGATCTCTTCGGGTGCCGCGACCCCAAACACCGAGCGCAGCGCCTGTGTCATCCAGGGGTTGCCGGGAATAGCCAGCAGCGCCGCGAATGGCGCACGCGCAAGCCCCAGGAGCGAGATGCTGGCAGCCCCCAGCAGGAACGCGATCCAGACCCGGGCCGGCGGGCCCGGGCGCTCGCCGGCAGCGATCACGAGCCACAGCACCAGGAGCGCGGGGGCGATCGCGGCGGCGCCGATCACGGTCGGGAGGGACTCGAGCAACAGCATGAAAGGGAACGCTACTCCTCACTCTTACCGCAGCCGTCTGGAAAAATGCCCGCCATTTCAGTCAATTGCAACAAGAGGCGGGTCGGCCATTTTTCGCCGGCCGCCGCGGGCTTTCCTCAGCAGCCGCGGCAGATGCCGCGCAGCCTGGCATTGACCAAGGCTTCTTCGTCGCCGATCGAGTCGACATATTTGCCGCCCTCGACGGCCGCGGCCGGCGGCCGCTCGGCTACTACCGGTTTCGCCGTCGCTGCACCGGCTGCCGGCGCCGAAGCCGCCTTGTCGTAACAGGCGAGCCTCGCTGCGGGATCGGCGATCGACCGGCACCGGCCGGTCTGGGCGGTCGCGGTCTCGGACAGCGCGCAGATCGCAGCGATACCGGCAACAAATTTGGCAATCGGTCCCATTCCAACTCCATTTCCGGCCCATGGAACCGGCCGGCCATGCCGGCGTTTCCTGACACCGCCAGCAGCGGGCATAGCAGAGCGCCGCTTGGCCGTCCAAGAAAGCCGCATTAATTACCCAGCATCCAGCCCAAAATCCTTGATGAGATCGCCAGGCGGCAAGGCGCGCCGGCGTGATAGATTGACCAAAGCCAGACAGGAGGCATTGCCGGGTGTTTTTTCGCGGAGTGGAGACACACACGAGATCGTTTCTTAAAGCCGTGAGCTGGCGAACGCTGGGGACGCTCGACACATTTGCCATCAGCTGGTTCCTGACCGGCCGGGTCGAAATCGCAGGCTCGATTGCCGCGCTTGAGGTCGTGACCAAGATCGCCTGGTTTTACCTGCACGAGCGCATCTGGGCAGCCATTCACTGGGGACGGCACGGTTGAGCAGGCTTGCGGTCGTGCGGGAAGGCGCCGGAGTCCGAGGTTAGATCGGTTTGCGATAAACATCCTTGGTCGCGAGTCTTCCGTCCCTGAACGTGTAGCTTTCGATGCCGCGTTGCTCCCGCGATTCGCCGGTGGCGCGCAGCGTTTCGCTGACGCGGAACGTCATGAAGGTGATGTCGCCGGCATGATGATAGGCCACCGCGTGAAACCGTTGTGCCGAGAACAGCGCCTTCTGTTCGGCCAGATGCTCGCGAATGGCGGCAGGACCGGCCAGGGATTTCCTCACGACGAGACCGTCGTGGAAGCTCCAGAGAAAATCGGGTGTGACGAGCCCGTAGAGCGCGTCCATGTCGCCGTGGAACAGGGCGCGCGCAAAACCCTTGAGCAGCTCATCCCGTTCGGCTGGCGATGGAGCCATGATCGATCATGCCCCTGATTGCGACGGCGCTCCCAAAACGAAGCGCGGCGAGCGAGCATAACGCATTTCCAGCCACCGCCAACCGGCCGCAATTCCCACCGGCCCGCGGCTTCTATGGGGCGCTGCGGCCTGCTACCTTATCCGGACAAGCCCGGACGCCACGGTCCGGGCAGACGGGGTTTTGGGGGAGGTCGAGCATGATCGGGAATGGCAACGCCGTTTGGTTGCGTTCGCGCCGGCATCTGTTGGGCGGTTTGCTGGCATCCATGCTGGCGATCGCAGGGCCAGGCGTAACCCCGGCGGAAACCGTCGGGCAGCCCAGCCCGCGGGACGCCGGGTTTTCGCCGGCGGGTCTCGCCGCCATCAGCGACTACTTCCGCAACGAAATCGCCACCGGCAAAATCCCCGGCGCCATCGTCATGATTCAGCGGCGCGGAAAAGTCGCATATTTCGAGACGTTCGGCGTTCGCGATCCCGCAACCAAGGTGGCGATGACGCGGGATAGTATCTTTCGCATCTACTCGATGTCGAAGCCGATCACGAGTGTTGCGGCGATGATGCTGGTTCAGGAAGGCAAGCTCGCGCTCGATGAGCCGGTGGAAAAATACATCCCCGCCTTCAAGGACGGGAAGGTTGGCGTTGAAAAGAAGGGCGAGGACGGTCAACTCGGTCTCGAACTTGTCCCCGCTCGCCGCGCCATGACCATTCAGGATCTGCTGCGGCATACGTCCGGACTGACGTACGGCTTCTTTGGCACCGGCCTCGTCAAGAAGGCCTATCTCGACGCCAATCTATACGCCGGAGATTTCGATAACGCCGAGTTCGCCGAACGTATCGCAAGGATGCCGCTGGTCTATCAGCCCGGATCGACATGGGACTACAGCAATTCAACCGACATTCTCGGCCGCGTGATCGAAGTCATATCCGGGAAATCGCTGCTGCAATTCGAGAAGGAACGAATTCTCGATCCGCTCGGCATGACTTCGACCAGTTTCTATGTTGCCGACCCGGCAAGGCAGGCGCTCGTTGCCGAACCCTTGCCGACCGATCGCACCATTGGGCCAGGCTCGGTCCTCAACGACCCGAGGATTGCACGGAAATGGGAGTCCGGCGGTGGCGGCATGGTATCGACGATCGATGACTACGCCCGATTCATGCAGATGATGCTCAACGGCGGCGAGCTGGACGGCAGGCGATATCTCAGTCCAAAGACGGTCGCCTATATGGGCTCAAATCATATCGGTCCTTCGGCGGGCGTGGTGCCCGGACCGTACTATCTTCCCGGGCCGGGCTTTGGCTTCGGCCTCGGGTTCGCCGTACGTACCGAAGCAGGCATAAGTCCGGTGCAAGGCTCCGTCGGCGAGATGAACTGGGGCGGCGCGGGCGGGACGGCCTTCTGGCTCGATCCAAAGGAGGAAATGTTCGTGATCATGATGGTTCAGGCACCGTCGCAAAGGACGCGGCTTCGGGCGGCGCTCAAGAACATGGTCTACGGCGCATTCGACAGATAGCGTTACGTCCGGTCAGGCGGATCGCCCGCGAAGAGCAATGGCGCTCCCTCTGGAGCACCCGCTCATTGCGCCAACAGATGCCGGCAGGCTTCGACAAAGACCTGCGCACCGGTGACGATGTCGTCATCTTCGGTGTTTTCAGTCCAATGATGACTGATGCCGCCGATCGAGGGCACGAACAGCATGCCCACGGGCATGATCGTGGCGAGAATTTGCGCGTCATGGCCGGCGCCGCTGGGCATGCGGACCGACCTGCCGCCGGCAAAGGCTGAACTCGCAGCCTCGATCGCTTGCTGAATAGCGCCATCCATCAAGGCGGGGGCGCCGGTGCGAAGACGCTCCACGGTAACGCTGCAGCGGCCTTGCGCGGTGACCTCGGCTGCCATGCTCCGCAGCAGGTTCTCCAGGCGGTCGATCACGGCGGGGTCATCGTCGCGAACCTGGAAAAGCATTTCCGCGCGGCCCGGGATGATGCTTGGCGCGCCGGGATCGAGGGTGATGCGGCCGGTGGTCCATACCGTGCGCGGACCGCACAGGGCAGGGAAGCGATCGTCGATCGCCACGCAAAACCTGGCCAGCGCCAGGCCGGCATCCCTGCGGACGGCCATGCGGGTCGTGCCCGCGTGATTTTGCTCGCCGGAGAAGCTGATCCGGTATTGCCAGATTCCGACGATCGAGGTGACGACGCCGATTCCGAGACCGCTGCTTTCGAGCGTCTCGCCTTGCTCGATATGGGCTTCGAGGTATCCGACATGCCGCCCGGGTTCGGCCTTCGCGCGGGCCCGGCCGGCAAGACCCACATCGCTCAGGGCATCCCGCATGGCGCGGCCGCTGGTGCGGTCGCGTGCGGCGTCGATCTCCGCCTCGGCTACCACGCCAACGTAAGACCTGCTGCCCAGGAAATGGCCGAAATGTCCTTCCTCATCGCACCATGCCGCGACTTCGACGGCGCCGTTGATGGTCGGATCGGGATTGATGATTCGGGCGGCTTCGAGCGCATAGACGACGCCAAGCGGCCCATCGAGCCAGCCCGCAAAATTCTGGCTTTCGAGATGCGATCCGGCCAACAGTTTCGGCCCGGGTTTCGAACTGGTGCCGAGCACGTTGCCGATGCCGTCGATATCAGCGGTGAGCCCCGCCTCGGGAAGCCGCTCGGCAAGCCACGCCAGCGACCGCATATGCGGCGCCGAAAAGGTCGGCTTGTGAACGCCGGCGTTGTGGGCGCCGATGCCGCGGAGCGTATTGAGATCGGCAAGGACCCGTGAACCATCGACGAGCGAGCGATTGTCAGGCATGGACCGCAACCTTCAAGACCCCGGCACCGATCGCTTCGACGCGCAGCCTTTCAAGCAGTGGATTGGGCGCTCCCTGACCAAGGGCGAGAACCGGGCGACATCGATGGGCTTGCCGGTTTGAACGCCAACTTTGGCACACCGACATTAATAGACTATCTTTACGCTCGGCAAACATCAACCGAGCCGATGGCGGGAGCAAACACGACGCTTGCCGTTCAGACGCGCGGCGGAAGCAGCTCAACTGGAACTGCTGCGCGGCACCTTCCTGGCAATGCGAGGCAAGACAGATGGGCACGCCACCGATACTCGACCACAAAGATGCGTCCTCGTCATCGGTGTTCACACCTTCCGCCTTGCTGCGGGAGGCGCGGCGTCAAAAGAACCTCGCAACCGTTCAAGTGCCGCCCGTCTGTCTGCTGGATCCCGACGGCGATATGGTGCGGATCCTGCGCGCAAGCGGAAGAGCGCGGCCATTTGCCGGTTGGCCGTGCTATCATACCGAGATGGATACGTTCCTGCTTGCGGGCCGAGAGGTGGGGATCATCGGACGTGTCGTGGGCGCTCCGTTCGCCGTGCTGATCGCGGAGGAGTTGCGCGCGAGCGGATGTAAATTATTGGTCAGTCTGACCTCGGCTGGCCAGATCGTCCCCGCGGGACGCCCTCCCTATTTCGTCATCATCGACCGCGCGCTGCGCGATGAGGGGACGAGTTATCACTACGCGCCGCCTTCCGAATTTGCCGAGGCCGACCCACAACTCGTTGGCGTGGCGGCGGGCGCGATGTCGGGCAAGAAACTGCGCGCGGTCGTTGGCGCAAGCTGGACCACCGACGCGCCATTTCGCGAGACCGCCGAAGCGATCGAGGCCGCGCGGGGGAAGGGCGTTCTCGCCGTCGAGATGGAGGCCGCGGCACTCTACACCTTCGCTCGGACGACCGGCCTGCGACTGCTCTGCGTAGCGCATGTCACCAACACGATGGGACAAACAGATGAGGACTTCGAGAAGGGCGAAGCCGACGGCACGACGGAGGCCCTCGCAGTGCTCGCGACAATCGTCGAGGCGCTCACCGCCCACAAGGACTACGACAAGATCGAAGTGAAGGAGGTACGGCATGGCGGGTGAGGTAAAGCCGATCCGGACGAAGAAGGAGCATGAGTCCGCGCTCAAGGAAGTTGAGCGCCTTTGGGGCGCGACGTCCGGAACGCGCGATGGCGACCGACTGGATGTGCTCGCAACGCTCATCGATGCCTATGAAGCTGAGCACTATCCGATGGACCCGCCTGACCCCATCGAGGCGATCAAGTTCCGCATGGAGCAGCAAGGGCTCACCCGGAAGGACCTGGAGGAGATCATCGGTACGTGCACGCGGATCGCCGAGGTTCTGAACAGAAAACGGGGATTGTCGGTGGGGATGATCCGGCGTTTGCATGAGCGCCTCGGCATCTCGGCGGAAGTGCTGATCCGACCGAGCCGGAAGAGCGCGGCGTGAACAGCGCCGTCGGCGCCGCGCAACGCATTTTTGATAACGCGTCAGCCAACGCAAGACGCGCCGGAAATGCTTCGACAAGTCGAGCATTCCATTTCCACTGAAGGGGGATGGGCAAACCAGCCAAGAGCAGCGTCAAAACAGAACGTTTATGGAATCTTTGGCGCTCCCTAGCGGAATCGAACCGCTCTCTCCACCGTGAAAGGGTGGCGTCCTAACCGATAGACGAAGGGAGCAAAACAACCGGCAAATCAACGCGTTATGTGCATGATCTACCGTGCTGGTCGCGGCTGTGACGTCGGATCAAGGCGGCGACGGGCGAACGTATAGTGGCGAACGCACGGCCGGGCAAGCCGCCAGAAAGGCGCGTTTTCCGGAAATTGGTCCGCCCGGTCGGGCTCTGGCGCCGGTCGGAAAACCGCCGTCACGCGAGGCGCGCAAATCGCTGCGCCAATCCGGATGGATCACGCTCGAAGGCGGCTTCGCGGCGCGGCGATTGTGCACGATATCGCTTCCGCGGGCGCGATCCCATCACGCTGCCGGCCAAACCGAGGCTGGCATTTTCGCGCGACGCCAGGACCGAAGCTGCGAAGTGGTCTGGCGCCGCGGCAAGTCGGCCGGCATCAGGTTCGTGGGCTGGCGCCGGCGGAGGCCGTACGGTAAAAGGCGGCATGCGAAAGACCGTCCTTGCCATCATTGCCGCCGCGCTGCCCGCGTTCGCCGCGACGGCGGGGCAGCCCGGCCATCAGAAGCCCGCTGCGCCGGCGACATCAGGCAAGCTGCTCCCGCTCAAGGGAGCAACATCGGCCAATCCATGCGCGGCCCATGGCGCCGGTTTCGTCAAGGTCGAAGGGACCGAAACTTGCGTGAGGATCGGCGGCGCCGTCAGCGTCGACGCCGGTGGTTCCCGCGGATTGCGCTGACCAAGCGGCATTTTACGACATTGGCGGCGCGATGAACTGGGCAAATCCCGGCCGGCTCGCAAATTGCGCGAACCAGCGCTCAAGGTTCGGCAATTGCGGCTTGGTAACACCCTCGACGCCGAACCAGCGCCGCGCAAAGGCGCCGAGCGCAATATCGGCGATCGTGAATTGATCGCCTTCGATGAAGCGCCGCGTCGCGAGCTGCGCATCGACGATCCGCCACTGCACGGCCTCGGCGTCGGCGTCCTTCTGGATCGCGACCATGTCGCGCTGTTCGGGCGGCGTCCGCACCAGCGCCCAGAATACCGGCCGGTCGACCGGCTGCAGGGTCGACAGCGTCCAGTCCAGCCATCGATCGACCGCGGCACGCGCCTTCGGCGATGGCGGATAGATCGGCGACCCCTGCCCGTAGGCGAGGCAGAGATAGCGCATCACCGAATTGGATTCCCACAGCACGAAATCGCCGTCCACCAGCGTCGGGATGCGCCCGTTTGGATTCATCGCGAGATAGGCGGCCTCGTTGTTCTTGCCGAACTGCATGCCGGCATCGATGCGCTGATAGGTGAGATCGAGTTCGCGCAGGCACCACAGTACTTTTTGCACATTGACCGAATTGGCCCGGCCCCAGATCGTGAGTGGTCCCTGCTTGTCGTCCGCCATGCGCGCGCGCTCCTGATGATCTGCTGGCTGCCATTCATGCCGAATATGGGCGCATGGCCGGTTTTCCGCGCGCGGAAACCGGAATTGTCGCGCGCCGCTCGGATAACGGGGCGTGCACGAAAAATTGGTGCAGGGCTTACCAGTGGCCGGTGTTCGGCATCGAGCTCCACGGCTCCGCCGGCGGCCTGGCATCGCCCTTCTGCAGCAGTTCGATCGAATGCAGGTCCGGCGAGCGCACGAACGCCATCATTCCGTCGCGCGGCGGGCGGTTGATGGTGACGTCGAGCTTCATCAGGCGATCGCAGGTGGCGTAGATGTCGTCGACCTCATAGGCGAGGTGGCCGAAATAGCGGTCCTCGCCGTATTTCTCCTCGTCCCAATTGTAGGTCAGCTCGACCAGCGGCGCGCCGCGATTGGTGGGGGACTTCTTGAACAGGCCTTCGTCTTCGGCGGCGCACAGGAACACCAGCGTGAACCGGCCCTTGTCGTTATCGACCCGGCGCACTTCCTTCAGCCCCAGCGCGTCCCGGTAGAATTTCAGCGCGGCATCGAGATTGCGCACGCGCAGCATGGTGTGGAGATAACGCATGTTTCCTGGCTCCCTTGGGAATTTCTGGAGGCGGTTTGGCCGGGGTGGTTCGCCGGACTGGATAGCAGCAAAAGGCCCGCAGGGGCAGG
>NZ_JBAVNZ010000107.1:0-1773 GCF_049691595.1 Bradyrhizobium sp.
GGCCTGGTCTCGGTCAAGCTCGTCTCCGAAGTCGGCGTCGGCACGGTGGCGGCCGGCGTGGCGAAAGCGCGCGCCGACCATGTCACCATCGCGGGCTTCGAGGGCGGCACCGGCGCCTCGCCGCTGACCTCGATCAAGCACGCCGGCTCGCCGTGGGAAATCGGGCTTGCCGAAACCCACCAGACGCTGGTGCGCGAGCGGCTGCGCAGCCGCATCGTGGTGCAGGTCGATGGCGGCTTCCGCACCGGGCGCGACGTGGTGATCGGCGCGCTGCTGGGGGCCGACGAGTTCGGCTTCGCCACCGCGCCGCTGATCGCGGCCGGCTGCATCATGATGCGCAAGTGCCATCTCAACACCTGCCCGGTCGGCGTCGCGACCCAGGACCCGGTGCTGCGCAAGCGCTTCACCGGCCAGCCCGAGCATGTCATCAACTATTTCTTCTTCGTCGCCGAGGAGGTGCGCGAGATCATGGCACAGCTCGGCTACCGCAGCTTCGACGAGATGGTCGGCCAGACCCAGATGCTCGACCAGACGACGCTGGCGGCGCACTGGAAGGCCAAGGGGCTCGACTTCTCAAAACTGTTCGTGCGCCAAAAGGAACTGCCGGGCCAGAAGATTTATCACGCCGAGGCCCAGAACCATCATCTGGAGGACGTGCTCGACCGCCGGCTGATCGACAAGGCGAGGGCCGCGCTCGACCGCGGCGCGCCGGTCAGGATCGAAGCGGAAATCAACAACACCAACCGCAGCGCCGGCGCGATGCTGTCGGGGGCGGTGGCGAAAATCTACGGCCATGCCGGCCTGCCGCTGGATACGATCCAGGTCAGCCTCAAGGGCACCGCGGGCCAGGCGTTCGGCGCCTGGCTTGCGCGCGGCATCACCTTCGATCTCGAGGGCGAAGCCAACGACTATGTCGGCAAGGGCCTGTCCGGCGGACGCATCATCGTCAAGCCGCCGCGCAACTCCGGCATCGTGCCGGAAGAATCCATCATCGTCGGCAACACCGTGATGTATGGCGCAATCGAGGGCGAATGCTATTTCCGCGGCATCGCCGGCGAGCGTTTTGCGGTGCGTAACTCCGGCGCGGTCGCGGTGGTCGAGGGCGCCGGCGATCATTGCTGCGAATACATGACCGGCGGCATCGTGGTCGTGCTCGGCAGGACCGGACGCAATTTCGCGGCCGGCATGTCCGGCGGCATCGCCTATGTGCTGGATGAGGCCGGCGACTTCGCAAAACTCTGCAACATGGCGATGGTCGAGCTCGAGCCGGTGCTGTCGGAAGAGCTGATCAACGCCAATTCCTATCACGCCTCCGGCGATCTCGAGGCGCATGGCCGGGTCGACGTGTTCCAGAACCTGCTCGAGTCCGACGTCGAGCGGCTGCACGTGCTGATCACGCGCCATGCCAAGCTGACCGGCTCGGACAAGGCCGCCGAGATCCTCGCCAGCTGGAAGGCCTGGCTGCCGAAATTCCGCAAGGTGATGCCGGTGGAATACGGCCGCGCGCTGAAGGAATTGAAGGCCAACGCCGACGCCGAGCCGAAAATCGCGATCGGGGCATAACAAAGAGAGCTCAAGACCGTCATTGCGAGCGCAGCGAAGCAATCCAGAAGGCCGCGGCAAGACATGGATTGCTTCGTCGCTCCGCTCCTCGCAATGACGGGGGGAATGACGGGAAGTAATGAAGGCCAAGTAAGGATGCAGGGACGCCAGGCTTAATGGGCAAGATCACAGGTTTTCTCGAGATCGAGCGGCACGACCGCAAATACGCGC
>NZ_JBAVNZ010000108.1:0-23484 GCF_049691595.1 Bradyrhizobium sp.
TCCCCGACATGGGCGTGCCGGGATCGCTCGGCGCGTGCGGTGGATGCATGGGCGTTCATGGCCGCAAACCTACCATGCGAATTTCAGCCATTCCATTACGTCCGGGGTAATGGAATTGGCCCGTGGACGGGATCATCCTGTGAAGCAACGGACCTGCGACCAGAGGAGAAAACCGTCATGATCCACCCATCCCTGTTTCTTCGCCGCGCCATCCTGCTCGACGCCGTCGTCAGCGGCCTCACCGGCCTGCTGCAGGCGTTCGGTGCCGGAATGCTTGCGCCGATGCTGAACCTGCCCGAAGCGCTGCTGCGCGACAGTGGCCTGTTCATGATCGTCTATGCCGCGCTGATCGGCTGGCTCGGCACCAGGCCATCGATGCCAAAAGTGCTGGTCTTGATCGTGATCGCGGGCAATGCGGCGTGGACGCTCGGCAGCATCGCGCTGCTGTTGTCGGGCGCGGTTTCGCCCAACCTGCTTGGAACAATGTTCATCCTGGTTCAGGCGATTGCGACCGGGGCGTTTGCCGAGCTGCAATATATCGGCCTGCGCCGGAGCGGCGGGGTGGCGGCGGCCTAAGCCGCGACCTGGTTGTCCTGAAGAGCGGCTGCCGCGGAGGCGCTCTGCCCCGCGGCGGCCGATTTCTTTCCGGCAATCATGGAGCGGCTCTTGCCGTTCAGGTGCGCGCCATTGACACGCTTGCCATTCACGAGCTCGCCGTTCGCCTTGGCGCCATCCTGTTTCCTGGCCTTGGCAGCGAGCTTTTCGGCCTTTTTCAACGCCTTTCGCTCCGCCTTTTCCTTCAGGCGCAGCCTCTCCGCCCGTGCTTCGGCGCGCTTTTTCCTGCGTTTCTTCTCGCAGGCCGCGCATTTGCAGCCGATCGGCTTCAGATAGGCCTTGAAGTAGTCGGTGCCATAATCGTAGTTGATCTCCTCGCCGGGCTCGATGTTCTTGATGGCGCGGATGAAGACCTTGCGCTTGCGCGGTTTGACGTCGGATTCCGCGTTCGGCTTGCAGGCGTGGTTGATATAGCGGGCGACGTTTGCGCGCACCGAGCCGTCGATGGTCCAGCGGCTGTTGAGCTCGAACAGATATTTGTTCTCGATCGCGTCGTCTTTTTTCTTTTTGGAATCGAGCAGCGGCCCAAAATATCTGACTATTTTGGTGCCCTTCTTGATCGGTTTGGTGGCGAAGAGGCCAAGCCCGGTGCGGGAACGGCCGACGCGGTAAGGTTTATTCGAGGGAATGGCAGGCATGGGGATGGGAAAGCTGACACGCTAGTGATTGGTGACGGGATCGCGAGGTCGTCTTTCTAGGACGATTCCGCGGCAATGTCAGGTGTTTCGCGCGCGATCCTTGAACCTTCCCCAGATTGCGCACGTCTGAAATATCGAGATTATCCAACCATGAACGGCAAGATGGGTGAAGGCGGCCGCGCCGTCGATCTGGCGCGGCGCTGAATTACGGCCCCCCCGGGCGGCCGACCGTCGAACGCAGCATGGCATCCAGCAGCATCTCCGCGTCGGTCCCCTCAGGCAAACGGTGCAGGATGTCGGACAGCCGGCCGTCGAGCAGCAGCATGGTAAAACCATGCACCAGCGACCAGGCGCGCGCGATGGCCGCGGCCTGGTCCAGCGACAGCGATGTCTCGGAAATCGGTTCCCTGCGGCTGGCGCCGATCGCGCCGGCCAGCCCCGCGAACGAGGCCGCGGCCGCCTCATGCAGCGAGGGCCGCGAATAATCCAGCCGCTCGGTGCGGAACATCAGTCCGTACATGCCGGGATGCGCCTGCGCATAGGCGACATAGGCTTTTGCGCGCGCCATCGCCTTTTCCAGCGGCATGGTGCCGGTGGCACCGGCCGCCGCCATGGCTTCGTTGAACTGCCGAAAACCGATCGCGGCGAGTTCGCTGACGAGCCCGGTGAGATCGCCGAAATGATGGGTCGGCGCGGCATGCGAGACGCCGGCCTCGCGCGCCACCGCGCGCAGCGTCAGGCCGGCAAGTCCGTCGCGCTCCAGCACCCGCTCGGCGGCCGCGAGCAAGGCGTCGCGCAACGCGCCGTGATGATAGGGAGAATCGTCGCCCGGCCGGCGCCGCCGGCTGGCGGGCCTTGCGGCAGTCGCCCTCGCAGATCGGTGGAGACCGGCCGTTGCGGAACGGGCGGCCTTGTTTTCTCCTGGTTTTCTCGTCATGCGAATCCTTATAGGTCGGTATTTTTACACCGTAAAGATTCTGCTTGACGACTCCCGCTCCCGCCCCTAGCTTATCTTTACGGTGTAAAGATTGGCCCAATGAGGCTGCCATGACGATTTTCCTGATCCTTGCTCCCTATGGCGCTTTCGCCTTGCTGATGCTGGTGACCTCGGCCGCCGTCAGCCTGTTCGCCGCCGCCGCGATCTGCCTGGCCGTGATCGTGCTGGACGTCATGCGCGGCCGTTCGGTCAAGATCCTCGGCGCCGGCTCGGTGATGGTGTTTTCGGCGGTCGGCGGCTATGTCGCGCTGGCCGATCCCGGCCTGAGTACGGCGGCGGTGAAGTTTGCGGTCGATACCGGCATCTTCGCGGTCTCGCTGCTGTCGATCGCGATCCGCCGTCCCTTCACGCTGCAATATGCGGTCGAGATGGTCGATGCCGAGACGGCGCGGCTGCCCGGTTTCGTGCGCGCGAATTACATGATCACCTGGGCCTGGACCGGCGCGGCGCTGCTGATGATGCTCGGCAATGCGGCGCTGCTCTATGTGCCGGGCCTGCCGCTGTGGTCGGGATTGCTGATCGCGTTTGCCGCCCGCAACTGCGCGGTCTATTTCACCAGATGGTATCCGGAGTACCGCAAGGCGAAGTACGGCACGCCGCCGGCGGGCGCGCTGCCCGGCACGCGCTAGGATATCCAACAGGGAAACATCACGATGAAAGACGTGTTCGCCAAACTCGGCACCGATTTTTTCTCCACCATCGTGTTTCTGGTCATCTACCTCGCGACCGACAACGTGGTGCTGGCAACATCGGTGGCAATTGCCGGCGCGGTCGGCCAGGTGGTCTATTCCCGCGTCAAGGGGGAGCCGCTCGGCTTCATGACTTGGGCGTCCCTCGCCCTCGTCATTGTGCTCGGCGGCGCGACGCTCCTGACCCACGACCCGCGTTTCGTGCTGGCAAAACCCTCGATCGCGCATTTTGCGATCGGCGCCATCATGCTGAAGCGCGGCTGGATGCTGCGCTATCTGCCCCCGATCGTGACCGAAACCATCCCGGACTATGTCACCATCGCAGGCTACGCTTGGGCGGCGCTGATGTTTGTGCTCGGCTTGGGCACCATCGCCGTGGCCTCGACCGGCGATCTCAAGCTGTGGGCGTTCTATGTGTCGGTGGTGCTGATCGGAGCCAAGCTCGCAGCCTTCGCCGTGCAATATGTCGGCTTTCGCCTCCTGGTCACCAGCCGCATCCGCGCCGCCCGCGCCTGAACACGATTAGGCTTGCGCCGCGAGATGGGCTATATCGCGGGCGGAGCTTACGAACTCAGAACCATTCCGGTTGGCTGGGGAATAGCGAGGGAGACGCATGATGGCCGTTGACGGAAACTGGAACATCACCATGACCACGCCGATGGGCGAGCGCAAGGCGACGCTGACCCTGAAGAGCGCGGGCGGCACGCTGACCGGCACCCAGGGCGCCGACGGCAATTCCGGTGAAATCTTCGACGGCACGGTGAGCGGCGACGACGTGGCCTGGAAGATCTCGATCACCAACCCGATGCCGCTGACGCTTGAATTCTCCGGCAAGGTGTCGGGCGACGGCATGTCCGGCGAAATGGGCATCGGCCCGATGGGCAGTTTCCCGTTCACGGGGACACGGGCGTAAGCGCGATCTCGTGTCCCGGACGCGGTGCAGCGTTCTTCACGCTGCGCCGCAGAGCCGGCACCCACCCGGAATTCGGCGACATTGACCCCGGATCAGCAGCGCACCACGGAGCCTGTGCTCGGGCCGCGCACAGCGCGGACCCGAGTGCAAGAGCGGCGCGCTGCGCAGCATCCGGGGAACGCAGTCCCCCTCACCCCAGATTCAACTCCTTGAAGAAATCGTTGCCCTTGTCGTCGATGATGATGAAGGCCGGAAAATCCACCACCTCGATGCGCCAGATCGCTTCCATGCCGAGTTCGGGATATTCCACCACCTCGACCTTCTTGATGCAGTGCTCGGCGAGGTTCGCCGCGGCCCCTCCGATCGAGCCGAGATAGAAGCCGCTGTGCTTCTTGCAGGCCTCGCGCACCGCGGCCGCGCGGTTGCCCTTTGCCACCATCACCATCGATCCGCCGGCCGCCTGGAACTGGTCGACGAAACTGTCCATCCGCCCCGCGGTGGTCGGGCCGAACGCGCCGGAGGCGTAGCCGTCCGGCGTCTTGGCGGGGCCGGCGTAATACACCGGATGATCCTTGAAATAGTCCGGCAGCGGCTCGCCCTTTTCCAGCCGCTCGCGCAATTTGGCGTGGGCGGAATCGCGCGCCACGATCATGGTGCCCGACAGCGACAGCCGGGTCTTGATCGGATGTCTTGAGAGCGTCGCCTGAATTTCCTTCATCGGCCGGTTGAGATCGATCTTCACCACCTCGCCGCCGAGCGACTGCTCCACCGCCGGCAGATATTGCGCCGGGTTGTGCTCGAGCTCCTCGAGATAGACGCCGTCTTTGGTGATCTTGCCCAGCACCTGGCGGTCCGCCGCGCAGGAGACGCCGAGTCCGATCGGCAGCGAGGCGCCGTGGCGCGGCATCCGGATCACGCGGACGTCATGGCAGAAATATTTGCCGCCGAACTGCGCGCCGACGCCGAGCGACTGGGTCATTTTCAGGATTTCCTGCTCCATCTCCAGGTCGCGGAAGGCGTTGCCGTCCGCCGAGCCGTGGGTCGGCAGCGCATCGAGATAGCGCGCCGAGGCGAGCTTCACCGTCTTCATGCAGAGCTCGGCCGAGGTGCCGCCGATCACGATGGCGAGATGATAGGGCGGGCATGCCGCGGTGCCGAGGGTGAGCACCTTTTCCTTCAGGAACGCCAGCAGGCGATCCTTGGTCAAGACCGAGGGCGTGGCCTGGAACAGAAAGCTCTTGTTGGCGCTTCCGCCGCCCTTGGCCATGAACATGAACTTGTAGGCCAGGTCTATTTCCAAAGAGCCACCCTCGGCGTAGATCTCGCACTGCGCCGGCATGTTGTTGGCGGTGTTCTTTTCCTCATACATCGACAGCGGCGCCACCTGCGAATAGCGCAGGTTGCGGCGCAGATAGGCGTCGCGCGCACCTTCCGACAGCGCGGCCTCGTCGTCGCCGTCGGTGAGGACGTTGCAGCCTTTCTTGCCCATGATGATCGCGGTGCCGGTATCCTGGCACATCGGCAGCACCCCGCCGGCGGCGATATTGGCGTTCTTCAGGAAGTCGAAGGCGACGAACTTGTCGTTGTCGCTGGCCTCCTTGTCGTCGAGGATCGCGCGCAATTGCTTCAGATGCCCCGGCCGCAAATAATGGTTGATGTCGCCGAACGCAGCCTCCGACAGCGCCCGCAGCGCCTCGCGCGACACCACCAGCATGTCGCGGCCCAACACCTTCTCGACCCGCACGCCCTCGGCCGTGATCTTCTTGTACGGCGTGGTGTCCGGCCCAAGCGGAAACAGCGGGGTGTGCCGGTAGGGCGGAACGGGCTTTGGTTCGGGAAAGGCGGTGGGGGCGTTCATGGCGGGCTCGCGGGTTGGGTATTGAACCGTTCTAAGCACTTTTGATGCAAAGGGAAGTGAGCTTGACGGGGATAAGCAAAGGGAAATTCAGAGGGGAAGGCGTCGGAAACACGCCTCAGCTTTCCTCGCCCTGGCGGTCCTGAGCGCTATGAAATACAGCCGTCACCACAACGCACTCTTGAGCCCGATCGACCTCGTAGACCACCACGTACGGCAAGCGCGGTACCACCCACTCGAACGTTTTAGAATCTCTACCGACGTGGCCAATACGCGGAAACGAGACCAACAATTCGATGCTGCTGAACAGCCGGTCGGTTACGATTTTGGCGGTAGCCGGGCTATCTTGGGCAATCCAGTTGAAGATGTTCTCGAGATCAGAAATCGCCTGATCATCGAAGACTAGCTTCATTTGCTGTTACGACCCGAGGCGCTCGATGCGCTCGCGTGCCTCGGCGTGAGATATCAGCTTGCGATTGGGATCGGCCCTGCGGCGGCGAACCTCGGCCACCTGCTCGTCGGTTAAACGCATGTCGCGCCTATGCTTGACATAATCGAGCAGTGCGCCCGCGGCAGCGTCCTGCTCGCCTTCCGACAGTTGTTCGATCTGGCGCAAGACTTGTTCGAGGAGCTTTGTCATAAAGGTAATCTAGCACGCCCGGCGCAGTAAATCACTATCTACTCGCAGCGAAATCCTTCCGGCGCCTGGACGAAAATACCGAGGCGTATCCCGCCAGCGCCGACGAATCTCCTCACCCCTTGCCTTCCTGCTTTTCCGCATAGGCGTCCACCAGCGCGCGGATCATGCGCTGATAAGGCACCCGGCGTTGCCGCGCGGCACGCTTGAAGAACGCCACCGAGCGCTGCGACAGGCTCAGCGTCACCTTCACATTATCCTCGCGCAGCACCAGCCTGTCCGGAGGCGGCAAAAAATCCTCGACGATCCTGACCCGGCCGATCTCGCCCTTGCCGTATTTAACCGTTGGCTTTTTCATGGATCGCCTTTCCCTTTCGCCCCGGGCGCCGTCCCAGACCATATTGACGCGGTCCGGCAGACCTTGCATGAACCTTTCGCGCGCGTTTCAATACCGCGGGGGGTATTTATGACGAAAACACGGCGCACATACCTCGTTTCGCTGGTCCGGTCGGCCGCGCTCGCCGCCGCCCTCGCGCTGCTCGCCGTCTCCCCGGCCCGCGCCGACCGCTGCGACGACATCGCCAAGCAGCTCGCCGGCCAGATCGACGGCCTCAAGGTCGGCATCACCGCCGCCAACATCATCTATCTGTCGCACCCGGCGGCGAAAGAGCTTTCGCTCGGCTGCCGCGGCCGCAATTATTCCAACGAGCTCTATGCCAAGGGTGACCGCAAGCCGAAGCCGGAATTTTTCACGCTGGTCGGCTCCGTGGCCGCGATCATCTTCACCGTGCCGAAGGACGTCACGCTGACCGGCGCGACGCGCTGCCTCAATCGCATGGGGATCTTCCGCGGCGACCGGGTCGCCATGCGCTACCGCCGGCTCGACATGGAATGCACGCGCACCAAGACCGAGGCGTCGATCGCGATCACCCGCGGCAAGGACGAATGACGCGGCCGCCGGGAATCTGATGAGGGGAAACCATGCCTGATAGCAAGACCTATACCGGCGGCTGCCATTGCGGCATGGTCCGGTTCGAATGCACCACCGATCTCGCCATGGTGACGGCGTGCAACTGCTCGATCTGCACCAAGAAGGGCCTGCACTTCGCCTTCGTGGCACCGACGA
Source organism: Bradyrhizobium sp. (assembly GCF_049691595.1). Taxonomy (GTDB): domain Bacteria; phylum Pseudomonadota; class Alphaproteobacteria; order Rhizobiales; family Xanthobacteraceae; genus Bradyrhizobium. Next base: position 7,471 of record NZ_JBAVNZ010000108.1, read on the forward strand.
GCTTTCAGCTCCGCGCCGGCGCGGACAATCTGCGCGAATATCTGTTCAACAAGCATGCGATCCGCCACCAGCTCTGCATCGACTGCGGCGTCGACGTGTTCGCCCGCGGCAAGAAGCCCGACGGCACCGAGGTGGTGGCGCTGAATGTGAGCTGCATCGACGGCATCGAGCTGTCGGAGGTTTCGATGACGCCGATCGACGGGCGGAACCGGTAGCTTCATCAGAGCCGTCATTCCGAGGCGCGCGACGCGCGAGCTATGACGTGCAATTGCACATCAGAGAATCCATAACCCCAAATGTCGGTTGGCAGAGGATTCCGGGCCGGCGCATCCAAGTCGGCTGTTGCCGACTTGGACAATGATATTGCCGAACTCGGGTAAACCCCGAGTTCGGTGGCGCATCCACGATGTGCAATTGCACATCGGGGAATGACGGGATCACAGATCCAGCGCCTTGTAGTGGCGGAAGATTCCTTCCTCGTTGAAGGCGATGCGGCGGCGGCTTTCGAGATAAGCCTTGATGTTCGGCCGCGCGGCGACGCGGTCGCGCAGCTCGACCAGACCAGGAATTTTCCCCTCGAAGCCTTTCATGCGCTTGGGAAATGCGTAGCGCAGCCCTTCGACGATCTGGAACAGCGACAGGTCGGCATAGGTCAGCCGACGGCCGGTGAGGTAAGTGCCGCCATTGTCCTGTAACAGCCGCTCGAAGTAACCGAGATATTTCGGCACCCGTTCATTCCAGAACTCCTCCGTGCGCTTCCTCGCCGGCTGACGCTGGTCCTCGTAATACAGCGACGGTCCGAGCGGGTGATGGGTATCGTGGATTTCCTGCACCAGATCGGCGATGGTGAGCTGCAACTGATGCACCCACAATTTTCCGGCTTCGGCCTTCGGCGCGAGGCCGTGGCGCGATCCCAGATACAGCAGGATGTTGGCGGTCTGCCCGATTACGAGGTTTCCGGCTTTCAGGAACGGCGGCGCGAAGGGCGGCGTTCCCTTGTGCGCTTCCATCATGTTCATCATCGCGGCCATGCCGCTGCCGGCACGGGCCACATCGGCGTAATCCGCGCCGGCCTCTTCCAGCGCCAGGCGGACATATTCACCGCGGCCCTGAATGCCCGGCCAGTAATAGAGTTGATAGCGCATGAACAATCCTTCAACCGGACGCGCGGCAGCCGCCGCGGTTGCGGCGCCTTGCGGAGAAGCCGCGACACGGCGATGGAAGCTTAGTTCGCCGCGAAGCAGTAAAACAGGCCATCGCCCCCGGTGCTCCTGAGGTCGGCCTGCGAGCAGCCGCCGTCCGGCCCGCGCGAGGGATGCGAAGAGTTCCACGATTTCGACGCGTCGTCGTCGCGCAGGCCGATGCGGTCGGAATGCCCGACGATCGCCGTGCCTTGCGTGCTGCTCGTCCAGTTCTTGCAGGTGCGGTCTTCGCCGGCCGAAAATGCCGTGCCGTCCGGCTGCGATCCCGTCAGCACGTCGTGGCGGTTCGGCGTATCGCCACGGCCGTTGATGACCTCGCCCTTTTCGCTGAGCGCGGTCGGCTTGGTCAGATTGTTGCCGGCGCTGTGCAGCTCAGTGAGGTCCTTGGCGACCACGACGCCCTTCGAATTCTTCCACGGCCCCTTGCCGATGCGGTCGCGCGCGTTGACGGCGGGCGCGCCGTCGGCGGCCTGCGTCGATAGGTAGGCGCGCCAGGTTTTGCCGCCGGCGCCCGCGGCCTGCGCCAGCGTCTGGCAGTGATTATCGGCGCCGGCCAGGCCGCCGAGATTGCCGCCATTGCCAATGCCATTGCCGGTCAGAAAGAAACCGGTGTCGGGCGATTGCGCCTGCGCGCCCGGCGCGGCGAAAACGGCGAACGATAAAGCAAGGGCAAGGCTCGCAGGCGAGATCATCTTCGCGAATGTCATCGAATCCTCCCGATCGTTTCTTGGCTTGCTGACGTCCACCACAGCGCGGAAAGCAATATTCCAACTCCGCGACGGCGAAATGAAGACGAAAAAAGGCGCCGCGGAATCAACCGTGGCGCCTTTCGTCATCGTTTGCGAACGATCAGCTGGTCTGCTGGATCGCCGAGAGTTCCCAATTGCCGCCGCGCGCCCGCAGGAAGGTCCAGACTTCGGTCACTTCGGTCGGCTGCTCGCTGCCCGCGACCAGCCGGCCGCTGGTGCGATCGAGCGTCTGGTCGACCAGCGAGAAGCGCATCGCCACGCTGGCGAAGTCGGTATCGCCTTCGCGCCAGGCTTCGGCGAGGTCGCCCTGCAGCAGTTTGGTGCCGGAAACCTTGTTGACCTGGTTGCGGGCCTTGTTCTCCTCGAGGTCTTTGCTGAAATAGGAGACCATTTCGGGCGTCGCGAGCGTGTGCAGTTTCGCGATGTCCTCGTTCGACCAGGCCGCCTGGATCTCGCCCAGGAGCAGCTCGAAGGCTTCGTAGTCGGCGGGCAGGATTTCCAGCGGGGCGCTGCCGGAGCCGAGCCCAAAGCCCATTCCGGAGCGAAAACTCGGTTGCGCGCCGGGGCTGGCTGCGGCCCCGGGCGCTGGTCCGGCATAGGCCGACGCCGGCGCGTGGCGGCGCTGCCACCATGACATCGCCAGCCGCACCACGATGATGATCAAGCCGATCTGCAGCATCAGGCCAAGGATCGACGACAGCCCGCCGAGGCCCGAAAACATTCCGCCGCCGAACAGCATGCCGAGCAGGCCGGCGCCGAGGAAGCCCGCGGCGAGACCGCCCAGCATGCCCATTCCAGGCCGGTTGAAGAAGCCGCCGGTCGCTGCCGGAGCGCCCGGGCTGCCCGGTTGGGCAAAGGTGCGGTTGAAGGGTTGCGCGGTTCCGGGCGCCGTAGTCGTGCTCGGCGGCGCGGAAAAGGTCCGCGTCCCCCGGGAACCCGAGCTGCCGCCGCCGCCGATACGGGCGTCAGCCGACGAAATCGCGATCACCAGGGGGAGCGCCAGCGACATCACGACGGCGATCGCCCGAACGATTCCACGCCTATGCTGCGAGAAATTCATGTTTTTTCCTCAGTCCCCGGCATGGGGAAGCGCCCTTAAGATGGGCAGGCCCGCCCAAAAGTGAAGCCATTATCGGGGGGAGCGGCTGCGGCTCTCGGTCGCGGGGATGGCGATACCACCCCTTAATCACTGGCGTTCCCCGGATGCCGCGCAGCGCCAAAAGCGCGTTCACGCGCGTCTTCGACGCGCTATGCGGTGCGCCGTTGATCCGGGGTCCATACGGCCAGCCAGGTCCCGCGGCTCTGGTCAAGAGACCCTGCAACGCGTCCGGGACACCAGGGTCGGTCACGACGGCGTCATGGTTTCCTTCACCGCGGCGACCAGTTGGGTGAGCGTGAACGGCTTTGGCAGGAAGGCGAACTGCTCGTTTTCGGGCAGGCTCTTTTCGAAGGCATCTTCGGCGTAGCCCGAGACGAAGATGATCTTGAGGTCGGGATTGCGGCTGCGCATTTCCTTCAGCAGCGTCGGGCCGTCCATTTCCGGCATCACCACGTCCGAGACGACGAGGTCGACCGCGCCGTTCTTTTCCTCCAGCGCTTCCATCGCCTCGATGCCGTTGGAGGCTTCGATCACGCTGTAGCCGCGCGAGCGCAGGCCGCGCGCGTTCAGCGAACGCAGGCCCTCCTCGTCTTCGACCAGCAGGATGGTGCCCTGCCCGGTCAGATCGGCGCGCGGCTTCGGCGGCTCGGCCGGCGCGTCCCTGGCGGCGTGCGGCTCGGCCGCCACATCCTGCTCCGGCCGATGCCGCGGCAGGAAGATGCGGAACGAGGTGCCCTGGCCCGGCTCGGAGTCGACATAGACGAAGCCGCCGGTCTGCTTGACGATGCCATAGACCGTCGACAGGCCAAGGCCGGTGCCCTTGCCGACTTCCTTGGTCGAGAAAAACGGCTCGAAAATCTTGTCGACGATATCGGCGGGAATGCCGGTGCCGGTATCCGAGATGTCGATCCGCACATAGTCCGCCGCCGGCATGCCCTTGTAGGACAGCAGCGCGGCCTGCTCCGCGGTCAAATTGGCGGTCTTCACCGTCAGCTTGCCGCCCTCGGGCATCGCATCGCGGGCGTTGACCGCGAGATTGACCACTACCTGCTCGAATTGCGAGACGTCGACCTTGACCGGCCAGAGGTCGCGGCCGTGCACGAGGTCGAGCTTGACCTTCTCGCCGATCAGGCGGCGCAACAGCATGGTCAGATCGGACAGGGCGTCGCCGAGGTCGAGCACCTGCGGCCGCAGGGTCTGGCGGCGCGAGAACGCCAGCAGCTGCCGCACCAGCGTCGCCGCGCGGGTCGCGTTCTGCTTGATCTGCATGATATCCTGGAACGACGGATCGGTCGGCTTGTGCGCGTTGAGCAGGAAATCGTTCGCCATCATGATGGCCGACAGCACGTTGTTGAAGTCGTGCGCAATGCCGCCGGCGAGCTGGCCGACCATGTCCATCTTCTGCGACTGGTTGATCTGGTTCTCGAGCGCGCGCCGCTCGGTGGTCTCCAGCAGGTAGACGATGGCGGTCTCGGTTTCGCGCTCGCCCTCCTCGACCGCGGTGACGAAGAACTGGCCCCAGCGCTCCCTGGCGCCGTCGAGCATGGCCTCGACCGGCGCGATGTCGCCCTGCCCTTCGGCCGCCTGGTTGATCGCCGCGATCAGCAGGCCGCGGTCGCGGGCGTTGACGGTTCGGAAAATCGACTTGCCGGCGGCGCCGTCGGGACTGAGATTTTGCGCCAGCTTGGCGTAGCGCGCGTTGGCGCGCACCACGGTGCCGGCGCGGTCCACCGTCGCGATCGCCATCGGGGTATGGTCGAAGAAGCGCATGAAGCGAACTTCGGCGGCGCGCTCCGGATCGGAATGCTCGTCGCGCGCGCGGCTGATCACCAGCGTGCGCGAGGCGCCGGGTACGCCATCGGCGCCGAATGCCAGCTTGTGATAGAGCCGCACCGGCATGGTCTTGCCGCCGCGCATCCGCAGGTCGATGTCGAACACCTCGGTCCTGACTTCGCCGGGCGCCGCCATGATCGAGGTCAGAAGCGACGCGCCGTCGCCCGAGACGATATCGGTCAGCCTCAGGCCGCCCGATCCGATCTCGGCGAGGTCGTGGTCGAGCCAGTTCGCCAATGTCGCGTTGACATAGACGATGTCGCCGGCGGAATTGACCGAGAAGAAGCCGCAGGGCGCGTGATCGAGATATTCGATCGCGTGCTGCAATTCCTTGAACACGTCCTCCTGGCGCTCGCGGTCGCGGGTGATGTCGGCGATCGACCACACCGCATATCTGGCCTCGCGCTTGCCCCGGCCGAGCGGGCGGACCCGCATCCTGAGCCAGCGGCCATGCGCGCCGTCGGTGCCTGCGATGCGGACCTCTTCCTGCTGCCGCTTGCCCTCGCGCGCCGCCTTGAGCAGGCGGAACACCGCTTCCGACACGTCGGGATTGCCGATGAAGACGCGCTCGACCGGACGCACTTCCTGCGCGCTCGCAACCCCCGTCAGCGCGAGATAGGCGGCATTGGAATAGACCACATGGCCCCTGGGGTCGGTGACCGCCAGCCCGTCATAGGCCTGATCGGCGATGCGGCCGATCACGGAATCGTCGGCGGTGCGATCGGTGAAACGGATGATGCCGGCGGCGAACGCGAACAGGTTGAACAGTCCGGCCGTCGCCAGCAGCGCCAGCACGCCAAGGATATAAGGCTGCGCCTCGGAGCGGCCGATGGTCATCAGCGCGAGCGCGACCGCCACGATGCCGGCGGCCACCAGCAGCACCAGAACGATGCTGCCGCCCCGCCGCGCCGGCTCGGGGGCCGTGAACGGCTCGGGTGGCGGATCGTGGTCGGTTCCGGCGGTCATATCAGGGGACGCGGCCTGTCGGCATTAGGATGACGCGCGCTGCCGGTCGGCAGGCACGCCGTTCCTGAGTGCCTGAATCGGCCCCGCAAGCGCAAGTCCATCAGGCGCTTATTTCGTTGATGGCGGGCGTTTCCGGCATGTTTCAGGGCTCAATCCTGCCGGCCCGAAAGCCCGCGCTTCGGTTTGGCGGCCTCTTTCATATTCATACTCCCGGAAGCCTTTCATACTCCCGGAAGCCCTTCACAATCCCGGAAGCCTTGGCTTTTCCTTTGCCGCCCTCTCTGCGTCGGCTTTCCCGCTTCTGCGCTGAACCAGTTCATATGGGTCATCAACAGAACGCTCGATCCTCCTACGTCGCCAAGCCTCTGACCAAGCCTCTGAAAGGATCGGCGCAGCGCTATTGGTTCTCATTTTCCTTTCGCCGTAAGGCATCAACGGTTCAACCTCACAGAGCTTTTTCAGATCTCGGGAGGGCCGTGAATTCCGTCACGTCGGTACCTTTCCGGCATAATGTCATTTAGTAACCAGCATTCGAGCATTCTGGAACCTCACCGAGAACGAGTTCCAATACCCTTTGATCTTGCAAGGCCCCCAAATTTCTGATTATCCGAAATCCATGCCGATTTTGGGTTGGAAAGTGACCTTATCCGCGACCGGAATGCCGTTCGCCATGCCCTGCCTGGTCAGATTGTTTAATGTATGGGGCCTTGATGTTATGGGGCCTTGAAAACGCCGGCTGAGGGGCGTTCACTGGAATGGCTATGACGCAAGTTAACGAATCCGTGGCAGGAGCAACGACCGCAGGCCGGCTTGGCCGATTGCCGTTCGCCCTGTTGCTGACGCTTGGTCTGCTGGTTTCGTTGATCCATTGCGCTGGCGATCTTGGTTTCAACAGCGCCAAGGCGACGACCTTGGCGATGAAAATCGACCAAGGCTCTACGAAGGACACCCCCGAGCAACTGCTGCCGTGTCATAGCGGCCATTGTCTTTCGCACGTAACAGACCTGTACATGGCAGCCGTGGTGACTCCGGCTGACCTGGTCGCACGAGCACCAAGGTCTGGCCAGGAGCAATTTCCTGCTGCGCTTGGCGGACTTCCCCCGTTCAAACCACCCCGCGCCTGAACCTCGCACGCGGCACTTGGGCCCGCTGCATGTCCCGTTGCCGCCAAAGGCAACGCGACGGCTCAAATATGCATTCAAGAACGGTTTGGCGAAGTCACGGGCGGTCAAGGCTCGTCACGGGATATTTGCAATGGTCAGAATCTGGTTGCTGGCGGCTGTGCTGGTGCTCGGCGTAGCTTTTCCTCTCGCGGCTCACGACGAAAAACCCGCTGCCGGCGAAGAAAAACACGATGAGACGACCATAAAGCTCAGCGAGAAGCAGGTAGGCGCGGGCAAGTTCGCTGTCAGTGAAGTGCAAGGCGGCATGCTGAGCAAACGCATCACGGTGCCCGGGTCCATCGTGCCAAGCGGCGACCACATCGCCCGCGTCGCCGTGCGATTGCTGGGCACGGTGGCGGAGTTGCGCAAGCGGTTGGGTGATACCGTGCAGGCGGGCGAAGTTGTCGCGGTGATTGAAAGCCGCGAGGTGGCCGACGCCAAGAGCGAATACCTGGCCACGCGGCTGGTGTTCGACCTGCAGCAGACCTTGTTCAATCGCTCAACCAGGCTGTTTGAGGGGAAGGTCCTCAGCGAAAACGACTTCCTGCGGGCGCGTACCACCTTTGAAGATGCGCGCGTCAAGATCGAGATCGCCCGCCAAAAGCTGTTTGCGCTCAGCCTCACCGCCGAACAAATTGAAGCCTTGCCTCAACAGCCGGTCGAGACGCTGCGACGGCAGGAGTTGAAGGCGCCGATTGCCGGGCGTGTTGCGGAACGCCGCGTCGAACTTGGCTCGCTGGTTGGCCGTGAAGGACAGGAAAGCGAGCTTTTCGTCATCGTCAATTTGAACGTGGTATGGGCCGAGCTTGCAGTACCATCTTCCGACCTGGCGAGTATCCGCGAGGGCCAACAAATCACCATCGCGGCAGGTTCGGGCGCTGAGCCGTCGCCTGCGACCATCATGTTCGTCAGCCCGCTGCTCGACAAGGATACGCGCGCGGCCCGCGTGGTCGCCTCTGTCGATAACGCCGCGCTCAAATGGCGGCCGGGTTCATTCATCACGGCGGAGATCCCGACGGATGAAGCGGCCGCCTCTGCCGTGGTGCCCAAGGCGGCGTTGCAATCCCTCAAGGGCGATACCGTCGTGTTTGTCCGCACGGCCGACGGCTTTGAGGCACGCAGGGTGTCCATCGGCCGGCAGGATGCGCGTCTGGTCGAAGTTACCTCCGGCTTGGCGGCTGGCGAGCACATTGCGACTGCCAACAGCTTCATCCTCAAGGCTGATCTCGGCAAGGCCGAGGTCGAGCATGAAGACTAGGAGGCCATCATGATCAGTCGCGTCCTCGCTTTATCCATTCGGCTCCGCTGGGTTGTGGTGCTGCTCAGCCTTGGTGCGGTGGTGCTGGGCGTGTGGTCATTGATCCGGCTTCCCATCGATGCAGTTCCCGACATCACCAACAAGCAAGTCCAGGTCAACACCACTGCGCCTGCGTTGTCGCCGGTCGAGATCGAAAAACAGGTGACGTTCCGCATTGAGACCGTGCTTGCCGGGATACCCGGTCTTGACAACACAAGGTCGATTTCCCGCAACGGATTTTCCCAGGTGACAGCCGTATTCAGCGAAAAGACCGACATCTATTTCGCGCGCCAGCAAGTGAGCGAAAGACTGCTGGAACTGCGCCCGAACCTGCCGCGCGGGGTCGAGCCGAAGATGGGACCAATCTCGACCGGCCTTGGCGAAATCTACATGTGGTCGATCAGCTTTGCGCCAACGCCGCCCGATGCTGGCGCTTACGTCACACCCGAAGGCGAACGGCTCAATACGGAAGTGGAACGTGCGGCTTATTTGCGCACAGTGCAAGACTGGATCGTCCGGCCGCAGGTCAGAAGCGTCACGGGCGTAGCGGGGGTTGATTCTATCGGCGGCTACGTCAAGCAGTACCAGGTCCAGCCTGATCCCTTGCGGCTGATTTCACTCGGCCTGTCCTTCGGGGACGTCGCTCGCGCTATTGAAGCCAACAACGTCAGTCGCGGTGCCAGCGTCATCGAGCGCAACGGCGAGGGGATCGCCGTTCGTACCGGTGGAAGGCTTGAGAAGCTCACCGACATTGCCGACGTTGTCGTTAGCACCCGCGGTTCGGTACCCGTCCGTGTCCGCGACGTTGCCCAAGTGGCGATCGGCGGTGAAATCCGAACCGGCAGCGCCAGCGAAAACGGCCACGAAGTTGTTGTCGGCACGGCGCTCATGCTGATTGGCAGCAACAGCCGGACCGTGGCTGCTGCTGTCCATGCCAAAATTGACCAGGTGCGTCGCACGCTGCCCGCCGGCGTCGAAATCCAAACCGTGCTTAACCGAACCCAGCTTGTGGATGCCACGGTGAAGACGGTCGCCACCAACCTCGGCGAAGGCGCTCTTTTGGTGATCTTCGTGTTGTTCCTTTTACTCGGCAACTTCCGCGCGGCGTTCATTACCGCACTCGTAATCCCTGTCGCCATGCTGATGACGGCAACCGGAATGTTGCAGGGGCGGATCAGCGCAAACCTGATGAGCCTTGGCGCACTCGACTTCGGCCTGATTGTCGATGGCGCAGTGATCATTGCTGAAAACACGTTACGGCACATGGCCGAGCGCCAAGCGGCATCGGGCCGCCCCCTTTCCATCTCGGAGCGCCTGCAAACGGTACAGGCGGCTGCGGAAGAGATGATAGGTCCGAGTGCATACGGCCAAGCCATCATCATCATCGTCTATGTGCCGCTGCTGACCTTCGGCGGGCTTGAAGGCAAAATGTTCGAGCCGATGGCGCTGACGGTCATCCTCGCCCTGGGCGCGGCGTTCGTACTCTCGCTGACCTTCGTGCCGGCGCTGGTTGCCATATTCATTACCCGCCGCGTCTCCGAAGGAGACAACTGGATTATCCGACGATTGAAGACGTCCTATGCGCCGTTGCTTGAGCGCTCGATCAAACACCCGCTGCCGGCGATAGCAGGTGCGGCTTTATTATTCGCCCTCGCCTTGCTGGTGTTCTTCCAGCTGGGCCAGGAGTTCATCCCGACCCTGGACGAGAAAAATGTGGCCATGCACGCCCTGCGGATTCCAAGCACAAGCCTGGCGCAGTCGCAAGCCATGCAAATTGACGTCGAAAAGACCGTCAGCGCATTGCCGCAGGTCGCCTTTGTGTTCTCAAAAACCGGTACGGCCGAGATTGCATCGGACCCGATGCCGCCTAACGCCGCCGATACCTTCATTATATTCAAGCCTCGCGATCAATGGCCCGATCCAGACCTCACGAAAGAAGCCCTGCTCGAACAAATCGAAGCAGCCGTGCGTGAGCTGCCCGGCAACAATTACGAGTTCACCCAACCGATTCAAATGCGTTTCAATGAACTGCTGGCAGGCGTGCGCGGCGACGTGGCGGTCAAGGTCTTTGGCGATGAATTCGAGCCCTTGCTTCGCGCCGCCGATCAGGTCGCGAGCATCCTGAGGTCCACCAGGGGCGCCAAGGATGTCAAAGTCGAACAAGCCAGGGGTCTTTCCATTCTGGATATCACGGTGGACAAGGCGGAGATCGCCCGGCGAGGGCTCAACCTGACGGCGGTGCAAGAGGTTATCGGCACGGCGATCGGTGGGCGGGATGCGGGCGTCGTGTTTGAAGGTGACCGGTATTTTGAGATTGTGGTGCGGTTGCCCGAGACGATCCGCAACGACCTCGATGCCTTGAAAAGCCTGCCGGTATCGCTTCCCACAACCGGCGCCGTATCCTTGACAATTCCCTTGGGCCAGGTGGCGGTTCTCTCACTTGGCGAAGGTCCCAACCAGGTCAGCCGCGAAAACGGCAAGCGCCGGGTCGTGGTGACCGCCAACGTGCGCGATCGCGACATCGCCTCCGTGGTGAACGAGGCGCGCGCGCAAATCGATGCACAGGTGAAGCTGCCGGCCGGCTACTGGATGAATTGGGGAGGACAGTTCGAGAATCTGGAGGCAGCTCGCCGGCGGTTGTCGATCGTTGTCCCCGCCTGCTTCGTGGTGATCTTCCTGCTGCTGATGAGCGCACTCGGCTCGGCACGCGATGCCCTGCTGGTGTTCAGCGCCGTGCCGCTCGCCTTGACGGGCGGCGTGCTCGCGCTCTGGCTGCGCGGCATCCCGTTTTCCGTCTCGGCGGCGGTGGGCTTCATCGCCCTGTCGGGGATCGCAGTCCTCAATGGCTTGGTGATGCTCACATTCATCAAGCAATTGATGACGCAAGGCCATGAGAAAATGGACGCCATTTATGAAGGAGCGCTGACCCGGCTGCGGCCGGTCGCCATGACGGCGCTGGTCGCGTCGCTGGGTTTCGTCCCGATGGCGTTGGCGACCGGCACCGGGGCGGAAGTCCAAAAGCCGATCGCCACTGTCGTCATCGGCGGCCTTATCAGCGCCACCCTGCTTACGTTGTTCGTGTTGCCGGCGCTGTACGCCTTGTTTGGCCCCAAGCGGCCGAACGAAGCGGTCCACCTCGATGCCGTGCGGAGGGCCGCCGAATGATGACGCGCCGTGGAGCGGTTCGGCGGCGATACGGTCAGAACTTCGGGCGAGGCTCAATCCCGCCGGCCCGAAAGCCCGCGTTTCAGACCCATGACATAGCCGATGATCTCGGCGACCGCGTGATAATGCTCGACCGGAATTTCGTCGTCGATATCGACGGTAGCATACAGCGCGCGCGCCAGCGGCACGTTCTCCACGATCGGGATATCGTGCGCCCTGGCGACTTCCCTGATCTTGAGCGCGATGGTGTCGACGCCCTTGGCGACGCAGACCGGCGCCGCCATGCCACGGTCGTAGGACAGCGCGACCGAATAGTGGGTCGGGTTGGTGATGATCACGGAGGCCCTGGGGACCGCGGCCATCATCCGCTTCTTCATGCGCTGCTGGCGCAACTGCCTGATCCGGCCCTTGATATGGGGGTCGCCTTCGGACTGCTTGAACTCGTCCTTGATCTCCTGCAGCGACATCTTCTGCCGCTCGTACCACTGCCGGTACTGGAACAGATAATCGGCGATGGCGACCGCCGCCAGCATCGCGACCACCGCGGTCATCAGATGCAGCGTCAGGCCGGTGGTGACGGCAAGGATCGCGTCGGGATCGAACCGCAGGAACGATTCCAGCCGGTGGCGCTCGGGCCAGAGCACCGCCATGATCACCGCACCCAGCGCGATCAGCTTGAACAGCCCCTTGCCGAAATTGGCCGCCGCCTGCTTGCCGAAGATGCGCTTGAGGCCGGCGCCCGGCGATACCTTGCTGAATTTCGGCTTCAGCGATTCCGCCGACCACACCAGCCGGTGCTGGATCATGTTGCCGGCGATCGCGGCCAGCATCAGCATCAACAGCGGCACGCCGACGGCGGCGAGCACGGCATAGCCAAGCGAATTCCCCAGCGCCAGCAGGGCGGCGCCGTCGGTGTGGACCATCCAGCAATTGGCGATCAGGTTGCGCATCGGCGACAGGATGCCGCCGCCGATCGATCCCGAGAAGGTCGACAACACAAGCGTGCCGCCTGATATCACGAACCAGGTGTTGACTTCCTGGCTCTTGGCGACGTCGCCGCGCGCATGCGCATCGTCCAGGCGTTTTTGCGTCGGGTCTTCGGTCTTGTCGTCGATATCGTCGGCCATCGCGGCTTCCCTATTGCAGCGGCGTCAGCTCTCGCATGACGCCGGTGAAGTATTCGAGATAGGTTCCCATCATCGCCGATATGACGAAGGCGAGAATCAGGAAGCCGGCGAGGATCGACAGCGGCACGCCGACGAAATAGACCTGCATCTGCGGCATCAGCCGCGCCAGCACGCCAAGCCCGATATTGAAGACGAGGCCGAACACCAGAAATGGCGCCGAAAGCTGCATGCCGATCTTGAACGCGGCCGCGAAGGCGCGGGTGGCCAGCGCTGCGACATCGCCGCTCGGCAGAAGCTCGCCCGGCGAAAAAATCCGGTAACTCTCGTTGAGCGCGGCGATGACGAGGTAGTGGCTGTCGGTGGCAAACAGCAGCGCCATGCCGAGGATGGTCAGGAAGTTGCCGATCAGAAGTCCCTGCTGGCCCTGGGTCGGATCGACCGCGGTGACAAATCCGAGGCCAAGCTGCTGGGCGATCACCGAACCCGCCACCGCCAGCGCCGACAGCGTGACCCGCGCGGTGGCGCCAAGCACGATGCCGATGACGATCTCATGGAGCATCAGGATCAGCAGCGATGTCATTGACGACATGTCGATCTGGTAGGCCGAGCGGTGCAGCGGCAGGATGATCAGGGTCAGCAGCAGCGCGATCGCGAGCTTGATGCGAACCGGGATATTGCTCTCGCCAAACCCCGGCAACAGCATCACCATCGCCCCGATGCGGGCGAATACCAGCATGAAGGTCGCAGCAAGCGCCGGCAGCAGGGAAATATCGACGCGCATGTGCTAGGCACCGTGTGGCGGATTTGACATTGGCATCCGCATCGCTTTGATCCAAAAAACGTAATGAAATCCGGCTCTTGCCGGAGGCCCTTCAGTTCTGACATTGGCAAGCCGGGCGGCATGCCGCCGGACGCCAATGCCGGAGCCGGGACACCCATGCATCAACCGCCGATGATTCGCGACGATATCCGCATCATGTGAGAGTGCAGCAAGTCCGCCATGAACGGCAGCGCCAGCAAAAGGGTGACGAAGATCGCCAGTATTTTCGGCACGAAGATCAGCGTCTGTTCCTGAATCTGCGTCAGCGCCTGGAACAGCGACACCACGACGCCGACCACAAGGCCGACCACCATCAGCGGCGACGACACCACGACGATGGTCCAGATCGCATCGCGCGCCACGTCGAGGGTTTCAGCTCCGGTCATTTGCTCTATCTCGCGCTCTAACTGGTTTCGTCATTTCCGGGATGGTCCGAAGGACCAGACCCGGAATCTCGAGATTCTCCGATGTGCAATTGCACATCGTAGTTCGATGCTTCGCATCGCCCCGGAATGACGGCGGCGTCAGATCGGCATCTTCATGATGTCCTCGTAGGCCTGGATCACCCGGTCGCGCACCGAGACCAGCGTCGAGACCGCGACGTCGGTTTCCGCCACCGCTGTCACCACGTCCATCACGTTGGCCTTGCCCGACGTCATCGCCATGGTCTGGGCGTCGGATTTCCTGCCCGCCTCCAGCACGCTTCCGACGGCGTCCTTGAGCAGCGCACTGAAGGACGGGCCGCCGGTCTGGCCGCCCTTCTCCGCGCCGCCGGATTCCATCATGCGGGCGAGACTGGCGTAGGCGTTGGCTGCGACGGTGGGTGAAGCCATGGCTTAAAATCCCTTGTTCAGGCCTTGAGGATGTCGAGCGTGCGCTGGATCATGCGGCGCGTGGCGCTGATGATGTTGAGGTTCGCCTCGTAGGACCGCTGCGCCTCGCGCATATCGGTCATTTCGACCAGTGGATTGACGTTGGGATATTTGACATTGCCGGCCGCGTCCGCCGCCGGATTGCCCGGTTCGTATTTGACGCGGAACGCCGACTGGTCGGGCCGGACCTTGCCGAGCGCCACCACCCGGGCATCCAGCGCGCGGTCGAGCGTGGAGGAAAAGGTCGGCACCTTGCGGCGATAGGGATCGCCGGCCGAGGTCTGCGCCGTCGAATCCGCGTTGGCGATATTTTCCGATATCACCCGCATCCGCCCGGCCTGCGCGCGCAGGCCGGAGGTCGCGATGCTCATCGAGCGGGCGAAATCGCTTCCGTCGTCTGCCATGATCCGGTCTCCTTGACGAGCGCGCCTCAGCGCCTTCCGATCGCGGTTTTGAGAAGCCCGAGGCTCTTGCTGTAGAGCGAGGTCGCTGCCGCATAATCCATCTGGTTGGCCGAGACCTTCAGCATCTGGTCCTCGAGGTTGACGGCGTTGCCGGCGGGCCGCGTCTGGAATCCGCTCCTGCCGCCGTCATGGTTGAAGTTTTGGCCGCCGCCCGAGGTCGCGAGATGGCCGGTGCTGGTGCGCATCATCGCCAGCGAACCCATCGATCCGCCGACCGCACCGCCGCTGGTGTCGAACTTCGGCTCGACCAGGTCGCGCGGCTTGAAGTTCGGCGTGTCGGAGTTGGAGATATTTTCGGCAAGCAGGCGCTGGCGCTCCTGGTGCCACTGCATTTTGCTGCGCAGCGCCGACAGGATCGGAAGATCGTTGATGGGCATCGTCACCGCTCCGCGTTAACCTCTGGGGCATCAGTGGTAGGCAGAATTTGCCCGGTGTATGGTTAACGGCCGGTTAAGATCGCGGCCTCGGGCCATGGACGGAACCGGCGTTGACGCCGGTTCTGAGGTCCGACCGGGAGTACGAGCGCATTTTTGCCACGAAAGCTGCGTTAACCAGCCAAGGCCGATGCGGCCTGCGGCGCTCAGAAGTCGTTTTGGACCAAGCGATTCTTGGTCTATTAATCATGCGGGCGGCATTCTTTGCCGTGGGGAATTAAGGAATAAGGCCGATTCTCGGGCGTGATTCGCCGGCGGACGCTTGGCTGTCATGACCGCATTGGTCGAAGCCCGCATGTGAGCTAGGCCTGATGGCCGGGGACCAGAGTATGCAGACACTTACATTCCTCTTCGCGTTCATAGCCGTTCTGGCGCTGATCGGCGTCTTCGCCTGGCTGGTTCGCCGCTTCGCCACCAACCGTCTCGGCGCCACTACCAATCGCGGACGGATGCCGCGGCTGGCGGTGATCGACGCCGCCGCGGTCGATGGCCGCCGCCGTCTGGTGCTGGTGCGGCGGGACAATGTCGAACATCTGCTGATGATCGGCGGCCCGAGCGACATCGTCGTCGAAACAAATATCGTGCGGGCGATGCCGGCCCGCGATCAACCGCCGCCGCGGATCGCCCCGCGCCCCGACGCCAGCCCGGCCGATGGCGACAGTGCCAGGGCCGACATGTTCGGTCATCACGCCGAGCCGCACATGCCCGAACCGCCGCCACGCCAGGCGCGGCCCTCTTTCGCCGACGAAGTCCGCCGCCAGGCGCCGCCTGTGCCGGAGCGCCGCGGCGATCCGTTGACCGGTTTTACGCCGGAGCCGATGGG
>NZ_JBAVNZ010000109.1:0-3079 GCF_049691595.1 Bradyrhizobium sp.
GATTTTTCGCGCGATGGCCCCGGCGGCGACCCGCGTCGCGGTCTCGCGCGCCGACGCGCGGCCGCCGCCGCGATGGTCGCGCAATCCGTATTTGGCCTGATAGGTGAAGTCGGCATGTCCGGGCCGAAACTTGTCCTTGATTTCCGAATAATCCTTCGAGCGCTGGTCGGTATTTTCGATCAGCAGCGCGATCGGCGTACCCGTCGTCACCTGCACGCCGGTCTCCGGATGCGCCATCACGCCGGACAGAATTTTCACCGCGTCCGCTTCCTGCCGCTGGGTGGTGAAGCGCGACTGGCCGGGGCGGCGGCGATCGAGATCGCGCTGGATGTCCGCGTCGGTCAGCGGGATCAGCGGCGGACAGCCATCGACCACGCAGCCGATCGCGATCCCGTGGCTTTCGCCGAAGGTCGTGACCCGAAACAGGTGGCCGAAGGTGTTGAAGGACATTGGTTTGAGCTCTGGATCACGGCATTAGCCGTGTGGTAACGCGCGCGCTCCCGGCGGTCAAACGCGATCCGCCCTTAACTATATTTCCGCAGCCCGCCGTCGCGAAACACATAGACCGCGCCCTGCTCGATGATCAGATCGGCGGCACTCAGCGGCGTTTCGAGGCCGAGCGCCACCATCAGCGCGCGGGCGGTGCCGCCATGCGCCACCGCCACGGTGTCCGCCAGCAACGAGGCGTGCCAGTCCCGCACCCGGGCCTGCACCTCGACATAGCTCTCGCCGCCCGGCGGCGATATCGTCCACTTTTCGGCCTGGCGCCTGGCGAAAAGCTCGGGGTCCGAGAGTTGCATTTGCGCCAGCGTCGAGCCTTCCCACTGGCCGTATCCGATTTCGCGCAGGCGGTCGTCGAGCGCGTAGTCCGCGGGCGGCAGCTTCAGTCCGCCGCGAACCAGCTCCATCGTCGACCGCGCGCGGCCAAGCGGACTGGCGACGAACGACAGCGAGAATTTGTCGCGTCCATCACGCGTAAAGAGATCGGCGAGGATGTTGCCGGCATGGGAGGCCTGCCTGCGGCCGAGATCGTTCAGCGGAATGTCCTGCACGCCCTGCAGCCGGCCTTCCGCGTTCCATGCCGTCTCGCCATGGCGGATGTAATAGATAACAGGCGCAGGCATCGAACCCCTGGACTATTCCTTGCCGAGCGAGATGTCGGGCGCGTCCAGCCGTTTCATGCCGACGACGTGATAGCCGGAATCGACGTGATGCACCTCGCCGGTGACGCCGCGCGACAGATCCGAAAGCAGATACAGCGCACTGTCGCCGACCTCATCGATGGTCACGTTGCGACGCATTGGCGCGTTGATTTCATTCCATTTGAGGAGATAGCGGGAGTCGGCGATACCGGCAAACGCCAGCGTCTTGATCGGTCCCGCCGAGATCGCGTTGACGCGGATATTGTTCTCGCCGAGATCGGCGGCGAGATAGCGCACGCTGGCCTCCAGCGCCGCCTTGGCGACGCCCATCACGTTGTAGTGCGGCATCCATTTCTCGGCGCCGTAATAGGTCAGCGTCAGGATCGAGCCGCCGTCGACGAGAAGCTTCTCGGCGCGCTGCGCGATCGCGGTCAGCGAGTAGCAACTGATCAGCATGGTCTTGGAAAAATTGTCGGCGGTGGTTTCGAGATAGCGGCCATCGAGCTGATCCTTGTCGGAGAATGCGATCGCATGCACCACGAAGTCGATCTTGCCCCATTTCTCCCGGAGCACATCGAACACCGCATCGATGGTTAACGGATCGGTGACGTCGCAATGACCGAGCAGGATACCGCCGAGTTCCTTGGCGAGCGGCTCGACCCGCTTCTTCAGCGCATCGCCCTGCCAGGTGAGCGCGATTTCCGCGCCCGCCTCCCGGCATGCCCTGGCGATACCCCAGGCGATCGAACGATTGTTGGCGACGCCGAGGATCACTCCGCGCTTGCCCTGCATCAGGCCTGATTTTTGCGACATCCGGTTTCCAATCGAGCTTTCACTTACGCGCTGGAGGTACACCAGCACTCCGGCGCGGTACAGCCCAAATCCGCACGCGGTTAACGCTGTTTCCAACGCGCCCGGACGTCCGGAATAGTCGCGTCATTTGGGTGTTATGCTGGTAAGGCGCTCGCGCCGAACCCATCGAGATCTGGTATACATGACCGCGTTTCGCCAAAGTGTCGAAGCCATGATTCCGGCGCTGCGCCGTTACGCGCGGGCGCTCGCGCGCGACGCCGATGTCGCCGACGACCTGGTGCAGGACACGCTGGTGCGGGCGCTGCGCTCGGAGCGGCTGTTTCTCGGCGGCGACGTGCGAAGCTGGCTCTACACGATCCTGACCAACCTCAACAAGAACAGGCGGCGATCGCTGGCGCGGCGGCCGCAATTCATGCCGCTGCTGGACAACAACCCGGATGCCAGCGGCACCGAAGCGGAAGGCCGCGACATTTCCCGCGCACTCTCCACGCTGGTGGAGGAGCAGCGCACAGTGCTGCTGCTGGTGATGCTGGAGGGATTGAGCTACCGCGAGGTTGCCGACATCCAGGGCGTGCCGATCGGCACCGTGATGTCCCGCCTGGCGCGGGCGCGCGCGCATGTGAAAACCACGCTGGAAGGCGAACGCACGCCGCTGCGGCGGGTGAAATGAAGGGCAGGCGTTATGAAGGCAGGCGTTATGCATAGACATTTTTCGACCAAAGGTTAGGTAGAGACTACGGCGATGACCAATCCCAGAATTCCCGTCACCGAAGACGAACTGCATGCTTACATCGACGGCGAATTGCCGGCGGAACGTCGCGGCGATGTCGAAGCCTGGCTTGCCACGCATCCCGACGATGCCGCGCGGGTGCATTCATGGCGCACGATGGCGGAAGCACTGCATGCGCGTTACGATTCCGTCGCCGACGAAGCAGTGCCGAAACGGCTTGAGATCGAGCGGCTGGTGCGGCAGCCGCGCAAATGGTTCTACGGCGCGATTGCAGCGACGCTGGTGGCGTTCAGCGCCGGCGGCGGCGTCGGCTGGCTGGCGCGTGGCGCGTCTGCTTCGCCGTCAGCGTTCCAGAATTTCACGGTGGATGCGCTCGATGCGCACCGGCTCTATG
>NZ_JBAVNZ010000110.1:0-3196 GCF_049691595.1 Bradyrhizobium sp.
CTCCTCGATCGGGGCGAATCTGTCCTTCGCCGTGAGCACGCGATGGCGGACGGGGTCGCGATGTCGGACAGGATGCTCAGGCCTGGAGAGCGGGATGAGATAAGGTTGAGGCCGTGACAACGGATCATTTTTCTTCTCGTGCCCCGGACGGAGCGTAGCACGGGTGCTGCGAGCCGGGCCCGCTCTACTTTGCATGGGGTTGTTTTCGCGATTTTTTGTCCAGGCGCTGCGCCGCGTACTCGCGCTTCCCGGCATAGGCTGATATCAGGCCATCCTGGCAGGTTCCTTGCGAGGAACCGAGCCGGGTACGACACGTTGTCGTGGCGGCTGGATCCGGGCATGGCACATCGCAAAACGTCGAATCCCAGGAACCACAAAGCCGCCGGCGATCAAAAGCCGGCGCCGAAGCCCGAGCCGAATCAGCCGTTTCGCTTTCGCGACGCCGTCAAAGCGCTCGGGCCCGGCCTGATCACCGGCGCGTCCGACGACGACCCTTCGGGGATCGGCACCTACAGCCAGGCCGGCGCGCAGCTCGGCTACGGCATCGGCTGGACCATGCTGCTGACCTTTCCGCTGATGGCGGCGATCCAGGAGATCTCCGCGCGGGTCGGGCGCGTCACCGGGCACGGCATTTCCGGCAATGTGTCCCGCCATTATCCGGCATGGCTGCTCAATGCCGTCGTGGCATTGTTGTTCATCGCCAACACCATCAATATCGCAGCCGACCTCGGCGCCATGGCGGATGCCACCAAATTGCTGATTGGCGGGCCCGGCATCGTCTATGTGATGGTGTTCGGCGTGACGTCGGTGGTGGCGCAGATCTTTCTCGACTACCGACGCTACGTGTCGGTCCTGAAATGGCTGACGCTCAGTCTGTTCGCCTATGTCGCCGCGCTCGCCTTTGCAAATATCTCATGGGGAGAGGCGCTCGCCGGCGTCTTCATTCCGCGCCTCAGCTGGAGCGCGGATTATTTCACCACCATCGTCGCGATCTTCGGCACCACGATCTCGCCCTATCTGTTCTTCTGGCAGGCGTCGCAGGAGGCCGAAGACCAGCGCGTCGACGTTCGAAAACAGCCGCTGATCGAAAAACATTACGGTGCGCAAAGGGAATTCCATCGCATCCGCGCCGACACCGTCATGGGGATGGCTTTCTCCAACCTGATCGCATTGGCGATCATGGTCACCGCCGCCGCGACGCTGCACGTCGCGGGCAAGACCGATATCCAGACCTCGGCTGAGGCCGCCGAAGCGCTGCGTCCGATCGCCGGCCAGTTCGCGGAAGTGGTTTTCGCGCTCGGCATCGTCGGCACCGGGCTTCTGGCCATACCGGTGCTCGCAGGCGCTGCCGCCTATGCCGTCGGCGAGGGACGGCAATGGCCGGTTGGGCTGGCGCGCAAGCCGAAAGAGGCGGTGGCGTTCTACGCCGTGCTGGCGCTGTCGGGCGCGATCGGGATCGGGCTCAATTTCACGCCGATCAATCCGATCTCGGCCCTGTACTGGAGCGCCGTCATCAACGGCGTGCTCGCCGTCCCCGTGATGGTGCTGCTGATGATCATGTCGCGCCGCAGGGATGTGATGGGCCGCTATATCATCAGCGGGGCGCTGTACTGGCTGGGCTGGCTGTCGACGGCGGCGATGCTGCTCAGCGTGCTGGCAATGGGAGCGGGGTTTTTTGTTTGATCGCGTCCCGGACGCGGTGCAGCGCCTCTTGGCGGTGCACCGCAGAGCCGGGACCCATTCGCAGCCAAACAAGATGGACCCCGGATCAGCAGCGCATCATGGAGCCTGTGCTCGGGCCGCGCAACGCGCGGACCCGAGTGCAAGCGCGGCGCGCTGCGCTGCATCCGGGGAACGCCACGAGCTCAATCCTTCCGGAACACGATCGAGGCCATCCAGCCGGTCATCAGCGCCATGAAGGCGGTCACCAGCCCATAGACCAGGCCGTTGTTCCGCGCGGTGTTCGCGACGAACTGCTCGAAGCCGACCTTGACGATCTCGAAGGCGGTTTCGGTCTTGGTCAGCAGCGCGCCGTCGGCGAACAGTTTTATTTCGACGTCGTAGGTGCCGATCGGCACTTCGGCCGGCAAGGGAATGCCGGTGCGGAACAAGGTCGGCGTCAGGAACGTCACCGCCGAGGTCGCCTCGCGATAGAGGCCATGTTCGACGCGCAGCCGCACGAAGGCGCTGCGGAACGCGTCGTTCGGCACCACGTCGGCATAGTCGGGCCCGACGCGCTGGGTCAGCAGCACATTGTTGAGGCCAAGCTGCTGGCGCCGCTGCACCTCGTGCGAGGCGATGGCCTCGAACGGCCGGTTGGAGAACAGCGCCAGATAGCTCGGCACTTTCAGGAATTGCCGGTAGTCGGTGTTGATCCAGATGCCGAATTTGCGTTCCTTGCGCCGCGTCACCATGTCGGCGCGCGGCCCGCTCACCGTCACCACCAGATCGTAATTGGCGTGGTTGGCCGGCGTGCCGGCGTCCTTTTCCACCGAGCCGAACAGCACCAGCTCCTCGCCGGAATAGTTCGGCGTCACCGTGACGCGGTGGTTCGACACCGATACGATCAGCCGCTCCGCGCGCGCAAGCGGGGCCGCCAGTGCGGCACCAAGCGCAACGCCAGCCAGCGCGAGGCAAAGCCGTGCGATCATCCGGCGCCTCCGGTTTCCCGGATGGTGAAGAGATCGTCGGGCCGGATCACCAGTTCGACGGCGAAGCGGATGCCCACGGCGAGAACCAGAAGCCCGAGCAGCAGCCGCAGATGTTCACCGCGGATTTTCTGGCCGGCACGGGCGCCGAACTGCGCGCCGGTGACGCCGCCGACCATCAGGATCAGCGCCAGCACGGCGTCGACCAGATGGTTGGTGACCGCGTGCAGCATGGTGGCGAACACCATGGTGACCAGCGTCAGCACCATCGAGGTGCCGATCACGGTCGAGGTCGGCACCCGCAACAGATAGATCATCAGTGGCACCAGGATGAAGCCGCCGCCGATCCCCATGACGGCGCCGATGAAGCCGATCACCAGGCCGACGACGATGACCGGGATCACCGAAAGGTAGATCTTCGAGCGCTTGAAGCGCATTTTCAGCGGCAGCCCGTGGATCCAGACGTGGCTGCCCGGCCGGCGCGCCGATACCGCGCCGCCGCGGCGGATCCGCAGCAGCGCGCGCAAGCCCTCCCAGAACATCAGTCC
>NZ_JBAVNZ010000111.1:0-21101 GCF_049691595.1 Bradyrhizobium sp.
GTTTTTGGTTCTGCCAAGGACCTTCAGAGTTGCGATCTGCCCGACCATCCGCCCCGATGGTCGGGTCTCGCATTTCAGGGGACAGGCGCATGACCGCGGCCCTCCCTGATGTGCAGTGGTGGGCTGGACAATTGGGGAAATACCCCAATGGTCGCGGAAGCGCCCTTAAGGGCGGCTGGACAAGCTAAGTCCTTGCGGCGTACCGAATGCCGATCCCTGCTGGGATCGCCATTTTTTCCAGGTCCGTTCCGGACACATGGCGCGGATTCTTCAAACAGGCCCGTTCGTGCGTCGATAAGCATAACGCAACCCCGCGCCGCCTGGACCCGATCCGCGTTTGAACGATATCCGCAGGTAGGTCCGGCGCGGTGGCCAATGCCCCGCCATCTGGCGCCTCTGGACGGACGAGCCCTTCTGCTACCGGTTCGGATCGGCCCGCCGCGTCCATTTCTTGTGGGCATTGATCGAACGATTGGCCAGTCTGATCGGATTTTTTTCGCCCCGGACGATCAGTAGCGCAATCTGGTTGGCGAGAAACTTGCGCACGGCCGGATTTTCCTCAACTTCGGCGGCAAGGAACCCGCAGGCGATTTCGAGCGCCTGGTCCGCGATCTTGCGAATGCGGTCGTGCAACGGAAGGTTGGATCGTCCCATCGGATCAGCGCGCCCGCCCGCCCGAATGATGCGGCTGCGGTACCGAATCACGCTTGGCCTTTTGATCGAGGTTCCACCGCGAGGTGCCAGCGGTCAATGAACTCGTGACCAGGTTCAATATGAGCCGTGATCTAGACATTATCGCTCCACGAAGGTGGCGAGCTGCGAACCGGCAGCAAGCCGCGAAAACAGTGAGAACAATAACGTAGAATACTTGAACGGGTTTCAGATTTTCGTCACTTCAATTCGGAATTGAAGGCGATCGACCTCAATCGGCGCACGCTGGCGGAACCGCCGCGCGTCGCGTCCGGCCCGATGCGTACGGAGATACCGCAAGGAAGTCGCCGGGCGTCATCGCGCGCCGACTCAATGGCCATTAACCCAACCTCTTTACAAAGCGTAAATACGTCGTTGGCATTCTTGAACAGGAGGGTCGGTATCATGCTCATCTACCCCATACCTGTCGCGGTGACGCAGGCCAGAGTTCAACTCGTCGTCGACCAAACGGCCAAGGCGCCACCGGACACGATCAACAATGACGTTCTGGAAGTTCTCACCGCCACGGATGAAGCGGAGCACGAGGCGCTGCTCGACCGCAAGGCCTAGCAAGCGGCTTCGGAAGCAACGCAGAGAACCGTGCGCCGGATCGTTTCCTTGATGCAGCCTCCCGCGACCTGATCGAGTCGAGGGCGCGGGCGCACCCCTTATTGCTTCTCGAACGGAATATATTGCTGATATTGCTTCGGCACCGAGCGGCGATAGCGCGCCGGTACCGTGCCGCTTTCGATCGATTTGTCGATCTCCTGCTGTCTGGTCATCTTCACCGTCTTCTTTTTCTTCTTGGGGGCCGCCGGCTCGGTGGCCGTCGCCGCTGACGTGGCAGCAGGCGTTGTCGTCGTTGCAACAGGCGCCGTCGTAGCCGCCGGTGCTGTGGTCGCGCCTGTCCCGGCATTCGGCGCGCTCTGGGCCAGCGCAATACCCGCCGGCACCGACACCAGCGCGACCACTCCGGCGATGAATGAAGATCTTCGCATCAACGGCTCCAATTTTGGCCGTGATCGTACTACATTCGCGGCCGCGGGCACACCGGTTCCTTGCGTACAGGAACGGACGCGGAAGCGGCGTACTGAACCCTGCTGCAGGTCGTGAAAACCAGCGCAAACCGGGTGCATTGCCAGTCCGGACCGAGGACAGCATTCGGGACCGGCTCCGGATTGGCCAACCCGGTCGCAAACGCCGCCCCGATACATCCAAGGGCGGCGACCGCAGCAATCACAGCCAGTCCCTTGAAGGTCCACAGATTGCCGGTCATTTCGGTCGTCCTGTTCAGACCCCGAAAGCATAGAACCGGGCCACCCTTCCCGCTGTGAACGAGTTCACATCCTGCCCCACTTTTCGGGGGCGCCAATTGCCGCAGACCCGGCGCGAAAATTCACGTCCCCAAATCGACTACTCGCGCCGATCACATGGGTATAACTGTCGCAAATCCATTGCGCGCGCCCACAGGCTTCGAAACATTGTTGACGCGGGGAAAGCGCGTTTCGGGGGCGTGCGATGACTGAGCAGGAAACGGGCTATGATTACCGTCGCTACCGGAAATTGCTGGCGGAAGCGATCGACGAGAACAAGCGGCGCGAATTGATCGACGTCCTGATCCGGGAGAATGCACGGGAACGGCTGGAGGCCCAGCGGACCTCCGATCGGGTCGCAATAGCGACCGCGACCGTCGCCAAAATTCTCAGGCCGTCCGGACCGGGCGACCATTTCAAGCCTGGCCAGGGCTCTCGGCCCATTTGACGCCGGCGGAACTGAAATCGGCCTAGCGGGCCGGTTCACGGCTCATTGACATGTCGCCCACATGAACGCGAGCCGATCAGCGCACGGGCCGCGCAGGCGATATTGCAGGCGCTCATCAGCATCGGCTTCGGCCGTCTGCCATTCACGGACAGCCTGCCTGCTCTGCTCCCGCTGTTAGACGCTGGCGTTTTGCCCCGCGTTCACCTAGTGAAGCGGCAGAACGATCTTCCCCTCCCGCGACCGACGATGAAAGCAACAGGGCTTCCTCCATGAGTGGCTTCAAGGAACCGAATTTTGCCGACCGCCAGAAGGCGGCACAGCAGGCACGGCAGAACCTTCTGAGCAAATTCCGGGCAAAACCAGGACCCGACGATCCCGAGGTCAAGCAACGGCAGGCCGAGCGGGAGGCACAGGCCGCCGCGCGTGCCAAGGCCAAAGAGGCGCGCGAGGCCGCCAAGGCCGAGCAAAAGGCGCGGGAGGTCGAAGCCGCGGCCCTGGCCGCCGAAAAGCTTGCGCGCGACAGGGAGGAACAAGCCGCCCGACAGGCGGCGACCGAGGCCGAACAAAAGGCGAAGCGCGACGCCCGCTACGCCGCCCGCAAGGGCAAAGGCAAGAAAAAATAGGGCGCGATACCCGCACCGGTGTTTCGCCGGGGCGGGTATCTGCAGGCCCCGCCTGGTGGCCAGGCGGAGCCTGTGAGAAGCTCGACCGGCGATCAGTTCTTCTTCATGCCGTCGTCTTTTTTCATGCCGTCCTTGGCCATGCCGTCGTCCTTTTTCATGCCGTCTTTCGACATGGCGTCCTTCTTCATGGAATCCTTGGACATGGAATCCTTGGACATGGAATCCTTTTTCATGCCATCGTCCTTGCCCATCTTGTCCTGAGCGAAGGCGGCCGGGGCGAGCGCCAGGCTGAGCGAAAGAACGGCGGCAGAAATGCCGAGCGCGATACGGGAGCTGGTGGTCATGGGGTGATATCCTTTGAAACCGGGCTGAAAGCGACGTGTTCCGCCGCCCCTCTTACAACGGCCCCGGGGTCTCGTTCGTTACGTCCACATTTGACGAAATTTTTGTATCATCGGCCCTAAGAACGCCTTTGTCGGCGTGCCGATGATCAGGTCGCCGCAAGTGTTGAACGTATTGTTGTCGGAGTCTTCTGCCAGTCTGCCTTATGTGCGCCGCAACATGGCTCGGCTCGCTGACGGCTTGGGCCTCGAACTATCAGACTAGAGAAAGTTAGGGCGAAGACCGGCTAACATGGGTTCAACGCCGGCCTGACCGCCGACCAGATACAGATTCCAGGAGAGAAACAAATGCTCACTCGCCGCCTTATCCTCGGCTCGGCACTCGCCGCGCCCGCCATCCTGCGCTTTGGCGCCGGCACGGCGCATGCCGCAACCACACTGAAGATCTCGCACCAGTTTCCAGGCGGCACCATCGACAAGGGCGACTTCCGCGACCGGCTGTGCCGGGTGTTCGCCGCCGAAGTGGCCAAACGTAGCGGCGGCGAGATCGCGGCCGAGATCTATCCCAACTCCTCGCTGATCAAGACCAACGCGCAATTCTCCGCGATGCGCAAGGGCGCGCTCGACATCAGCCTCTATCCCTTGCCGTATGCCGGCGGCGAACTGCCGGAAACCAATATCGGCCTGATGCCGGGCCTCGTCTCGACCTACGACCAGGGACTGCGCTGGAAGAAGGAGCCGGTCGGCAAGGCGCTGACCGATTTCCTGGCTGACAAGGGCATCATCATCCTCACCTGGGTCTGGCAGGCCGGCGGCGTGGCCAGCCGCTCGAAGCCGATCGTGGCCCCGGAGGACGTCAAGGGCCTGAAGGTCCGCGGCGGCTCGCGCGAAATGGACATGGTGCTGCAGACCGCGGGCGCGGCCGTGCTGTCGATCCCGTCCAATGAACTCTATGCGGCGATGCAGACGGGTGCATGCGACGCCGGCCTCACCTCCTCCACCAGCCTGATTTCGTTCCGGCTCGAGGAAGTCGCGAAGGCGCTGACCTCCGGCGCCCGCGCCTCCTATTGGTTCATGCTGGAGCCCCTGATGATGTCGAAGTCGATCTTCGACGGGCTACCGAAGAAGCACCAGGACATCATTCTGGCCGTCGGCGCCGAACTCGAAGCATTCGGCAAGAAGGGCGCGCAAGACGACGATATCGAGGTTGCCAAGGTCTACGAGAAAGCCGGCGCCAAGGTGAGCTTCCTGGATGTGACCACTGTCGGCAAATGGCGCGACATTGCGCGCGATACCGCATGGAAAGACTACGGTGCCAAGACCGCGGCCTCAGCCAATCTGCTGAAGCTCGCCAACGACGTCTCCGCATGATGCACGGTCCGATTCCGGATCAACAAGAGCGATCCGGCGCCGCCACGGGCAACGCGCTTGTGGCGGCGCTGCAACGCGGGCTTGGCATCTGCAACAATGTCATCGTCGTCATCGCGGCGATGGCTCTGGTCGCAGCCTGCATCGTCCTGAGCTATAGCGTGCTCGGCCGCGCGCTGTTCCACAGCGCCAATTACTGGCAGGACGAGGCAGCGGTCTTTCTGCTGGTCGGCGCCACCTTCATGACGGCGGCCTATGTGCAGGGCCAGCGCGGCCATGTCAGCATCGAAGCCTTTGTCGGCTTGCTGTCGCCGCGCGCCAACCGCGTCCGGCTCTGGCTGGTCGATGTCGCGAGCCTTTCGTTCTGCGCCTTCTTCGCCTGGAAATCCTGGACGCTCGCCCATGAGGCCTGGGTCGACGGCCAGGTGTCGAACTCGATGTGGTCGCCGCCGCTCGCGATCCCCTATGTTCTGATGGCAGCGGGCATGACGCTGTTGTGCGCCCAGATCCTGCTGCAGATCGTCATTCCCTTCACCGGCGCAGCACGGCGATGAGCGTCCTTGGCATTGGCATCAGCTACGGTGTCGCGACCCTGCTTGCGATGTTTTCGGGCATGCCGATCGCGTTTGCGCTCGGCGCCGTCGCCGTTGTGTTCATGGCGATCTACATGCCCGCGGCCTCGCTCGATACCGTGACGCAGAACGTTTACGAGGAAATGGCCTCGATCACGCTGCTGTCGATCCCGCTGTTCATCCTGAAGGGTGCGGCGATCGGCAAGTCGCGCGCCGGCCAGGATCTTTATTCGGCGCTGCATGCCTGGCTGCACCGCGTCCCCGGCGGGCTCGGCGTCGCCAACGTCTTTGCCTGCGCGCTGTTCGCGGCGATGGCGGGATCCTCCCCCGCCACCTGCTCGGCGATCGGCTCGGCCGGTATCCCCGAGATGCGCAAGCGCGGCTATTCCGGCGGATTTGCCGCCGGGATCATCGCCGCCGGCGGCACGCTCGGCATCCTGTTGCCCCCTTCCATCACCATGATCCTGTTCGCGGTCGCCGCCGAAAAATCGCTGGGGCGGCTGTTCCTCGCCGGCATCGGGCCGGGGCTATTGCTGGTGACGCTGTTCGGCGTCTACGCGGTGTTCCGTTTCCGCAAGGAATACGCCGCGGCCCACGCGCTCTATGCCGCGACCGGAACCGACTCGGCGATCCTCAAGCGCGACGACTTCACCATGGCCGAGCGCTTCAACGTTCTGCCGCGGGTGCTGCCGTTCGTGCTGCTCCTGACCGGCGTGATGATCGCGCTCTATGGCGGCTATGCGACGCCGTCGGAGACCGCGGGCCTCGGCGGGTTGCTGGCGCTGGCGCTGATCGCGCTGATCTACAGCGTGTGGCGGCCGAGCGACCTCGAGCCGATCCTGAAATCGACGATCCGCGAATCCACCATGCTGATGATGATCATCGGCATGTCGCTGCTCTATTCCTATGTGATGAGCTATCTCCACATCTCGCAGTCGGCGGCCGAGGCGATCGTCGCGATGCATTTGCCGCGCTGGGAACTGCTGGCGGCGATCCTGTTGATGGTCGTCGTGCTCGGATTTTTCCTGCCGCCGGTCTCGATCATCCTGATGACCGCGCCGATCGTCCTGCCGCCGCTGCGCGCCGCCAATTTCGACATCATCTGGTTCGGCGTCGTCATGACCATCGTGATGGAGATGGGGCTGATCCACCCGCCGGTCGGCCTGAACATCTTCGTCATTCGCAACGTCGCCCCCGATATTCCCCTGAGCGAGGTGATCTGGGGCACGCTGCCGTTCGTGATGCTGATGATGCTGGCGGTGGTGTTGCTGTCCTTCTTCCCGGAAATCTCGACCGCCCTGCCCGATCTCGTGATGGGACCGGACGGGGGACGGTGAAGCAGGGACGAATAGTGAGTAGCGAATAGCGAATGGAAGTTTCGCTATTCGCTACTCACTATTCGCTTCTTCGCGTTCAACGCCGCCGCGACCCGGCTCACCGGCGGCCGCCCGATCAACCGGCTCACCGCATTGGTCGCCACCAGCAGCTTTGCGATGTCGACGCCGGTATCAATCCCCATGCCTTCCAGCATATAGACCACATCCTCGGTCGCGACATTGCCGGTGGCGCCGGGCGCGTAGGGGCAGCCGCCGAGACCGCCGGCCGCGCAATCGATCACGCGGGCGCCCTCTTCCATTCCCGCATAAAGGTTGGCCAGCGCCTGGCCATAGGTGTCGTGAAAATGCATCGCGAGATGCGCCATCGGCATCGCGCCCGCCACCGCGCGCAACAGATGCCGCGCCTTCAGCGGCGTGCCGACGCCGATGGTGTCGCCGAGCGAGACTTCGTAGCAGCCGAGATCCCACAGCGCCTTCGCGACATCGACAACCGCCTGCGGCTTCACCTCGCCGTCAAAGGGACAGCCGAGCACGCAGGAGATGTAGCCGCGCACCCTGACGCCATCGGCCTTGGCGCGGGACAGCACCGGCCCGAAGCGCGCGATCGATTCCGCCACCGAGCAGTTGATGTTGGCGCGCGAAAATCCTTCGGAGGCCGAGGCGAACACCGCGATCACCCTCGCGCCGGCCTGACGCGCGGCCGCAAATCCCTTTTCGTTCGGCACCAGCACGTGGAACTCGCCGGCGAGATGGCTGACGCCGCGCAGCACCTGGTCCGAATTGACCATCTGCGGAATTGCCTTCGGTGATACGAACGCGCCGACCTCGACGGTATCGAGCCCGGCGCCGACCAGCGCCTCGATGAAGGCGATGCGATCGGCAACGCTGATCGCCGTCTTTTCGTTCTGCAGGCCGTCGCGCGGGCCGACCTCGACGATGCGGACGGTGTCGCTCATGCCGGCCTCACGCCGCCGCCGGCTCGACTTCGGCGAGCTCGACGCCTTCGCCGACGATATCGCCGACCTTGCATTTGATCTTCCTCAGCACGCCGGCATAGGGCGCGCGCAAGGTCTGCTCCATCTTCATGACTTCGAGCGTCAGGATCGCCGCGCCTTTTTCGAGCGTCGCGCCCTCCTCGGCCAGCAGCGCCACCACCGTCCCCGGCAGCGGCGCGACGATCTTGTCTTCACCAACTTGCTCTTCGGTGTCGCCACCAAAGGGATCGACCCAGTGCAGGTCGAACCGGCCGTTGCGGGTGCGCAGATAGAGTTCGTGACCCTCGATGACCGCGACAATATGGGATCTCAGCCCGTCGAGCGTCAGGTCGAAGCCGCAATCCCCGCCTGGCGACATGATGAACACGAACTCGCGCGCGCCGGTCGACAATGTCGACGGACCGCGGCCATATCGCAGGGTGACCCTTTGCTCGGCACCCTGGCCCTGACGGAACGCAAACACCCGCTGCCGCCGGCCGACCGGCATCCAGCCAGAGGTCTGCCACGGCGATGGCGCCTGGTTGCGCGCGGCCTCCGCTTCCTGATCGACGATGGCGGCCACCGCCGCGCATAATTCGAGATCGCCCGGCGGGCCCGACGCCGCCGTCAGGTTCTTCAATTCGCGCTCGATGAAGCCGGTGTCGATCGCATTCGTCCGGACATCCGGATGCGTCACCAGCGCCGACAGGAACGCGATATTGGTGACGATGCCGCGAATGTCAGTTTCTTCCAGCCCGCGATTGAGCCGCTCGATCGCCGCCGGGCGCGTCGGCGCCCACGCGATCACCTTGGCCAGCATGGCGTCGTAGTAAGGCGACACCGCATCGCCGCTGCGATAGCCGGCATCGATGCGCAAGCCATTGGTGGCCTCCGGCGTGCGCCAGGTCTTGATGCGGCCGACTGAGGGCATGAAGTTCTTCTGCGGGTTTTCCGCATAGACCCGCGCCTCGATCGCATGGCCGTTCAGCTTGATCTGATCCTGTTCAAGCGGCAGTTTCTCGCCGAACGCCACCCGCAACTGCCATTCCACCAGATCGATTCCGGTGATCAGTTCGGTCACGGGATGCTCGACCTGCAGGCGGGTGTTCATCTCGATGAAGAACACGTCTTTGCCGTCGGAAACGAATTCGATGGTGCCGGCGCCGACATAATTGACCGCGCCCGCCGCTTTTCGCGCGGCCGCGCAGACCCTCTCCCGCCGCCCGGCGTCGAGCGTCGGCGACGGCGCTTCCTCGATCACCTTCTGGTGCCGCCGCTGCAAGGTGCATTCGCGCTCGAACAGCGACAGCAGGTTGCCGTGGCTGTCGCCGATGATCTGCACCTCGATGTGGCGCGGATTCTGGACGAACTTTTCGATCAGCATGCGGTCGTCGCCGAAGGCGGCCTTGGCCTCGCGCTTGGCGCTGACGATTGCGCCCGCCAGTTCTCCGGCCGAGCTCACCACCCGCATGCCGCGCCCGCCGCCGCCGGCGGACGCTTTCACCAGCACCGGGAAGCCGATCTTGTCGGCAGCTTTCGCCAGCGTCGCCTCGTCCTGGGCCTCGCCGTGATAGCCCGGCACCAGCGGAACGCCGGCCTCTTCCATCAACATTTTCGAGCCGGATTTCGAGCCCATCGTCCGGATCATCGCCGCGGTCGGGCCGACGAACACCAGCCCGGCATCCAGGCAAGCTTGCGCGAAATCCGCACTTTCCGACAGAAATCCGTAGCCGGGATGCACGGCCTCGGCGCCGCTCTGGCGGGCCGCCTCGATCACGCGCCCGATGTTGAGATAGCTGTCGCGCGCCTGCGCCGGCCCCAGCAGCACGGCCTCATCCGCCATGGCGACATGCATCGCATCGCGGTCGGCTTCGGAATAGACCGCGACGGTGCGCAGGCCCATCGCCCTGGCGGTGCGGATCACGCGGGTTGCGATCTCGCCGCGGTTGGCGATCAGGAGCGTGCGAAAACGCCGGTAGAGTTTTGTGCGATCCATCGTCACATCCTGAACAGGCCGAACCTGGTCGGCTCGATCGGCGCGTTGGATGCGGCTGACAGGCCGAGGCCGAGCACCAGCCTGGTATCGGCGGGATCGATCACGCCGTCATCCCATAGCCGCGCGGTGGCGTAATAGGGATTGCCCTGACTTTCATATTGCGCCCGGATGGGGCTGCGAAACCTGTCCTCTTCCTCGGCCGACCAGCGATCGCCCTTGGCCTCGATATTGTCGCGGCGGACCTGGCTCAGCACCATCGAGGCCTGTTCGCCGCCCATCACGGAGATGCGGGCGTTCGGCCACATCCAGAGGAAGCGCGGAGCGTAGGCGCGGCCACACATGCCGTAATTGCCAGCGCCATAGGAGCCGCCGATCACGACGGTGAATTTCGGCACGCCGGCGGTTGCCACCGCCGTCACCAGCTTGGCGCCGTCGCGCGCTATGCCGCCGGCCTCGTATTTCTTGCCGACCATGAAGCCGGTAATGTTCTGCAGGAACACCAGCGGGATATTGCGCTGGCAGCACAATTCGATGAAATGCGCGCCTTTCAGCGAACTCTCGCTGAAGAGAATGCCGTTATTGGCGATGATGCCGACCGGAAAACCCCAGACATGGGCGAAGCCGCAGATCAGCGTCTGGCCGTAGAGCTTCTTGAATTCGTCGAACTCCGAGCCGTCGACCAGCCGCGCGATGATGTCGCGGACGTCGAACGGCTTGCGGCCGTCGGCGGAAACCACGCCGTAGATCTCCTCGGCCGCAAACAACGGTTCGCGCGGCGCGCGCATGTTCAGCGCGGTGCGCGCCGCCGGCTTCAGCGTGGCAACAATGCGCCGGGCGATCCCGATCGCATGGCTGTCGTTCTGCGCGTAGTGATCGGTGACGCCGGATTGCCGCGAATGCACGTCGGCACCGCCGAGCTCTTCCGCGGTGACCACCTCGCCGGTCGCGGCCTTCACCAGCGGCGGGCCGCCGAGAAAGATCGTGCCCTGGTTGCGCACGATGATGCTCTCGTCCGACATCGCCGGCACATAGGCGCCGCCGGCCGTGCAGGAGCCCATCACGATGGCGATCTGCGGAATGCCCTGCGCCGACATCTGCGCCTGGTTGTAGAAGATGCGGCCGAAATGCCGCTCGTCCGGGAAAATCTCGTCCTGCATCGGCAGGAAGGCGCCGCCGGAATCGACCATATAGACGCAGGGCAGATTGTTCTGCCGCGCGATATCCTGGGCGCGCAGATGCTTCTTCACCGTCATCGGATAATAGGTGCCACCCTTGATCGTGGCATCGTTGGCGACGACGACGCATTCGCGCCCTGAAATGCGCCCCACCCCGGTGACGACGCTCGCCGAATGCACATCGCCGCCATAGAGGCCGTGGGCGGCCAGCGGCGACAATTCGAGGAACGCCGTGCCGGGATCGACCAGCAGGTCCACGCGCTCGCGCGCCAGCATTTTTCCGCGCGCGGTATGCCGGGTGCGGGAAGCGTCGCCACCGCCGCCGGCAACCTCGTCGAGCTTTTCGCGAAGTTCCGCGACGAGGCCGTGCATCGCCTCACGGTTGCGCGCAAAATCGGGGGATGCGGGATCGATCGTGGAGTGAAGCGGCATGGCCTTCAGCGGTTTACGGTGCGCCGCAATTTGCGCAAGGAGAGGGTTGCGTCATGGTGTCATTGCGACGCGCCCAAAGGCAACCCTGACTTTCGGTCCCCGGACCGGCAGGTTTCGGCGCAGCCGGGACAGTGGTGTCGGCTAGTGCGTCCAGGGTTCGCCGCGCCGGAAGGCGAAATTGTCGGCATAGGCCACCTGCCGGCGTACCGACTCCTTCGGTTCGATCACCTGGTAGGGAATGCCCTTGTGCTCGCAATAGGCCACCGCCTCTTCCTTGGTTTCAAAACGAAGGGTGATCTGCTGTTTCATGTCGCCCGAAGAGGTCCAGCCCATCAACGGTTCGATCGCCGGCGGCTGCTCCGGCTCAAAGTCGATCTGCCATTCCCGGGTCTTGGCCTTCCCCGATTGCATCGCGTTCTTGGCAGGCTTAAAAATGCGCGCGGTCATGGATGGCAGGGCCCCGTGAGATATGCGATATGGAAGCGTTTGCTGGGAACGGCCGGGATAGCATAGAGACACCTTTCAGGGATCTGATGGGTGATTCGTTGACCCCGGATACTTCGCCGCACCGGTATAGTCATTCTGCCACGCTGTGACAATCTTGGCGGCCGCTCGCCTGCGGCATGCTTTATCGAAAGCACCTCTTCGAAGCGGCACCCATGAAAATCAACGCAACCCTGCCTGAAAAAGGACGCGACCTCCGGCTCGATTTGTTTCGCGGGGTTGCGAACTGGGCGATCTTTCTGGATCATATTCCCGACAATGTCGTGAACTGGATCACGACGCGGAATTACGGTTTCAGCGATGCCGCCGACCTGTTCGTTTTCATTTCCGGCTATACCGCCTCTTTCGTCTATGCCCGGATGATGCTGGAGCGCGGCTTCATCGTCGGCGCCACGCGGCTGACCAAGCGGGTCTGGCAGCTTTACGTCGCCCACGTTGTCCTGTTCGTCATTTATATCGCCGCGATCGGCTATCTCGCGCTGCGTTTCGGTGCTTCCGAGATCATCAACGAGTTCAACGTGGCTGGCCTGGTCGATAATGCGGCCGAAACGCTGCGCCAGGGATTGTTCCTCAAGTTCAAGCCGGTCAACCTGGACGTGCTGCCGCTCTACATCGTGCTGATGGGGCTGTTTCCGCCGGTTCTGTGGATCATGCTGCGCCAGCCCGACTGGACCATGGCGGCCTCGATCGTGCTGTGGCTGGTGTCCCGGCAGGCGGGCTGGAATCTGCCCGCCTATCCCGCCGGATCCTGGTACTTCAATCCGTTCTGCTGGCAGGTGCTGTTCGTGTTCGGCTCGTGGTGCGCACTGGGCGGCGCGAGGCGGTCGATGGCGGTCATCCATTCGTCGATCACGCTTTACCTCTGCATCGCCTATCTGGTTCTGGCGCTGCTCATGACCATGGCCGGCAAGTTTCCGGACTTCGGCGCGCTGTTTCCGCACTGGCTCTATTCGACCTTCAACCCCAACGACAAGACCTACCTGGCGCCCTATCGCTTCCTGCATTTCGTGGTGATCGTGATCCTGGTCATTCGGTTCGTGCCGAAGGACTGGCCCGGCCTGGAATGGAAGGTGTTCGATCCGGTCATTGTGTGCGGCCAGCAGTCGCTCGCCGTGTTTTGCGTCGGCGTATTCCTGTCCTTCGTCGGGCATTTTACCCTGATGCTGAGTTCGGGCTCACTGCTCGCACAGGTTGTCGTCAGCACGGCCGGCATCGCGATCCTGACGATCGTCGCCTACTACATCTCGTGGTCGAAACGACAGGACAAGCCTTTGCCCAAGGCGCCGGCGCCAGCCAAGGCCGGTTGATGGAGCCGGCTAATCCCGACCGCGCGAACCCGGCTTCCGGCCGCTGCCGCTGTTCTGGTTGACAAGCAGTCGGCCTCGCGACGAAAACCCGCCCCACGCGACGGACCATCCGACTTCTGAGGCGGGGTCTTTTCCGATACGATCCCGGCTCCGCTGTCCCTGCAGCGCGAACATCGCGCCCTGAGGGTCGATGCAACGGGCGATCCAACTTCCGCCCGGCAATTCGAATGGCCCTTCGAAAATCCGTCCACCGTCGCTCTTCACACGCTCCGTGGCAACGTCGAGGTCGACGACGTTGAAGTAATAGAGCCAGAATGGAACCGGCTCGGTCGGATGCTTGGTGAGTATCCCGCCGATGGTTTGCCCGCCGACGGAGAACAGCTGATAGGCATTGGTCGGATCGACTTCCGCCTCGGCTTCCTGCCAGCCAAAAAGCGCGCCGTAAAAGGCAAACGCCTTTTTCCAATCGGCAGCGAGCAACTCATGCCAGCCGACCCGACCCTGCTCGTCCGCTTCGGCGGTTTCGTGCCGGCAGGGTTTTAGCCCTTCAACCAACGCCAGCGTTGCCGTTTGCGGATCGGAGACAACGGCGATACGGCCGATATTGCTGTTGGTGGGTGGGACATACAGCGCGCCGCCAAGATGCCTGATCAGGTCGGCCGTCGCGTCCACATGATTGACGCTGACATAGCCGACCCACCGCGGCGTGGCGCCCATTCGCCGCGCCTGCTCCGGCAGTTCCATCAGCCCGCTCACGGGGGTCCTTGCCGCGGTAAATAGACTGTAAGCGAGGTCAGACGCTGACGCATCTTGCGCTTCCCAGCCAATGACGTTCGCATAGAACGCCCGCGCCGCGGCCATGTCCGTCGTCAACAGCTCGTACCAGACGAAACGTCCATGTTGATCGACCACGTCGGGTTTCTCCGTTGGAGCCTGCGGATAGCCGCAGCGCAACATCGGTGCGCGCAGCATTGTCGCGGACACCATCCATCATTGATATCGGAACTTTAGCGCTTTCCGCAAAGTAGATGCGGACGCCCGCAAGGAAAACGCATCAATATGAGCGTGAAAGCCATAGTTCTGATTCAATCTGGTCGAAAAATGCTCCGCGCGCATCGCGCGACGAACTCGTTCATCAACATGAACCGGGAAATCTTTGCTACCGCGTATTGCCCGAGGAGTGTTGTGTGGCGCATGCGCAGGGCATACAGTCACGAAGCGGACTCGATAACAAATATTTGAGATATGGAGGGTGCGACGATGTCACGAGCAAAGCAAACTTCGAAGCCGAAGCGCGTAGCCAAGGCCGTACCAGCGCTCGGAGCCGCCGGGTTGACTTTCTCGCTGGTAGGCGGCGCGTCCGCATCTTCCGTGCCGAGCGCGGACGTGCAGCAGACGCCGAATTATGTGCCGAGCCAGGCCATCACGCTCGGTGAGGAAGAAATCGCCGACGTCAGCCTGGCGACGTTCCATCTCTTCGATAAGGAAAACGCTGGCCGCGGCGTGCAGATGGCGCACGGTTGCAGAGGCTGCAGGGGTTGCAGAGGGTGTCGCGGCTGCAGAGGCTGCCGCTGCGGCGGCTGCGCGGGTTGCGCCGGCTGCGGTGGCTGCTGCCTGTCATGGGGAGCCTGCCGCTTTTGCTGAGCCAGATCGCGCGCTGACAGCATTGACAAACGCGAAACGTCATGGCCGGGTTCGACAATGTCGACCCGGCCAGTTCGTGTGTCTTCTGTACTGCCGCGCGGGCGCGGTGCGGCGGGCATGCGCGTGAGAACCAGGATGCGTGTGCTGATTTCATGACAAGCCTTCGCAACGCCCGCGCGACCCGGCAGGGCGGCAAAGATGTCTTGCAGTTCGCGCCGAACTTCACGGCCTATGTTCTGCCCCCGGATGTGGTGTGCCTCTATTCCGAGGACCGAAAATTCTTCCTTCACGGCGAGCTCTATTGCGCGCTTGCGTCCGCGATCGGAAAGAACGGAAGCAGCCTTCGGGATCTCGTTGACGCGCTGGCGCGGAAGTTTCCGATCGACAAAATCAATGAAGCCATCCAGCGGCTGGTCGAGCGCCGTTACGTGCTGCCGGTATCGCCCGCCTCGGTTGGCACCGTGGCC
Organism: Bradyrhizobium sp.; assembly: GCF_049691595.1. Lineage (GTDB taxonomy): Bacteria > Pseudomonadota > Alphaproteobacteria > Rhizobiales > Xanthobacteraceae > Bradyrhizobium. The sequence goes on from NZ_JBAVNZ010000111.1 coordinate 15,192, forward strand.
GGCTATTGGGCGAGCCTCGGACTGCCGCCCGAGATCGCGCAGAAAAATCTGGACGATTGCCGGGTCCGCATCCAATCGATTGGCGTGCAGGGCGCGGCCGAACTCGGTGCCGCATTGTGCGAACTCGGCGTCCGGATCGTGAAGGGTTCTCCGGACCTGACGGTCACGCTGGTCAACGACTATCTCGAACGGCAACTGGCCGAATTGAACCAGCAACGGGTGTCGGACAAGGCACCGTGGCTTTTGGTCCAGCCCTCGGGCGTCTTTCCGCTGGTGGGACCGGTGTTCCACCCGCCCGAGAGCGCCTGCTGGACCTGCCTGTTCGACCGCATGATCCGCAACCGCGAGGTCAAGGGATTCCTTGATCGCGGGCCAGCGCGGGCCGTCGCCGTTTCACCCCTCGCCGGCAACACGTTCGGACAAGGCGCTGTTCATTTTGCCGCCGTCGAAATCGCGAAGGCGATCGCCACCGGATTTCGCACCGATCTGCATGATCACATTGTCAGCCTCGACCTGCTGGGCTCGACCATCGCACGGCACTACGTGGCCCGGCGCCCGCAATGCCCGACCTGCGGCAGCAAGAAGCTGAAGAACCCGCGTCGGGCGCCTGAGCCGATCGAGCTTGGCCCCGGCGCCAAGCTGGTGATGACCAGCGGCGGCTACCGGACCGTGTCGTCGCGATCCACGGTGGCGCGTTTCCGCAAGCATGTCAGCCCTTTGACCGGGGTAGTGACGCGGCTTGAGCGGATCGACGTCGATCTGCCGATGAACACCAACTTCTACGCCCAGCACAATTTCTCGGCGCCGGCGCAAAGCCTCGACCAGCTCAGGTCGGGCCTGAGCGGCGGAAGTTTCGGCAAGGGCTCTACCGCTGAACAGGGCGAAGCCAGCGCGCTGATGGAGGCGATCGAGCGTTATTCCGGTATTTTCCAGGGTGACGAAATCCGCGCCAAGCGACGTTTCACCGATTTTGCGCCGGGCGATGCGATTGTTCCCAACGACATCCTGCTGTTCAGCGATGCGCAGTACCAGACGCGGGCGCAGCCGAGCCACGATTCGCACGAGACCCAGCCGGCGCCTGATCCGTTCGATCCGTCGGCCAGCATCGAATGGTCGCCGGTCTGGTCGCTGCGCGACAAGCGCTTCAGATATGTTCCGACCAGCCTGTTGTATTTCTTCTACCGCGGTCCTGCCGCCTTCCATGCCGATTCCAACGGCTGCGCCGCCGGCAACACCCGCGAGGAGGCCATCGTTCAGGGCTTTCTCGAACTGGTGGAGCGGGATGCCTACGCAATCTGGTGGTACAACCGGACCCGACAGCCGGAAGTCGACCTCAGCCAGTTCGACGATTCCTATGTCCGCGATCTCAACCATCAACTCGCCGACACCGGGCGCAAGCTCTGGGTACTCGACATCACCAGCGATCTCGGCATTCCGACCTATGTTGCGATCGTGCACTGGATACAGAACGGCCAGGAAAATATCGAGTTCGGCTCCGGCGCGCATTTCGATCGCCGCATCGCCTTGCTGCGGGCGCTGACCGAGCTGAACCAGTTCCTCTCCATCGGACTGATGGGAGGCGGCACCGGCGAAAAGCCGAGCCTCGACGGCGTCACGCCGTTGCGCCTGCAGGACTATCCGTTTTTGACGCCAGGCGGCAATCCGCCAGTGCAGCCGGCCTCCAGTCTGACGATGCCGCTCGACAACACGCGCGAGCAGGTCGACGCTTGCGTCGACATCGCCGCGCGTGCCGGCCTCGATTTCCTCGTGCTCGATCAGACGCGGCCGGACGTCGAGGTTCCCGTCGTCCGGGTCGTCGTTCCCGGAATGCGGCATTTCTACCGCCGCTTCGCGCCGGGCCGGCTCTATGATGTTCCGGTAAGACTTGGGTTGCGGGATCGGCCGTCGCTGGAAAGCGAGCTCACGCCGTTCCTCCCCCACACCTAAAGGGGGGCATGCCGGCTTGCGCGCTCCCCGAAAAAAGCGAGGACGAGAGGTCAGGCTGCCGACGATCTCTGCCCGGCTCAACGGCCAGGTCGCGCTCGAAGCAGATACGGACGGAGCGATTACCGCCAGCTTCGATGGCCTCGCGGTCGAGCTGGGAAGGTTCAGCGCCGCCGCGGCGGATCGCGCGCACGACCTGCTGACCGGTCTGGCGCTCGACTCGTTTTCGTCCGATGGCAACGCCGTCGACAAGGAAATCGATCTCTTGGTCCGGCGGCTGGCCCGGCGCGGTCTTTTGGAGTATCGCCTTGGGGGCGCGTCTAACGGCGGCGACCAGGTTTGCATCGAGCCGCAGGTTCCCGACTACTGGCCGCAAACCCCAAAGCTGCGCGATACCGATACCATCGTCCTGTCGCGGTTCGCTTACCTTCGGCGGCGCGGCAATGAGATGGTGATGGAATCGCCCCGCGCCGGCGCGCTGTTCAGGATCGGAGATCCCAAAATCGCGACCGCCCTCGCCGTGCTGGCGGCACCGCAAAAGATCGGCAGGCTTCGCAAGCAGGACGGCTTTCCCGGTGTCATGCTTCTCGCCTTGCTGGTGGATTGCCAAATCCTGCTCAAGGTCGATCCCGCCAAGGGCGGCGGTCTCCGGCCAAACGAAGGCGACGACAATCTCGTATTGTGGGATTTTCACGACCTCCTGTTCCACACCCACAGCACCGAGGGCCGCCAGGCCAACCCGCTCGGCGGACTTTATCCACATGCGGACGTCATCGCTCCGCCGCCGGCGGTGCGGCCGCGCTGGCCCGGCAAGAAGATCGATCTGCGCAGGCTTTCCGCCGCATCCGTGGAGACGATTTCGCCGGTCGCAAAGCTGTTGCGCGCGCGCCATTCGACCCGGGATTTCGACGACCGGCAACCGATCACGCTCGCCGAACTCGCGCAGTTTCTCGACGGCGCCGCGCGGGTTCAGTCGAAATGGAAAAGCAGGCTTGAATTCGGCGAAGGCAGTCCCGTGGTCGCCTACACCTCGCGGCCCTATCCCGCGGCAGGCAGCAGTTACGAACTTGAATTCTATCTGGCTGTCGCCAACTGCGCGGGTCTTGAACGCGGATTCTATCACTACGATGCCGATCAGCACGCGCTGGTGCCGATCGCCACGCGTCCGAATGAGTTCGAGGCGCTGTTGCGGGGAGCCGAATTCGCGATGGACGCCGCCGGCGCGCCCCAGATTCTGATCACGATCGCCGCGCGTTTCGGCCGGATTTCATGGAAATACAGCTCGATCGCCTATGCGCTGATTCTGAAGGATGTCGGCGTGTTGATGCAGACACTCTATTTGATGGCGACCGATTTGGGACTGGGCGGCTGTGCGATCGGGACCGGCAATATCGACCTGTTCGCGAGGATGACCGGGATCGACTTCCACGTCGAAGGCCCGGTCGGTCAATTCGCGATCGGCCGCGGCTTGAAACCGGGCGCGTCGGAATAGCCCGATGGACTGAACGCCCGCCCCGCCTAGCCGTCGAGGATGGCGACCGCCCGCGTCCAGCCCGCCGAAGCGCGCTCGATCTTGACCGGAAAGCACGACACCATGAAACCGGTCGACGGCAGCTGCTCCAGATTGTGCAGCTTCTCGATGTGGCAATAGCCGATATGGCGACCGGCCTTGTGGCCTTCCCAGATCAGGCTGGCGTCTTTGGTCTCGGCGTATTTCTTCGCGGTATAGACGAAGGGAGCGTCCCAGCTCCAGCCGTCGATGCCGGTCAGCCGCACGCCGCGCTCGAGCAGATACATCGTCGCCTCATAGCCCATGCCGCAACCGGAAGTGACATAATCCTGCCGCCCATATTTGGCGCCGGCGCTGGTATTGACCACCACGATCTCCAGCGGCGACAGCGTGTGGCCGATGCGCTTGAGCTCGGCCTCGACATCCCCGGCAGTCGCGACATAGCCATCGGGAAGATGCCGGAAATCCAGTTTCACGCCCGGCTGCAGACACCATTCCAGCGGCACCTCGTCGATGGTCCACGACCGCTCGCCGCGGTTCATGGTGGGATGAAAATGCCAGGGCGCGTCAAGATGGGTGCCGTTGTGGGTGGAGAGCTGCACCTGCTCGACCGCCCAGCCCTGGCCATCAGGCAGATCCTCCGCCTTCAGCCCTTCGAAGAACTGCAGCATGCGCGGCAGACCCTGCTGGTGATCGATGTACTGGATAGTCGGGTGACCGCCCGGCGGATCGGCCGGCACGTCGTTTTGCAGCGGAACCGAGATGTCGATCAGTTGGCGGGCCATGACGTCTCCTCAATGGATATTGTTCTGATTGCTTGCTCTCGCCGGCCGATACGTCGTTCGCCCATCTCCGATCTTCGTGCCGGTCACGACCTCAGAACGCGCGAACATCGCTAGGCAACGATTTCCCTGCGAGTCGGAAAAGTTCGACCCCATCATGATAAATAAAGCGTTCTCGTTTCATCAACATGTTGATTCTAATGCAAAATAAAAATGGCACGCCGGATGCAAATCAGTGGTTGTGGCCACGCGGTCACGAATACGCAACTGGAACATTTGGGAATCTTGCCATGTTGATCAGCCTCCTGGAAGAGGTGGCTTCGTTCGCCGCTATCTTTCTCTTCGTCACGGCGCTGGCGTTTTGGTCGAACATTCTCTCGACGATCTAGTTTGACCGGAATGCCCGGGGCGTCCGGGTTGCTGAAGGTTTCCCGGACGTCATCCAGAGAGAATGATCCGCAGATACATATCAAGTCAGGGCTGCTGCAGCCACCTCTCACAGCCCCTGAACCGTCCAGGCGATCATTGCCCGCGCAATCCTGCCGAACGCACCGTCGAAGGCGGCGACGGCGGCCGCCGGCTCGACCTGGTCGAACTTCTGGCTCTCGTCGAACAGGCGCGAGGTGACGACCTTTCCGTTCCTGTCGACGATCCGTGCCGACAACCCGATCTCGGCCACAGGCGCCGAATCCACCACGACCCGAAAGCGCCTGACATCGATCAGAAGCTGGAAGTCGGCTTGTCCGATATCCATCGTGCGCAGCGGCGCATGCGCGAGATCGTAGTTCTCAAAGCCCTCGATCAAACGGGCCTGGAGCAGCTTTGGAATACTGTCGGCCCAGAGCGCCTCGGCGAAGCCCGGAAAATCCTTTGGCGGCGAAAACAGGATTCGCTGGGTCTCGAGCATCGCAACCGCGGTGGGCTCCGGGATCGCCAATTGACCGCGGATGATCTTGCTCGGCGGGCCGAAATTGCCGGGAGCGTGCAGATCGTAAGTCACTTTTTGCGGCGGCGTACCGCCACCGGTGAGCCGTTCGAGCCCCGCAACGATGCCGTCGAGCTTGCCGGTGTTGCGCGCCAGCCCCTCGGAGAAAACCTGCAGGTTCGCGATCGTCTTCTTGATTGGCTCCGAATTCTCGCTCAGAACGCTATCGACCTTGCGCAATGCTTCGCGGGCCGCCTGCGTCATGCCCTGTCCCGCTCCGGGTTCGGCGACCAGCGTCGGCACTTCGCCTGTAGCTGCCAGCAGTTTGCCGCCTTCCAGCGCGACGACAGGGACGCCGGTCAGCCCCTGGAACTCCAGCCCCACCTTGGTGTCGGATCGCACCGGCGTCGCCACCGATACCGAGATGGTCGCGTTGACCCGCCGGGGGTCGTCCGCCGCCAGGCTGAGATCGGTGACCTCGCCGACCCGGATGCCATTGAACAGCACGGCCGCGCCGACCAGAAGCCCGGGGACCGAGCCTTCGAACTGGACATGATAGGTCGCGCGCTGACCGAGCCCGCCGGTGTTGTGAAGCCAGTAAACAAAGCCGAACACGCCGGCAATCGCCGCCAGGACGAAGGCGCCGACAACAACGAAGGGAGCGCGTGTTTCCATCTCTTAACTCGCTTTTGGCTGCAGCATCAGGGAGCGCTTGCCGTGAAAATAGGCCCGCACCCAGGGATGCTCGG
>NZ_JBAVNZ010000112.1:0-2371 GCF_049691595.1 Bradyrhizobium sp.
GTGCTCGCGGCGACCAAGGAAATGGATCCGATCACCGAAAAGATTGCGGTGGACGCCAAGCCGGACCCCAAGATCACCGCGCAGCTCGACGGCATCGCGAAGAAGCACGGATTTTCCGGCTACGACGACTACAATAACGTCGTCGACAATATCAGCCTGGTGCTCGGCGGCTTCGATCCCGCGACCAAGAAATATGTTGGTGCTGAAACCCTCATCAAGGCGCAGATCGCGCTCGTCGAAGCCGACAAGAAGATGTCCGCAAAGGACAAGAAGGAGGCGCTGGCCGATCTCGACGCGGCGCTGAAATCTCCGCCGCCGGCGATCGAGAACAAGGGCAATATCGATCTGGTGGCCAGATATTACGACAAGCTCGCCGATGCGCTCGGCGCCAACGACCAGGAATAGGCGCAATCAAACGAAATGCGCGGTCAAAAAAAACCCCGGAGCTGGCTCCGGGGCTTTCCGATTGCCGCCGTGCCGATCCGTCACGTCCGCGTGCGCATCCGCATCATGAAGCTGTCGAAGCTGAGTTCGGCGACCTGCATCCAGGCCAGCGATTCGCTGCGATAGGCCGACAGGCTGCTGTAGAGCTTGCTGAAGTGCGGATTGCTCTTGGAAAGATCCGCGTAGATTTCGCTCGCGGCGGTGTAGCAGGTCTCCAGCACCTCCTGCGGGAACGGCCGCAGGATCGCGCCGGCCGCGATCAGCCGCTTCAGCGCCGGCGGATTGACGTAGTCATACTTTCCGGTGACCCATGTGAAGGTATCGTGCGAAGCGATTTCGATCGCCGCCTGATAGTGCTTCGGCAACGCGTTCCACTTTTCGAGGTTGATGACATTGTGCCCCTGGCCGGTGCCCTCCCACCAGCCCGGATAGTAATAGTACTTTGCGACCTTCACGAAGCCGAGCTTCTCGTCGTCATAGGGGCCGACCCATTCGGCGGCATCGATAGTGCCCTTTTCGAGCGCCGGGTAGATGTCACCGCCCGCGATCTGCTGCGCCACGCCGCCGACCTTGGCGATGATGGTCCCGGCGAATCCGCCGACCCGGAATTTGAGGCCTTTGATATCCTCCATGGACTTGATTTCCTTCCGGAACCAGCCGCCCATCTGGGCGCCGGTGCTGCCGGTCGGAATGGCCATGCATTTATATTCCTTCAAGAGGTCGTTGAGCATGTCCGAGCCGCCGCCGAACAGCAGCCAGGAAATGTGCTGTCGCGTGTTGAGCCCGAACGGCAGCGCGGTGCCGAACGTGAACGCCGGATTCTTGCCCCAGTAATAATACAGGGCGGTATTGCCCATCTCGACCGTGCCGTTCGAAACGGCGTCGAGCACCTGCAGACCCGGCACGATTTCGCCGGCGGCGAACGGTTGGATCTGGAACCGATTGTCGGTGACTTCCGCGACCCGTTTGACGAAATATTCGCAGCCGCCATACAGCGTATCGAGCGATTTCGGCCAGCTCGCCGCCAGCCGCCACTTTACCTCCGGCATCGATTGCGCGATTGCGGGCGCTGCAACTGCACTGGCGGCGAGACCGACGCCACCTGCCTTCAAGAAATCACGACGTTTCATGTGCTTCCCCTCTGTTGGTGCCGCTACCTCGACGAGGGACAACGATCTTGACTGTCGTTTTGATTGTTCGCCGACGGACGACGTTGGATTGCTGATCGGATTCGACTTTCGAAATCTCTTAATTTCCTGGATGCAATCAATCGCGCGATTGCGGACCCCGGGCAGGATGACCAATCGGGGATCGATAATCAAGGGCGTAGCGTTCACCGCAGTTGCGAAGAGGGACGAACCCGGCCAACGAAAGTCTAACAGGCAAGCTGCAAGGCCCGCGGTCATCTGTTAACCAGAGCCGGCAATCGCGGTGGAGCTGGAGATGGCTGAGAAGAAAGTCGTGGTCGCGGGCGCAACCGGGCTGGTCGGAAATGCCGCGTTGCGGCACTTCGGCGCATCCGATGGAATCGAGGTTGTCGCATTGTCGCGGCGGAGCCCGCGCAACCTCTACGGCGCGCGCCATGTAGCGATCGACCTCACCGATCCGGCGCAATGCGCCCGCGCCGCGGCTGAATTGCGCGGAGCGACCCATCTGATCTACGCCGCGCTGTTCGAGGCGCCGAACCTGGTCGACGGCTGGCGCGATCCGAACCAGATTCGGACCAACGACCTGATGCTCCGCAACCTGATGGCTGCGCTTGAACCGGCCGCGCCGGGGCTTGAGCATGTCGCGCTGCTGCAGGGGACCAAGGCCTATGGCGTCCACGTCCGTCCGCTCACCGTGCCGGCGCGCGAAGGCCGTTCGGAGATGTACCAGCAGCCGAATTTCTACTGGGCACAGGAGAATTTTCTGCGCGCCTTGCAGC
>NZ_JBAVNZ010000113.1:0-1678 GCF_049691595.1 Bradyrhizobium sp.
CCATCGCGCAGCGTCAGCCGTTCGGCGCCCCGGCCGACCACGCCGCGCCAGATCAGGCCGAGCGCGGGCGCGCCGATCATGCCAAGCAGCGGCACGCCGTTGGTCACCAGCGCGACATTGACCGTGAACTCACCGCGGCCGGCGACGAATTCCTTGGTGCCGTCGAGCGGGTCGATCAGGAAAAAGCTCCCTTTATGGGATCGCTTGGCGATATGCGCGCGCTCTTCCGACAGCGAATCCAGCTCCGGGGCGAGCCGCGCCAGGCCGTCGCCGAGGACGCGGTCGGCAGCGAGGTCCGCTTCCGTCACCGGCGATCCGTCGCGCTTCTCGTCCACCTTCATGGCGGAACGGTTGACGGCAAGGATGGCCGTGCCGGCCTGGATCACCAGATCGGTCAGGGGGTCGATCAGCGCGGCCGCGGCGTCGCGATCGATCACGGGATCTGCCTTATTCATAGGCGGGTTTCATAGGCTGTTCGGGTTCCCTTGTCATTGCCGTCCCGTGCTGGCAGCCTGCGCTTCCGCAGTGTATCAAGCCAGCCAGCATGCGTGATTCGCTCAAGGCCCGCGCCGTGCGGCTTCGCAGGAACATCTTATGTCTGGTATTTCGTCTCCCGGTCCCGCTCCCGATGCCCTCGAATTGGCGGCGCTGCTGTGTTCGCGCGTTTGTCATGATCTCATCAGTCCGGTTGGCGCGATCGTCAATGGGCTCGAGGTCCTTGACGACAATCCGAAGCCCGAAGATCGCGATTTCGCACTCGATCTGATCCGCAAGAGCGCCAGGGTCGCGTCCGCGCGCCTGCAGTTCTGCCGGCTCGCATTCGGCGCGGCCGGATCGTCCGGCGCGCAGATCGATCTCGGCGACGCGCAGAACGTGGCGAAGGGTCATATCGAAGACGGCAAGGTCACGCTGACCTGGAATCTGCCGCGGCTGTTGCTGCCGAAGAACCGGGTCAAGCTGCTCTTGAACATGCTGATGATCGCGCAACAGACGATCCCGCGCGGCGGCACGCTTGCGATCGATCCGATCGGCGACGGTGAGACGATGAGCTTTCGCGTCAGCGCCGCCGGCCTCAATGCCCGCCTGCCGCAAAATATCGCCGACCTCTTGAGCGCGAGTTCGACGGCTTCCGCCGATGCGCATGCGGTACAGCCTTACTATACGCGGCTGTTGGCGCAGGCCTGCGGGCTGAACGTAACGCTTGCTTCGGAAGGCGAAACGGTGATCGTCACCGCTTCCTAAAGGCGCGGCGGTCATCATGGTTAACCAACGGTTACATCCTGCCGCCGGACTTGATGAGCCCGTCTTATCTCTTTGTTGATCTCGTTCTTTTCCAATTGCTCAACCAATATTAAACGCTTTGCATAGAAGCTGGCCGAGTTCGGTAAGGCGCGTCGATGTCGCGTGCCACGGCGTTCGAAGGCCAGTTTCATGGACGATCTTTTGCGCGAGTTTCTGACCGAGACCAACGAGAGCCTGGATACGGTCGACAATCAGCTGGTTCGGTTTGAGCAGGATCCGAACAACGCCAGGATCCTGGATAACATTTTCAGGCTGGTGCACACCATCAAGGGGACCTGCGGCTTTCTCGGGCTGCCGCGGCTGGAAGCGCTGGCGCATGCCGGCGAGACCTTGATGGGCAAGTTCCGCGACGGCATGCCGGTGACGGCGGAGGCGG
>NZ_JBAVNZ010000114.1:0-11610 GCF_049691595.1 Bradyrhizobium sp.
ATCAATTCCGCGGTACGCCGCGCCGTGAACATCAAAGGCGCCTGGTTGAGCGACAGCGGCCGGTAGATATCGCCCAGCACTTTCCGCGCGCGTTCATCCGAGGTGCCGACGACGATACGGTCCGGGAATTTGAAGTCGCGGATCGCCGCGCCCTCGCGCAAGAATTCCGGATTGGAGGCGACGACCATTTCGGCCGAGGGGCGGGTCTCGCGGATCAGCCGTTCGACTTCGTCGCCGGTGCCGACCGGCACGGTCGACTTGGTGACGACCACGGTGAAACCGGAAAGCGCGTGAGCAATTTCACGGGCGGCGCTGTACACATAGGTGAGGTCGGCATGGCCATCGCCGCGCCGCGCCGGCGTCCCGACCGCGATGAACACCGCGTCGGCCTCGGCCACAGGCGCTTTGAGATCGGTCGCAAAATCCAGCCGTTTGGCCTTCACGTTGGACGCCACCAGCGCATCGAGACCCGGCTCGAAGATCGGGATTTCGCCACGATGCAGCGCCGCGATCTTGTCGGCATCCTTGTCCACGCAGGTGACGTGGTGGCCGAAATCCGCAAAACACGCGCCGGACACCAGCCCCACATAGCCCGTGCCGATCATGGCAATCCGCATCGAACGACCTGCTCCCCTAGGGTTAACGCGACCGCCTCTTAAAGCATTTGGCGGCAAAGGGGGAAACCGGAAAAGCACCTGAAAGCGGCACGTAATTTGTATGCATAGAGGAGAATGACACCGATCCGGTCGCCTCGCGCCGAAACAGGACAAAGATGACACCAAACGGCACATCGCCGGCGACCGAACGATCCGCGCCTCCGGCGGGCGGGCGCATCGATTGGGTGGACTATGCCAAGGGGATCTGCATCGTCATGGTCGTGATGATGCATTCGGTGCTGGGCGTCGAACTGGCCGCCGGCCAGACCGGCTTCATGCATCTGTTCGTGATGTTTGCCAAACCGTTCCGGATGCCGGATTTCTTCCTGATCTCCGGCCTGTTCCTCTCGGTCGTGATCGACCGCGACTGGCGCACCTATCTCGACCGCAAGGTCGTGCACTTTGGCTATTTCTACCTGCTGTGGGTGACGATCCAGTTCGGCTTCAAGGCGCCCTCCTTCGCCGCCGAGACGAGCTGGAGCCACGTCGGCTGGCTCTATCTGGAATCCCTGATCGAGCCGTTCGGCACGCTGTGGTTCATCTATCTGCTGCCGATCTTTTTCGTTGTCACAAAGCTGACACGCAACTTGCCGCCGCTCGCGGTCTGGACCGTGGCGGCGGCGCTGGAAATGGCGCACATCTCGACCGGCTGGACCGCGATCGACGAATTTGGCGCGCGCTTCGTCTATTTCTATTCCGGCTATCTGTTCGCGGGCCATGTCTTCGTGTTGTCGGACGCTGCGCGGGCCCGCCCCGCGCTGGCGCTGGCGGGATTGGCGCTATGGGCGCTTTTCAACGGCAGCCTCGTCGAGTTCGGTTACGACGAATGGCCGCTGGTCTCGCTCGCCCTCGGCCTTGCCGGCGCCGCCGCGATCATCGTCACCGGCACGTTGCTGGCGCGGGCGCGCTGGCTCAATTTCCTGCGCTATTGCGGCCAGCATTCCATCGTCATCTATCTCGCCTTCTTCCTGCCGATGGCCGCGACCCGGACGCTCTTGCTGCGCAGCGGCATGATCTCCGACATCGGCCTGGTCTCGCTGATCGTCACCATCGCCGGGGTCGCCGGCGCGCTGGCGATCTGGCGCGCCGCGCGGGCGATGGAGGCCGACTTTCTGTTCGAGCGTCCGGATCAGTTCTGGATCGCGCCGAAAAAGGCCGCGCCCGCGTTGCAGGCGGCGGAGTAGTTCTCGCTACAGCATCGTCCCCGCGAACGCGAGCCGGGACGACGGCATCTACAATTCAATCCGCGCCCTCGATCTTCACGCCGTCCTTCATCTGTCGAAGCTTGGCGCGAAAACCCTCGGCGTCGCCGAAATCGGCAAATCCCCGGTAATGCGGGTGCGGACCGAGCACCCGGCGGGCATGCTTGATCGGACACCAGTAGACTTCGGTGCGCGCCGCCACCTCGCGCATGAACGCGACCGCGCCATTGGCATAGGAGCAATAGGCGCAATTGATCTTCTCGATGATATTGAGATAGGCCAGATGGTGGCGGTCGAAGAGGAGGTAATCGCGCCGGCGCACTTTTGGAATCTTGTAGACCGGAAAACAGATCGCCTGATAGGCCATGACCGAGATATCGAGTAGCGCGATCGGAACAATCAGCGCGTAGATCACCGGCGCGGTCACGATCGACAGCGGACTGGCCTCGATCAGATAGCGCGACACGCGCGTCTTGATCTCCCGGTGAACCCGCAGCACCTCCTTCTCGAACACGATCCTGCGGTTTTCGAGGCGGAAACGCAGCTCTTCCCGCCGCTTCGTCAGCTCGGCCTCGATCTCGGCCTCGACGGACCGGAGCTTTTCCATCAGTGCGTCGAGTTGCGCGGTCATGTGGCGTCCTTTCGGCTACCCGTTGCCGAACGGGGACACGGAACAGCTTCCGAAGCAACCGTTCCATCGCACCGGGCGAGGACAAAAATCCCGGCACATCTTCCTCCGGAGGCTGTCAATCCGCGCAAAAATCCTTAAGTTTCGGCCATGCCGAAAACATCCCCCAAAACCGCCGCAAGACCCGTTGCCGCCAGGGTCCCCGCCAAGGGCGACCATGTCTTCCTGGTCGACGGTTCCTCCTACATCTTCCGCGCCTATCATGCGCTGCCGCCGCTGAACCGCAAGTCCGACGGGCTGCAGGTCAATGCCGTGCTCGGCTTCTGCAACATGCTGTGGAAGCTGTTGCGCGACATGCCGGAGGACAACCGGCCGACGCATCTGGCCATCATCTTCGACAAGTCCGAAGTCACCTTCCGCAACCAGCTCTATCCCGATTACAAGGCGCATCGGCCGCCGGCGCCGGACGACCTGATCCCGCAATTCGCGCTGATCCGCGAGGCGGTGCGCGCGTTCGACCTGCCCTGCCTCGAGCAGGGCGGCTTCGAGGCCGACGATCTGATCGCGACTTACGCGCGCGAGGCCAGCGAGCGCGGCGCGACCACGACCATCGTATCCTCCGACAAGGACCTGATGCAGCTCGTCACCGACTGCGTCACCATGTACGACACCATGAAGGACCGCCGCATCGGCGTGCCCGAAGTGATCGAGAAATTCGGCGTGCCGCCGGAAAAGGTGGTCGAGGTGCAGGCGCTGGCCGGCGATTCCACCGACAACGTACCCGGCGTGCCCGGCATCGGCATCAAGACCGCAGCGCAACTGATCGTCGAATATGGCGATCTCGAAACGCTGCTCGCGCGCGCCTCCGAGATCAAGCAGCCGAAGCGGCGCGAGGCGCTGATCGAGAACGCCGAAAAGGCGCGGATCTCGCGGCAGCTCGTGCTGCTCGACGACAAGGTCAATCTCGACGTGCCGCTCGATGAGCTCGCGGTGCACGAGCCCGACGCGCGCAAGCTGATCGCGTTTTTGAAGGCAATGGAATTTTTTACCCTCACCCGCCGCGTCGCGGAGTATTCGCAGATTGATCCGGCGGATGTGGAAGCGGATGCGGGCATTATGAGCGGTGGCGCTCCTTCACCTTTCCCGCGTGCGGGGGAGGTCGGATCGTCCGGCAGCGCAGATGCACGCCAAAGCGATCCGGGCGAGGGCCTGTTCGCTCGTGGAGACGCCCGACCCTCCCCCGCAGGCGGGAGAGGGAGCGTACCGGGCAAAGGGTCGGGTGACCGGCAAGACAAAGCCGCCAGCCTCAAAGGCACGCCGATCTCGCTCGCCGCCGCGCGCGCCGAAGCCGCGCGAAAAATTCCGGTCGATCGCACCAGGTACCAGACCATCCGCGGCCTCGATCCGCTCATGGCCTTCATCGGCCGGGTGCACGATGTCGGCCATTTCGCCATCGAGGCCATGTCGGACTCGATCGATCCGATGCAGGCGGAGATATCCGGCATTGCGCTGGCGCTCGCGCCAAACGATGCCTGCTATGTCCCGCTCGGTCACAAGCAATCCGGCGGCGGCGCCGGGCTGTTCGACGCCGGCCTAGCACCGGACCAGATCAAGGCAGGCGATGCGCTGGCAGCACTGAAGCCGCTGCTTGAATCGGCAGGCATCGTCAAGATCGGCTTCAACATCAAGTTCAGCGCGGTGATGCTCGCGCAGCACGGCATCACCCTGCGCAACCATGACGACGCGCAGCTGATGTCGTACGCGCTGGACGCCGGCCGCAATGCGCATGGTCTCGACGCCCTGGCTGAACGCTGGCTTGGTCATGCCACGATCGGCTATGGCGATCTGATCGGCAGCGGCAAGAATAAACTCACCTTCGATAAGGTCGCAATCGACAGGGCCACCGAATATTCGGCGGAGAGCGCCGACGTCACCTTGCGGCTGTGGCGCGTGTTAAAGCCGCGCCTCGTCGCCGAACGCATGACCGCGGTGTATGAGACCCTGGAGCGGCCGCTGATCTCGGTGCTGGCGCGGATGGAACGGCGCGGCATCTCGATCGACCGCCAGGTGCTGGCGCGGCTATCAGGGGATTTCGCCCAGACGGCCGCGCGGGTCGAAGCCGAGCTTCAGGAACTCGCAGGCGAGCCGATCAATGTCGGCAGCCCCAAGCAGATCGGCGACATCCTGTTCGGCAAGATGGCAATTCCCGGCGGCACCAAAACCAAGACCGGCGCCTGGTCCACCTCGGCGCAGATACTCGACGAACTCGCCGAGCAGGGACATGAGTTTCCCAAGAAGATTCTGGAATGGCGGCAGGTCTCTAAACTGAAATCGACCTATACCGACGCGCTGCCGGCCTACGTCAATCCGCAGACCCATCGCGTCCACACCACCTACGCGCTGGCGGCGACCACCACCGGGCGGCTGTCGTCGAACGAGCCGAACCTGCAGAACATTCCGGTGCGCACCGAGGACGGCCGAAAGATCCGCCGCGCCTTCATCGCCACGCCCGGCCACAAGCTGGTATCGGCGGATTATTCACAGATCGAGCTGCGGCTATTGGCCGAGATCGCCGACATTGCCGTGCTCAAACAGGCGTTCCGCGACGGCCTCGACATTCACGCCATGACCGCGTCCGAGATGTTCGGCGTGCCAATCAAGGATATGCCGGGCGAGGTGCGCCGCCGCGCCAAGGCGATCAATTTCGGCATCATCTACGGCATCTCGGCGTTCGGGCTCGCCAACCAGCTCGGCATCGCCCGCGAGGAGGCTTCCGCCTACATCAGGAAATATTTCGAGCGCTTTCCGGGCATCCGCGCCTACATGGATGAGACGCGCGAATTCTGCCGCAAGCACGGCTATGTCGAGACGCTGTTCGGAAGGAAATGTCATTATCCCGACATCAAGGCCTCTAACGCCTCGATCCGCTCCTTCAACGAGCGCGCCGCGATCAACGCCCGCCTGCAGGGCACCGCGGCCGACATCATCCGCCGCGCCATGACCCGGATGGAAGACGCGCTGGCCGCGAAGAAGCTGTCGGCGCAGATGCTGTTGCAGGTGCATGACGAGCTGATTTTCGAGGTGCCCGACGACGAGGTCGCAGCGACCCTGCCGGTGGTGCAACACACCATGCAGGACGCGCCGTTCCCGGCCGTGCTGCTGTCGGTGCCGCTGCGGGTCGACGCGCGCGCGGCGACCAACTGGGACGAGGCGCATTGAGCGAGGTATCGTTCCCCGGATGCAGCGCAGCGCGCCGCGTTTTTGCGGCGTGGTGCGCTGCTGAACCGGGGTCCATCGCCGTGGGTCCCGGCTCTGCGATGCATCGTGAAGAACGCTGCATCGCGTCCGGGACACGAGACCCCCGCAAAAGCGGCGCGGGATCCGAATTCAATCCAGCTTCGCGTCCATGCCGCGCTTCACCGCGGGGCGCGCCATCAACCCATTGTACCAGCGCTCTACATTCGGAAAGTCCGAAAGCTCGACCTTGTGGCGCGGGTGCCGCCATGCCCAGCCGAGGATCGCGAAGTCGGCGACCGATAATGCATCGGCGACGAATTCGCGGGTCGCCAGACGCCGATCCAGCACGGCATAAAGCCGTCGGGTCTCGGCCATATAGCGCTTCAGGCCATAGGCGCGGTCCTGCTCGTTCTCCAGCGCGATGAAGTGGTGCACCTGGCCTGGCATCGGCCCGAAACCGCCCATCTGCCACATCAGCCATTCATAGACCGGGATGCGCTCGATCAGGGGTTTTGGCAGGAATTTTCCGGTCTTCTCGCCGAGATAGAGCAGGATCGCGCCGGACTCGAACACGCTGACGCGCTTACCGTCGGGCCCGTCGGGATCGACGATGGCGGGGATCTTGTTGTTCGGGCTGATCGCCAGAAATGCGGGCGCCATCTGCTCGCCCTTGGTGATGTTGACCGGGATCACCTTGTACGGCAGCCCCATCTCTTCCAGCGCCACGCTGATCTTGCGGCCGTTCGGCGTGTTCCAGGTGTGCAGTTCGATGGTCATTTGTCTTTCCCCACAGAAGCCTGGCTATCCCGTAGCCCGGAACCCCGGGGCGTTACAACGGCGCTTTCCGCGGGCTGTCCCCGCGCGCAGGTAAGCCGCCGGTCTGTTGACGGCGCGCGATCGGCGCTGGAATGTGCGGCCGTCCGCCGATAGATTGCACTGCGCCTCCAATCCCGGGGAAAAAAGCCTTGTCCAAATCAGCCGCCCGCGCCCGCCTCGCCGAGATCATCCGCAAGCGCTCGTTCGGCCGCGGCGAGATCACGCTGGCGTCGGGCCGCAGAAGCGATTTCTACTTCAACCTCAAGCCGACCATGCTCGATCCCGAAGGCGCGACGCTGCTGGCGGAACTGACCTATGAGGCGCTGAAGGATGACAATCTCGATTTCGTCGGCGGGCTGGAAATGGGCGCGGTGCCGCTCGCCGGCGCGATCGCGCAGCTTTCCTGGATCAAGGGCCACCCGATCGCGGCGTTCTTCGTGCGCAAGAAGCCGAAGGAACATGGCGCACGACTCGCGGTGGAAGGTCTCGCCAGGGGCGAAACCCTGCGAGGCAAGCGCGTCGTGATCGTTGAGGATGTCACCACCACCGGCGGCTCGGCGCTGAAGGCGGTCGAGGCCGTGCGCGATGCCGGCGGCGAGATCGCGCTGGTGTTGACCATGGTCGATCGCGAGGAAGGCGCGAGCGAAACCTTTGCCAAAGCGGGCCTTGCCTTCCGCGCGCTCTACAAGGCCAGCGAATTTTTGAGGGGGTGACCGGGCGATGGCCTTACCTCTCCCGCTTGCGGGGGAGGTCGACGCGCTCGAATAGCGCGGCGGGTAGGGGAAGCTCTCCTCGAATTTTGACGGTTCCGTTGCTGGGTGACACCCCCACCCCAGCCCTCCCCCGCAAGCGGGAGAGGGAGAAGAGCAGCATTTCTTTTTCGTCGCCGGTTCCGCGGTGACCCCTCGTTTACCATCCGCCGTTATGGTGAATCCTGCCTTAGGCATGTTTGCCGCGGCGCGTAAGGTTGCGTTGGGTGGAGTTGGCGTTGCGTAAAGAGTTTTATTTGTCGCGCAGGTGGCGCCGCGCATGGCTGGTGGCCGCCACGCTTATGGGCCCGCTCGGCCTCGCGCCCAGCCCGGCTTCCGCCGAAAACCTGTTCGACCTGCTGTTCGGCGGCTTCAAGCAGGGGCGGCAGGTCTCGCCGCAGGCCAGCTTCTTCGCCGATCCGTTCGGCGTCAATCAACAGCAGCCGCAGCCTGCAGCCCGCGTCGCGGCCGGCTCCGGGCCCGCCTTTTGCGTGCGAAGCTGCGACGGCAAATATTTTCCGCTGACCATGCGCGGCAATGCCTCACCGGTCCAGATGTGCCAGGCGTTCTGTCCCGCCAGCGCCACCAAAGTCTTCTACGGCAGCACCATCGAGGGCGCGGCGTCGAGCCATGGCGAGCGCTACGCCGACAGCGAAAACGCCTTCGCCTACCGCAAGGCGCTGCGCGCCGACTGCACCTGCAATGGACGCGATCCGTCAGGCCTTGCGCCGGTCGACCTCACGCTCGACACCTCGCTGCGCCCCGGCGACGTGATCGCCACCACCGAAGGGCTGGTCGCCTATACCGGCGGCCGGCCGGGCGCCAGCCAGACCGCCGACTTCACCCCTGTCGCGGCCTATCCCGGCCTCACCGCCAACGTCCGCGCGCGGTTGGGGGAGATGAAGGTCGCTCCCGTGCGTGCGGAGATGGTCGCCGATACTCCGCTGCCGGAGACCAGCCGCGACGTCGCACTGCCAACGGTGGTGCCGAAGACGTTGGCGCCGAAGGCGAAACGGGCGGAAATCAGATAGATCACCGCCCGACGATGACGCCGATCACGTTCGGCGCCGAGCGATATTTTTCCTCGATCGCCGCGCGCGAGGCGGCGCGGTTTTCCGGCGTCAGCAGCCCGCGCTTTTCCGCCAGTATCATCCAGCAATAGCCCCACCAGTCCGTCAGCATGCCCTGATCGTCGACCAGATCATAGCCCTGCTCGGCGGCGAAGCGGCGCGCAGGCGCCTCGTCGAGTGAATCGAGAAAGGCGTGATCCTCCGGCGAAAACAGATCATCGCTGAAATCATCGGTCGTGTAGCCCCACACCGAAAGGCAGACGGCGTTGAACTCGCGGTCGATCGCGTCGTCATCGACGGGGTGGCGGCGCGAGGCCTGATGCAGGCGCGACAGCGAGCGCGCGAAATCGGCGATGCGGGTAAGCGCGAAGGAGTCGAAGGCAATGGTGGACATGTAGTCCTCGCAAACTCGGATAGACCCTAGATGTTGTGTCAGCATAGCGCCGAATCACTATTATATATCAATGGCTTACTAAATTGTTCTTAATTTGTTCCAGTATTTCTCCAAGCGTCGTCCCGGCGGAATACCGGGACAACGAGAAACAACCAGTTGCAGCGTCAGAAAATCATATCGCCGACAACAGCCCGTCGCCGCAATAATTGGCGACAAATTTTCCGCCTCATTGGCGGCCGATCGCCGCGCAGCGCGCGGCGGGCGATGCGTTGTTCTCGACGCTGAAGGAGCAGCTCAGGCCATCGGCGCTGCGGGCAGCCGCGCCGGCGGCGAAGGCCGCGCTGGTGGCGCTGATGCAGACGACCAACAGTGCGGTGGCGACGATCTCGATCAGTAACCTCATGACGCAATCCTCCCCCGAGTTCCGGCGAACTTTGGTCCGTCGCGACGGGATCATATCACCAAATCCAGCTGCCCGGCGCCGCCAAATCGGCCCGGTCCTTGCATAAAATCAGGCCGCGCGGTGCACGACAATCCTTCAGGCGGTTTCGATCGCGGTGCAAGGCGCGTATCATTTCGCAGGGACTCACGAGCCAGGATTTCAGGTTTGCCAGATCAACCATTCCAGGGAAACCATCCGGCGCCGGGTCAGTCGATCGACGAGCTGGCGCTGGCCGAGATCAAGGGTGCGATCCTCGCCAAGCTCAGGCTTGCGATCGGCAAGGATGCCGGCATGGCGACCAGGCGCGACTGGTACAAGGCGGCGGCGCTGGCGCTGCGCGACCGCATCGTGCACCGCTGGCTGACGGCCGAGAAACGGAGCTATGACGCCGGCAGCAAGCGGGTCTATTACCTCTCGCTCGAGTTCCTGATCGGCCGCCTGTTCACCGACGCGTTGAACAACATGGGCCTGCTGCCGGTGTTCGAGGCCGCGCTCGGCGATCTCGGCGTCGGCCTCTCGGACTTGCGCAAATGCGAGCCGGACGCAGCGCTCGGCAATGGCGGCCTCGGGCGGCTTGCGGCCTGTTTCATGGAGAGCATGGCAACGCTCGCGATCCCCGCGATCGGCTACGGCATCCGCTACGATTTCGGCCTGTTCCGCCAGATCATCGCGCAGGGCTGGCAGCACGAATATCCGGACGAATGGCTGGGTTTTGGCAACCCCTGGGAATTCCAGCGGCCGGAAGTGGTCTATCAGGTGAATTTCGGCGGCAGCGTCGAACACGCCGAGGTTAAGGGCCGCGACCGCGCCATATGGCATCCGTCGGAAACCGTGCAGGCGGTCGCCTACGACACCCCGATCGTGGGTTGGCGCGGCCAGCACGTCAACGCGCTGCGGCTGTGGTCGGCGCGCTCGCCCGACCCGCTCAAGCTGGACATCTTCAACACCGGCGACTATCTCGGCGCCGTCGCCGAGGAAGCGCGTGCCGAATCGATCTGCAAATTCCTCTATCCGAACGACGAAAGCGCCGCGGGCCGCGAATTGCGGCTGCGTCAGGAATATTTCTTCGTCTCCGCCTCGCTGCAGGATCTGGTCGAACGCCACCTCGCCGCCGACGGGCAGTTGCGCAGCCTTGCCCAAAAGGCCGCGGTGCAGCTCAACGACACCCATCCGAGCCTCGCCGTCGCCGAGCTGATGCGCATCCTGGTCGACCTGCACAATTTCCGCTGGGACGAGGCCTGGAAGATCACCGTGGCGACGCTGTCCTACACCAACCACACGCTGCTGCCGGAAGCGCTGGAAACCTGGCCGGTCGAGCTGTTCGAACGGCTCTTGCCGCGGCACCTCGAAATCATCTACCGCATCAATGTCGCGCATCTGGCGCTCGCCGACGCGCGTTGCCCCGGCGATGTGGATTTCAGGGCCTCGGTGTCGATGATCGACGAAAAATCCGGCCGCCGGGTGCGGATGGGCCAACTGGCTTTCGTCGGCTCGCACCGCATCAATGGCGTCTCGGCGATGCATTCCGAGCTGATGAAGGAGACCGTGTTCCACGATCTCAATCATCTCTATCCCGGCCGCATCACCAACAAGACCAACGGCATCACCTTCCGCCGCTGGTTGATGCTGGCCAATCCGAAACTGACCGGCCTGATCCGCGAGGCCTGCGGCGAGGCCGTGCTCGACGATTTCTCGCTGTTCGAACATCTCGAAAGCCATGCCGGCGACCACGCATTCCAGCAGCGGTTCCGCGACGTCAAGCATCACAACAAGCTGGCGCTGGCGCGGCTGATCGGCGAGCGCCTCGGCATCAAGGTCGATCCTTCGGCGCTGTTCGACGTCCAGATCAAGCGCATCCACGAATACAAGCGGCAACTGCTCAACATCATCGAGACGGTGGCGCTGTACCAGGCGATCAGGGACGAGCCGCATCGCGACTGGGTGCCGCGGGTGAAAATCTTCGCCGGCAAGGCGGCGGCGAGCTATCGCTACGCCAAGCTGATCATCAAGCTGATCAACGACGTCGCCGACGTCGTCAACAACGATCCCGCCGTCGCCGGCCGCCTGAAGATCGCGTTCCTGCCCGACTACAATGTCAGCCTCGCGGAAGTGATCATTCCCGCCGCCGATTTGTCCGAACAGATCTCGACCGCGGGCATGGAAGCCTCCGGCACCGGCAACATGAAGCTCGCGCTGAACGGCGCGCTGACCATCGGCACGCTCGACGGCGCCAACATCGAAATCCGCGATCACGTGGGTGCGGAAAACATCGCGATCTTCGGCCTGGAGGCCGGCGACGTCATGATCCGCCGCAAGCAGGGGCTGGACGCGACCGACGTCCTCAGCCGCTCGCCGCGGCTGGCGCGCGCCATCATCGCGGTCGAAAGCGGTGCGTTCTCACCCGACGATCCCGCCC
>NZ_JBAVNZ010000115.1:0-6348 GCF_049691595.1 Bradyrhizobium sp.
TCGACCGCAACAAGAAGGCGATGGTGCCCGCTCCGATCATCGTGCGCGCGGAGATGAACGGCATCGGCGTCGAGGCGGCGCTGTGGTGGAACGACAGCTACCACGAGAACGTGCTGTGCTTCACCAATAACATCCCGCAGCGCGACGGCGGCACCCATCTCGCGGGCTTCCGCGGCGCGCTGACCCGCCAGGTCAACGGCTATGCCGAAGCCAACGCCAAGAAGGAAAAGATCGCGCTGACCGGCGACGACTGCCGCGAAGGCCTGACCGCGGTGCTCTCGGTCAAGGTGTCGGATCCGAAGTTCTCGTCGCAGACCAAGGACAAGCTGGTGTCCTCGGAAGTGCGTCCCGTGGTCGAGAACGTGCTCAACGAGGCACTGGCGGCATGGTTCGAGGAGCATCCGGCCGAGGCCAAGGTGATCGTCGGCAAGGTGATCCAGGCCGCGGCGGCGCGCGAGGCCGCCCGCAAGGCGCGCGAGCTGACGCGGAAGCATCCGCTGAGCGTTTCCTCGCTGCCCGGCAAGCTCGCCGATTGCCAGGAACGCGATCCCGCCAAATCCGAGCTGTTCATCGTCGAGGGCGATTCCGCCGGCGGCAGTGCCAAGCAGGGCCGCAACCGCGAATTCCAGGCGGTGCTGCCGCTGCGCGGCAAGATCCTCAATGTCGAGCGCGTCCGCCCCGACAAGATGCTGTCCAGCGAGCAGATCGGCACGCTGATCACCGCGCTCGGCACCGGCATCAGCGACGATTTCTCTGCCGACAAGCTGCGCTACCACAAGATCATCGTGATGACCGACGCCGACGTCGACGGCGCCCATATCCGCACGCTGCTGTTGACGTTTTTCTACCGGCAGATGCGCGAGCTGATCGACCGCGGCCACCTCTATATCGCCCAGCCGCCGCTCTACAAGGTGACGCGCGGCAAGTCCGAGCAATATCTGAAGGACGAGCGCGCACTGGAAGATTATCTGATCCAGACCGGGCTCGACGACTGCGTCTTCAAGCTGGCGTCGGGCGAGGATCGCCGCGGCCGCGATCTGCAGACGCTGGTCGAGGACGCCCGCATCATCCGCGGCACGCTGCACAATCTGCACAGCCGCTATAACCGCAAGGTGATCGAGCAGGCCGCGATCGCCGGCGTGCTCAACCCGAAAATCACCAGCGACGTCACCACCGCCAATGCCGCCGCGGACTATATTGCCCGGCGGCTCGACGCGCTGGCGGATGAAGTCGAGCGCGGCTGGACCGGGCGCTTCACCGAAGGCGAGGGCTTTCTGTTCGAGCGCACCGTGCGCGGCGTCAAGGACGTCGCCATCATCGACGACGCCCTGCTCGGCTCCGTCGACGCGCGCAAGCTCGACGATTACGCGGCCAAGCTGCAGGAGGCCTATCCGAAGCCGGGCCTGTTGCGCCGCAAGGACACCGAAACCCCCATTCACGGCCCGGTCAGCCTGTTCGAAGCGGTGACCGACGCCGGCCGCGAGGGCGTCAAGATGCAGCGCTACAAAGGCCTCGGCGAGATGAACCCGGATCAGCTCTGGGAAACCACGCTCGATACCAATGCACGCTCGCTGTTGCAGGTGAAGATCAAGGAGGTCGACGAGGCCGACGACATCTTCACCAAGCTGATGGGCGACGTGGTCGAGCCGCGCCGCGAATTCATCCAGGACAACTCGCTCAGCGCCAATATCGACGTATAAGGCCAGGATCCGCCCGTGCCGCCTATTCAATACATCGTTGAAGGCGGACACCGACTGGCGGGAACGATCGAGCCGTCCGGCAACAAGAACGCCGCGTTGCCGATCATCGCGGCGGCCCTGCTGACGGAACATCCGGTAACGCTGGAAAACGTTCCGCGGATTCGCGACACCGAAACCCTGGTCGAACTGGTCCGCTCGGTCGGCGCCTCCGCCGAATGGCTCGAGCGCAACACGCTTCTGATCCACGCCAGGGAGATCCGCGCCGCCGATCTCGACCCGGAATTGTGCGCGCGGATCCGCGCCTCGATCCTGCTCGCAGGGCCGCTGTTGGCCCGCTGCGGCGAGGTCGCGCTGCCGCCGCCTGGCGGCGACGTGATCGGGCGGCGGCGTCTCGACACCCATTTCCTCGCCTTCGAGCAGCTCGGCGCCACCGTCACGGCGACCCACCGGCTCGAGTTCCGCAGCCCGCGCCTGAAGGGCGCCGATGTCTTCCTCGACGAGCCCAGCGTCACGGCCACGGAGAACGCGCTCATCGCCGCCGTCGGCGCCCACGGCACCACCCATTTGCGCAACGCCGCGTCCGAGCCGCATGTGCAGGATCTGGCGCATTTTCTGCTCGCGCTCGGCGCGAAAATCGAAGGCATCGGCACCAACACCATCATCGTGCACGGCCCCGCGACGCTGGGCGGCGCCCGCTATTCGATCGGCCCCGACCATATCGAGGTCGGCTCGCTGATCGGGCTCGCGGCGGTGACGCGCTCGCCGCTTCGCATCGCCCGCGCCGGCGTCGAGCATCTGCGCTCGATCCTGATGGGCTTCGCGCGGCTCGGCATCGTCTGCGGGATCGAGGGCGACGACCTCGTCGTGCCATCCGGCCAGACCATGAAGATCCAGGACGATTTCGGCGGCCATGTGCCGAAATTGGAAGACCAGCCCTGGCCCGCATTCCCCGCCGATTTGATGTCGATCGCGATCGTCACCGCGACCCAATGCGACGGCGTGATCCTGATGTTCGAGAAAATGTTCGAGTCGCGGATGTTCTTCGTCGACAAGCTGATCTCGATGGGCGCCCGCATCGTGCTGTGCGACCCGCATCGGGCGATCGTGGCAGGCCCGAGCCGGCTGCGCGGCGCGCCGATGACATCCCCCGACATCCGCGCCGGCATGGCGATGCTGCTGGCGGCGGTGTGCGCCGAAGGCACCTCCACCATCAACAATGCCGACCAGATCGAGCGCGGCTATGAGCGCCTCGAGGAACGGCTCAATGCGCTGGGCGCGAAGATCACCCGCATACCGGCGAGAAACGATCGGTAAACGATCGATAGGGCGAAGCGCCGCTGTCATCTTTTTGGCCCGTAGCGGGGCTAGTCTGGTTCAATGACCTCCCTTGATAAAATCGAACAAGCATCGACCACATCGCGGGCGGCCGCGGCTTGGCGCGGCAGCCGTCTCCCGGCCGAACTGGCCGAGACGCTCAAACTCGCGGTGCCGATCGCGCTGACCCAGCTCGGGCAGATCGCGATGATGACGACCGATCTCGCGTTCATCGGACGTCTCGGCGGCGAGGCGGTGGCAGCGGCGGCGCTGGCACATACGGTTTTCTTCGTCAGCTTCACCTTTGGAATGGGGCTGGTGTCCGCGGTGGCGCCGCTCGCGGCGCAGGCGTTCGGTGCGCGCAACCCGCATCGGGTGCGGCGCTCGCTTCGCGTCGGTCTCTGGGTCGCGCTGCTGGTCTCGCTGCCGATGATGGCGCTGCCGTTTCGCGGCGAGCCGATCCTGCTGGCGCTGGGGCAGGCGCCCGCGGCCGCGGCTCTCGCGCAGCAATATCTGTTCGGCCTGGCCTGGGGCATTCTGCCGGCACTGTGGTTTTTGGCGATCCGCGGCTTCATGAGCGCGGTCAACCGGCCGGAGCCGATCCTGTGGATCACCCTGGCGGCGATCCCGGCCAACGCGCTGCTGGTGTACCTGTTGCTGTATGGCGGGTTCGGCCTGCCGCGGCTCGGGCTGTTCGGCGCCGGGCTCGCTACCTCGATGGTCAATTTCGGGATGTTCCTGGCGGGTATCTGGTTGGCCGCCCGCCGGCCACCGTTCCGGAAATTTCAAGTCATCGGGCATGTCTGGCGGATCGACTGGGGCCTGATGCGGCAACTCGTCCTGATCGGCGCGCCGATCTCGATCGCCTTCCTGCTGGAATACGGCCTGTTCGGCGCCGCCGGGCTCTTGATGGGCCTGATCAGCACCACCGCGCTGGCGGCGCATCAGATCGCGCTGCAGATCGCGGCCATCTTGTTCATGGTGCCGTTCGGCATCGGAATGGCGGCGACCGTGCGGGTCGGTCACGCTGTCGGGCGCGGCGATGCGCCGGCGGTCCGGCGCGCCGGATATGTCGCGACCGGCCTCGGCATCGTCTTCATGTCGGCCATGACGCTCGCCGTGATGCTCGGGCGATTTGCGATCGCCAAAATTTTTCTCGGCGAAACCACCGATGCCACCGCCGAGCTCACCGCGACGCTGCTGGTGGTTGGTTCGACCTTCTTCGTCGCCGACGGCATCCAGACCATCGCCGCCGGCGCGCTTCGCGGCATGAGCGATACGCGGGTGCCGCTGTTGTTTGCTATCATCAGCTATTGGCTGATCGGTTTCACCTGCGCCTGCGCGCTCGGCTTCTGGACGGCGTGGGGCGCGGTGGGCGTCTGGATCGGGTTGTCCTGCGGGACCGCGGTCTATGCCGTTCTTCTCATCCTGCGTTTCCGGCTGCTGGTGAGCAGGCTTTGACCCGATGAAAGTCCGCGAAGTCACGCCTGAGGTCGACACCGATACGCTGCTGGCCGGCGCGCAGTTCACCGACGCCTACCACCTCGAAACCGATGACCGGACCCTCACTGCCCGGCGCGCCGCGGAACGCATGATCGGCCGGCCGCCGCGCTGGGTCGACGCGCTGTTGACCTTTCGCAATATCCTGGTGGCGCCGTTCGGTCTGAAAACATCGGGCGCGAGCCAAACCGAACCGCGGGACATGATCGGGATGTTTCCAGTCCTGAGCGAGACGCCGAACCGGCTGGTCGCGGGCTTCAACGACAAGCATCTGGATTTTCGCGTCGTGGTGGATGTCGCCACATCCGGCGCAAGCCAGGGCGTCACCGCGACCACGCTGGTGCTGACGCACAACCTGCTCGGCCGGAGCTATCTGGCGGTCATCCTGCCGCTCCACCGCCTGATCGTCCGCTCCATGCTGCGACGTGTCGCCGCCCGATCCTGACCCGTCCGCGACCCAATGGACGGGTTGCGGTACCCGTGCTTTGCTCCAGCAGAACATAGGAATGCGGGGGCGGCCCATGACATTATCGGTCGATCTGTTCTTTTCGTTTCGCAGCCCCTACAGCTATCTGGCGCTGCCGAAGACCATGAAGATGGTCGCCGACTATGATGTGACCGTGAACCTGCGTCCGGTCTATCCGCTCGCGGTCCGGGTGCCCGGTTTTTTCAAGCGCGCCAATCCGCAATTCGCGCGCTATGTGGTGCTGGATTCCAGCCGCGTCGCCAGCCGCGAGAACATTCCGTTCCGCTTTCCCCGACCCGACCCGATCGTTCAGGACATGGCGACGCTCGAGGTCGCCGAGCACCAGCCCTATATCCATCGCCTGACCCGGCTCGGCGCCGCGGCCCAGCTCGAGGGCCGCGCGCTGGCGTTCACCAACGCCATCAGCCGGGTGCTGTGGGACGGCACCGTTACGGGCTGGAACGAAGGCGATCATCTCGCCAGCGCCGCGACCGCCGCCGGTTTCGATCTGGCGGCGATGGATGCCGCCATTTCAGCCGATCCCGAGCGCTATGAACGGATCATCGCCGGCAATGAGCAGGCCCACACCGCGTCAGGGCATTGGGGCGTGCCGACCTTCGTGTTCGAAAACGAGCCGTTCTTCGGCCAGGACCGCATCGATCTCCTGATCTGGCGGATGGAAAGCAGGGGTCTGACCCGCCGTAACCTGAGTTGACGAGGCTACGCCTCCGCCGTACCAAAATAACGAGAGGCAAGAAAACCCGAGGCATCGCCATGGCCCATGAAACCGCAACGCTCGCAGGCTATGTCACCGATCTGAAATTCGAGGACATCCCGCCGCAGGTACTGGCGCGCGCCAAGGTGCTGACGCTCGATTTCCTGGGCAGCGCGATCCGGGCGCGCCGCGATGCGGAATCCACGCCCTCGCTGCTGAAAATGCTGGAAGCGCTGGCGCTCGACGGCGAGGGCCACGCCACCGTGTTCGGCGACAGCAAAACCTGGACGCCGGCGGTCGCAGCACTGCTCAACGGCGCGCTTGGCCACTCGCTGGATTTCGACGACACGCACGCGGATTCCTCGCTGCATCCGAGCGCGCCGGTGGTGCCGGCGGCGTTCGCGGTCGGCGAAATGGTCGGCGCCTCCGGCCGCGACGTGCTGACCGCGATCGTGGCGGGCTATGAGGTCTGCTGCCGGCTCGGCAACGCGCTCGATCCGACCTCGCATTATGCGCGCGGTTTTCATCCCACAGCCACGGCGGGAACCTATGGCGCGGCGGCTGCCGCGGCAAAGCTGTTTGGGCTGTCGAAAGATCAGATCATTGCGGCATTCGGCGTGTCCGGCAGCCAGGCCGCGGGATCACTGCAGTTC
>NZ_JBAVNZ010000116.1:0-3368 GCF_049691595.1 Bradyrhizobium sp.
GCGACCGCGTCGCGGACCGCCTTTTCGATTTCGCGCTGCGAGGTGATGCCGACTTTCTTGAGGAAGCCGCGCAGGCTGGTGTTGAAAGCGTCTTCGTTCATGATCGTCTCCGAATGTTCACGGCCGTGACGGATTGTTGAGCATGTATTCGCCGAGATTGCGCTGGCGGCGGTCGGCGCGGGCGTTGGCGTTGGCGCGCTGGACGTCGCGGTCCTTGCGGCAGGCGACATATTCCGGCGAGCCGACCGCATGGCTGGCGCGACAGAACGCATCGTCGTCGCCGCTGGAGTCGACCATGGTCGGCTGTCCACGCTCGAGGCAGCCGGCGAGCAGAGGGGCAAGCAGCAGGAGCGCGAGACAGGGTCGTGCGGAGTTAGGTCGCATGGTTCATCCATTCATCCAGTTCGTCATTGCCGGCCGCCTGTCCTCGACTTGATCGGGGATGACCCGGCAATCCATCGAAACAAAGGCATTGCTTGATGGCCGAAGCGGAAAAAAAGCCCTCGCTCTGCCGTCATTGCGAGAAGCGCAATGACGGCACTTGTCTCTCACACCCTGCCCTTCAGCGCGTCGCCGATTTCGTCGAGCACCCTGGGATCCTCGATGGTCGCGGGCATGGTCCAGGCCTCGCCGTCGGCGATCTTCTTGATGGTGCCGCGCAGGATCTTTCCCGACCGCGTCTTCGGCAGCCGGCCGACCGTGATCGCAAGCTTGAAGGCGGCGACCGGACCGAGTTTTTCGCGGACCAGCGCCACGATCTCCCGTTCGATCTCAGAAGGCGCGCGCGTCACGCCGGCCTTCAGCACCAGAAAGCCGCAGGGCACCTCGCCCTTGATCGCATCCTTGATGCCGAGCACCGCGCATTCGGCGACATCCGGGTGCGATGCGAGAATCTCCTCCATGCCGCCGGTGGAGAGCCGGTGGCCGGCGACATTGATGATGTCGTCGGTGCGGCCCATCACGAACACATAACCGTCCTCGTCCTTGTAGCCGGCGTCGGAGGTTTTGTAGTAGCCGGGGAATTCGTCGAAATAGGCCTCCCTGCAGCGCGCGTCCTGCTCCCACAAGGTCGGCAGGCAGCCCGGCGGCATCGGCAGCTTGATCACGATCGAGCCCATGGTGCCCGAAGGCACCGGCCGCGCGGCCTCGTCGACCACCTCGACCTGATAGCCCGGCATCGGCACCGTCGGCGAACCATGCTTGACCGGCAACTGGCCAAGCCCGACCGGATTGCCGGCGATGCACCAGCCGGTTTCGGTCTGCCACCAGTGATCGATCACCGGCACCTTCAACTGCGCTTCCGCCCATTCCACCGTCGGCGGATCGGCGCGCTCGCCGGCCAGAAACAGCGTGCGGAAGTTCGACAGATCATGTTGCCGAATGAACTTGCCCTCCGGGTCCTCTTTGCGGATGGCGCGGAACGCGGTCGGCGCGGTGAACAGCGCCACCGCCTTGTGCTCCGATATCACGCGCCAGAACGCGCCTGCGTCCGGCGTGCCGACCGGCTTGCCCTCGTACATGATCGAGGTCGCGCCATGAAACAGCGGGCCGTAGACGATGTAGCTGTGGCCGACCACCCAGCCGATGTCGGAGCCGCACCACCAGACCTCGCCCGGCCTGACGCCGTAGAGGTTGAACATCGACCATTTCAGCGCGACCAGATGCCCGCCATTGTCGCGCACCACGCCTTTCGGTTGGCCGGTGGTCCCCGAGGTGTAGAGGATGTAGAGCGGATCGGTCGCGAGTACCGGCACGCAGGGCGCCGCCTTGCCGGCGTCGAGGGCTGCGCGGCGAAGCCGCGCCCAGTCGTGGTCGCGCCCGGCCGTGAGCTCGCAACCCTGTTGCGGCCGCTGCAGGATGACGCAGGCCCGCGGCTTGACGCTGGAAAGTTTGATCGCCTCGTCGAGCAGCGGCTTGTAGTGCACGATGCGGCCGGGCTCGAGGCCGCAGCTCGCCGAAAAAATCAGTTTTGGTTTCGCGTCCTCGATCCGGGTGGCGAGTTCTTTCGCGGCGAAGCCGCCAAACACCACCGAATGCACCGCGCCGATCCGCGCGCAGGCCAGCATCGCGACCACGGCTTCCGGCACCATCGGCATATAGAGGATGACGCGGTCGCCTTTGGCGACGCCGAAATCGGCCATGACCGCGGCCAGCGCTTTCACCTCGGCCAGCAGTTCGGCATAGGTCAATTTCGTGATGGTGCCGGCGAGTGGCGAATCGTGGATCAGCGCCACCTGACCGGCGCGGCCACCGGCAACATGGCGGTCGAGCGCGTTGTAGCAGGTGTTGACCACGGCGCCGGCAAACCAGCGGCCGTAAAGCCCGATCGAAGGATCGAAGATTTTCCTGGCGGGCTCGATCCAGTCGATCTCGGCCGCCGCCTCGCCCCAAAAACCCTCGGGGTCTTTGAGCGAGCGGGCATGGACCTGATGGTAGCGGCTGTTGTCCTGGATGTTCATGGCGTTTTCCCCGCTCCAACTCCACTCAATGGTTCATCGAGGAAACAAGGCGTGGACGGCCGGCACGAACCGGGCCATGACCAGGATCAAATTCAGGCCACATTTCCTTGGGGCATTGTCACGCGAAGCGGCATCATTTCAAGGTCAAAGTCCGTAGGGTGGGCAAAGGCGCGCTTGCGCCGTGCCCACCCTACGGGCTCTCCTTTGGGAGAGGTGGGCGATCCCGATGCCACGCCGTTAGTGCGAGCCAATCGCCAGCAGATGGTCGAGCCGTTCCTTCATGGCCCTGCGCAGATCGTAGCCCGGCCGGCCGAACGAGGCGTCGCGGCGGGCGATGAACTCGTCCTGCTCGCGCCGCAGGACCCGGCCGGCGCGCAGGCTGTCGCGGCTCGCCGCGTTCACCACCCTGGCGTTCGCGGCATTGATCTCGCGGTCGAGATTGGCGAGGTCCGGATCGGCGCAGATCGCCTTCTCAACCGGCCGCCGGACGGCGGCACACTTGAAGCTCGGCTTGTTATGGACCGCCAGCAGCGCGCCCAGCCGTTCCAGATCCTGGGCCAGCGATTTGTAGTTGCCGCGCGCCGCCGGATGCTCCGGGTACAGCTTGATCGCCGCGCCAAAATCCCGCAGCGCCTTCGGCCGGTCGCCCTTCTTGCGCCAGAGCTCGCCCCTCGCATTGAAGACATCGGCCAGCGTCGGATCGAGCCCCAGCGCGGTGTCGTAATCGGCGATGGCGCGGTCGATCATGTCCTTGCGGTCGTAGGCGGCGCCGCGCGCGATCAAAGCCTTGACGCGGTCGGCCCTGACAGCCTTTTCGTGGTCGATCAGCGCGCCGCACACGCCGATGGTCTTGTCGTCGTCGTTGGCAGCCGCTGCGGCGACGCAGGGCGCGGGGTCGGCCTGCAGTTC
>NZ_JBAVNZ010000117.1:0-1652 GCF_049691595.1 Bradyrhizobium sp.
TCCAGGTCCTGCTCGGCCATGCCAAGCTCGACACCACGGCGCTCTATACGCGCGTCGCCACCAAGACGATCCAGCAGGTCATGAGCCCGCTCGATCGCATCACCCTGACGCAGGCCAAACCGCCCGCCTGACACGAGGCTCTTCGTGTCGCGTCCATCGCTGGAGGTCGCGGACATCTTCCGCGGCCACGGCCCGGCATGGCGCCGGGCCAATGCCGGCCATGTCAGCCTCGGCCAGCTCAAGGTGATGTCGGCGATCGAGAACTGCCGCACGGCAGCGCTCGGTGGACATGTCGCACGCTGCGAGGACTGCGCCTATACGACCATCGCGTATAACAGCTGCCGCAACCGCCACTGTCCGAAGTGCCAGGCCGCCGCCGCGAAGCAATGGCTCGCCGACCGCGAGGCCGACCTGTTGCCGGTGCCATACTATCACGTCGTGTTCACGCTGCCTGCGGCCATCGCCGACATTGCCTACCAGAACAAGGCCGTGATCTACGACCTGCTGTTCAAGGCCTCGGCCGAGACCCTGACCACCATCGCGGCCGACCCAAAACACCTCGGCGCCCGCGTCGGCATCACCTCGGTTCTCCATACCTGGGGTTCGGCCATGACCCATCATCCGCACGTCCACATGATCGTGCCGGGCGGCGGCATCTCGCTCGACGGCGAGCGTTGGGTGGCCTGCCGGCCCGGCTTCTTCCTGCCGGTGCGCGTGCTATCGCGCCTGTTCCGCAGGCTATTCCTGGAGAAGCTGTTTGCGGTCCACAAAGCCGGCCAGCTGGCGTTCTTCGGCAATCACGCCGCTCTCGCCGACCCGCAGGCGTTCGCAGCCTATCTGTCGCCGCTACGCCGAACCGAATGGGTCGTCTATGCCAAGCGCCCGTTCGGCGGGCCAAAGGCCGTGCTGGCCTATCTGTCGCGCTATACCCACCGCGTCGCCATTGCCAACAGCCGGCTGATCGCCTTCGACCATGCCAATGTCACCTTCCGATGGAAGGACTATCGCGCCGAAGATCGTGATCGCCAGAAGGTGATGACAGTCACCACCGCCGAGTTCATCCGCCGATTCCTGATCCACGTCCTGCCGCAAGGCTTCCACCGCATCCGCCACTATGGCCTGCTTGCCAGCGGTACGCGCGCCGACAACATCGCCCGCGCGCGTGAACTGCTCGCCGCTTCAAAACCCGAAGGCCCGCCCACCGAGGCCGCCGCCGATCCCATCAAGCCGGATTGTCCATGCTGCGGCGGTCGCATGATCATCATCGAGGTCTTTGAACGTGGTGCCACGCCACGGTATCGGCCAACAGGTCCAACGAACGTCATCAGGCTCGATACTTCATGACCGCGTCACAATCCCGTAAATCTGCTCGTCGCGCTCGCTGCCGCTCCGTCGGCCACGGCAGAGCGCGCCCAAATATCCAGCCGTCGAACCAAATCGGTCGCCAACTAACGGCGTTCAACGCCACTCGCGGCTCATTCATCAGCAACTTCCCGTTCGGCCAACCCGCTGGATCGGCTCAATTCCAATCACGCACCTCATCCGCGGCATTCAATTCCCCATAGTCAATGCCGCGCCATCCACGTTTCCCCTCCCGCGGTTTCCTCCCTGGGAGGTTTGCGGACGCCGGCCCCGGTGTGCGCCGCGCCACC
>NZ_JBAVNZ010000118.1:0-1983 GCF_049691595.1 Bradyrhizobium sp.
GTTCTGCCCACCAGCGCAAATCCACTTACGACACAGGCATGTCCGCAGCACTTGCTTTATCCTGTCCATTCCCAAACTGAAGGAGCGAAATCAGATGTCGATATTCACGCACGTGGTGCTGGGTGCAAACGATGTAGCGCAGTCGCGCAAGTTCTATGACGCGACGCTGGCGCCGCTCGGCGTCAAGAATCTCGGTCCGATGGGTGAGAACGCGTTCCTGTATGGCGCTCAGGGACCCGAGTTCCTGATCACGAAGCCCCGTGACGGCAAGTCGGCGTGCCTCGCCAACGGCGGCACGATCGGATTCGCCGCATCGACGCGCGCCTCGGTTCGCGCCTTCCACGCGGCCGCCCTGGCCAACGGCGGGACGGACGAAGGCGCTCCGGGCCCGCGCGATTTCACGCCGACGGCCTATGCCGCCTACGTGCGCGATCCGATCGGCAACAAGCTGTGTGCATACTGCTTCGCGCCGGGAGAATGAGGACGGCGGACCGGGCCTGATAAAGGGGTCAACTCTGTAGCGTTGCGGCGCAGGCCGAGGACGCGCGCCTGTTTGTTCGTCATGAGGTCGCGGACCATGGAGTTTGTAGAAAGGCATTCGATGCCTTTGCACCGACGGCCTGGAATATGAAGTCGTTCACAGCTACGGACGGGGCGGCCGGAGGAGCCGAAGCGGCGACTTCGCCGGGCCGCCTGGTCTTTCGACACCGGCGATCTTGAGACAGGACGCCGTAAAGCCGGCGCTCGCCAGAGTTGCCTTTCGGCCCAAAGGACATTCACTGGTCCGGATCATCGCACTTGCCTGGCCGGCCGAGATTCGCCGAAGATGCTTGGCACCGATGTACCAGCGAAGGCGACACCGAAATGGATTTCGTTGACGTAGCCCAGTCGTTCGCTCCCGAATGCCATCAGGAAGCTTCGCTAGCTGGCCGAGAGCCTGGTATCGCGCTAGTGCCGGCAAAAGGTGCTGGATGGATCAGCCGGTGGTCGACTGTCTTCGGGATCACTTTGCTGTGCCTCGGCCTGCCGACTTGCGGTGGCTCGGGCTCGGGGGGTCCCGGGGCGCCCGCCGATCCTCCGCCGACGCCCTCGATCAGCTTCGATCCGGCGACGACGGGTTTCACCTCGGATCGGGCTCATCCGACTGTCAAGTCGAACGTGATTCTGACGTTACACAACACGACCACAGCCGGCCTGGTGCTCTACGGCGATTACACGAAGGCCGCCATCACGGGAGTAGACGTCGATCTGCGAGGCCCCACGCTCGTGCCGGTCTTTATCTATCACCGGCCACCGAGCACGTTGTTCAATGGCACGTACACCGACCGGCTGACGATCCACACCTGCCGTGACCAGGCATGTACCCAGCCACTTGCCGGCAGCCCGCTGACCATCCCTATCACCTACACCGTGACGGGCACGGATCCGGCTACCGGCGAGACTGGCCCGCCTCCCGACCTGGAGGCCACGCCACTGCCTGTGCAAGGCCGCGCTGCGCTTACGCACGATGTGCGCGACGCAGAATACAGCCGCAGCCTCGATCAGATCGTGATGGCGGCGACTTACCCGGCCAACGCCTTGTACGTCTACGATACCTCGACAGGCACGGAAAAATCAGTGCCGCTGACCAAGCAGCCTACTTCCGTTTCGGTCTCGCCGGATGGACTTTCAGCGGCCGTGGGGCACGAAGGGCTCATCAGCGTCGTCGACCTCGCACAGGTCGGGCAGCAGCCTGCCCACGACCCGCTCCTGGTGAAAGTATCGGGGACAGTCTTCGATCTTGTTCTGGACGGGCAGGGCCGTGTGCATTTCATTCCGGATACCGACCAGCCGGGCAGTATCCATACGATCGACATCGCGACGGGCACCGAAGAGCTCGGCGCCCTTGTCCCCCCCGTGTATGGGCGAACGTATGCGCGCCTCCACCCGTCGGGTAGTTTCCTGTTCGTCGGAGACCCACTTCTGAGCCCGTCCAGCATAGAC
>NZ_JBAVNZ010000119.1:0-2146 GCF_049691595.1 Bradyrhizobium sp.
ATGCTGAAGCGTACGGCGAAGTCGTGTGGTCCTGACGCCTCAGTGGTTGGCGTCAAGTCTGCGGAAGGCAAGTCGGCCCGACCGGGCGCGGATGAGCCAGCTATCCGCGGGCGACGGAGACAACAAAGCCCGATTCTCCGGGGAGAGCGCGAAGTAAGCCGTAAAACCATTGCGCAGGGAATGTCGGATTGCCTCCGCTGAACCTGTATGCTCGTGTGCGCATTCTTCGCACAATCTTGCACACGAGACCGCGGGTGCAGCGCGCATCCGGCATTCCCTGCGCCCTCTGTTTTCGAGGGGCGAAGAATACTTGCACAACTCGGGCGCGTCGCGCCGCGAGAGCGGGGTGTCATGCCCGTCTCGCCTGGCGGAATATTTCGGCGCTTGCCAAGGCCGCCCCGACAGGCCAGAAAAACGCTTGCGAACAAGAAACGCCAGCGGAGAACGATTTGACCATCAAGGGCAAGGCCTACATTGCCGGGATTTTTGAGCATCCAACCCGGCACGCACCCGATAAATCCACCGCACAATTGCATGCCGAAGTCGCCAGGGGCGCGATCGAGGATGCCGGCCTGACCAAGGCCGATATCGACGGTTATTTCTGCGCCGGCGACGCCCCGGGCGGCCTCTGGCCGATGGTGGATTATCTCGGGCTGAAAGTGCGTCACGTCGATTCCACCGAGACCGGCGGCTGCTCCTATCTGATCCATCTCGGCCACGCGGCCGAAGCGATCGCCGCCGGCAAATGCAGGGTCGCGCTGATCACGCTGGCGGGCAAGCCGCGCACCGGGCCGATGCCGCCGCGCGCGGCCGGCGCCGAAGCCGATTTCGAGGCGGCCTACGGCGCCACCACCCATAATGCCTACGGCATGTGCGCCATGCGCCACATGCACGACTATGGCACCACCAGCGAACAGCTCGCCTGGATCAAGGTCGCGGCCTCCCATCATGCGCAACACAATCCGCATGCGATGCTCAAAGACGTCGTCACCGTCGAGGACGTGCTGAACTCGCCGATGATATCGGACCCACTGCGTCGCATGGATTGCTGCGTCGTCTCGGACGGCGGCGGCGCGCTGATCGTCACTACGCCGGAGATTGCAAAGAGCCTGAAAAAGCCGCTGGTGCGGCTGATCGGCCATGGCGAGGCGATGAAGGGCCCGCGCGGCGGCAAGGATCTCGACCTCACTTATTCGGCCGGCGTGTGGTCCGGTCCGCGCGCGTTCGAGGAGGCGGGCGTGACGCCGAAGGACATCAAATACGCCTCGATCTATGACAGCTTCACCATCACGGTGCTGATGCAGCTCGAGGACCTCGGCTTCTGCAACAAGGGCGAGGGCGGCAAGTTCGTCGCCGACGGCAACCTGATTTCCGGCGTCGGCAAATTGCCGTTCAACACCGACGGCGGCGGCCTCTGCAGCAATCATCCCGTCAACCGCGGCGGCATGACAAAAATCATCGAAGCGGTGCGGCAGTTGCGCGGCGAAGCGCATCCAAAGGTGCAGGTGAAAAACTGCGACCTCGCGGTCGCGCACGGCACCGGCGGACTTCTGGGCGTTCGCCACGCCGCCTCGACCTGCATCCTGGAGCGTGCGTGATGGCAGACAGCAAGAAATATCCGGCGCCGGTGACCAACCCCGAAACCGCGCCGTTCTGGGACGCGGCGAGAGCGGGCAGGTTCATGATCAAGCGCTGCATCGCCTGCGGCGAGCCGCATTACTTTCCGCGCTCGATCTGCCCGTTCTGCTTCTCCGAGCAGACGGTGTGGGAGCAAAGCTCCGGCGAGGGCACGATCTATACCTTCAGCCTGATGCGCAAGTCGCCGACCGGCCCTTATGCGATCGGTTATGTGACGCTGAAGGAAGGTCCCTCGCTGCAGACCAACTTCGTCGACTGCGACCTGGAGAAACTGAAGATCGGCCAGAAGGTGAAAGTGGTGTTCAAGCCGACCGACGGCGCGCCGCTGCCGTTCTTCACGCCGGTGTAGCTTTAATCCTTCTCCCCTTGTGGGAGAAGGTGCCTTCGCGCAGCGAAGGCGGATGAGGGCTCTCTATCCACGGAGAGATGTTTATCCGCGGAGCCAACCCCTCACCCAAGCGAGTTTGTTGCCGATGCGGGTGATGCCCTCTCCCGCAAGGGGGAGAGA
>NZ_JBAVNZ010000120.1:0-25519 GCF_049691595.1 Bradyrhizobium sp.
ATCGATCTCGGCGAGTTGATCCTTGTAGACGTTAGCCTCACTGCCGCCGGTCCGCGGCAGGCTGCGGCGGCCGAGCGGCAAAAGCACGGCAAAGATCGCCACGACCGTCATCAGCGCGAACACAAACCACAACGTCATCAGGCGATACCCGGGGTCGACACGGCGCTACAAAAGGCAAGCGCCGATACGCCGCTTTACACTACCGGCGGCAAGGCCGGCAATTGACAATTACCGGATTGAAATGGAGGCGAAAAAGCCTGATAAGCCCCGGGGGAAAACCGGGCCTCCACCCCTATCCCGCGCGGGTGGATTTTTGCTCGCCGGTCAGGGCGTTTTCGGCCGCCCGGCTCATCAGCGACGCATAGTCGTGGCCGAACAAGACCTCGCAGAAGCGGATCGCCGCCTGGACCTGCATCTGCCGGTAGGCGCGCGTCCTGGTGTCGCCAGCGCGCAGCGACTGCACCAGCCCCTCGGTGGATTGCTCGACGTAATGCTGGAGGTCCGAATAGGTCCGCAGCGTCACCTCGTTGATCGCCAGTTCGCCGGCATAGGTGCGGCACACCGCGACGAAATCGATCAACGCGGCGGTTTCCTCGACTTCGGCCGCGTCGACCTTGGCGACGGCCGAAATTTCCTTGTCGGCGCGCTGGCGCAGAATGCGGCGGACGCGGCCGGGCACGCTGTCGATTTCCGACTGCAGGGCGTTGGAAATTTCGGCGCGGATCGATGCCAACTGTCTGCCCCACGAAGAATCGTTGCGCAGATCGAGTTCGGTTCGCAGGCCGCGAACTCCGTCATGCAGGATTTTCAGCTGCTCGCCGACATTGGCGAAATAGCCGCGCCTGATATCCGTCCGCAGGCAGGCCGCGAGGTAGGAGAGATCGTGCAGCGCGATGGTGACGGCGACGCCATAGGGGGTCGCGGCAACGCGGATTTCGTCATCGGATGCCGCCAGCTTGATGGCGAGGCGAATGATTTGCCATGGCGCGGCGAGGCGCTGCGTGATCAGCGACAGCGCGAACGGCAAGAGCTGCGGCGTCTGCAGCGAAGGAACATTGAGCGCTTCGCCGGCCGATAGGATCTGCGTGTCGCCGAATGCGCGGATTTGACGGGGCAGCCGGCTAGCGAGGCCATCCAGCGCCTCGCGGCCCTTCAACACCGCGCCGATCGGCAGCAGATCCGCGATCGCCTCGGGCGGACCGACGCGAGCCAGCGTGCGCTGCCCGCCATCACCGGGCGCGGGCATCGCGATCTTGAAAATCGCGTCGGCGGCGGCGGACTGCAATTTGCGGGCCGCCAGTTCGGCTTCATGTTCGGGTTCGCGCGACCGGGCCATCGCGGCCTGGTATTCGCGCGCCGGCTCGGGCGCCCCCTCTCGGACGAGCCACTGCCATACCGGCATCAGCGACATCCGGCGGACCTGGCCCGGCCGCACCGGGGCATTGCCTTCGACAATGAACGGATCGAGGGGACGGAAGAACAACCGCGCGAATTCGCCGCTGCGGGACCGCACATCCTCCTCGGTGCCACGCACGATCTTGCGCAATTGCTCGAGCACCAGGGTGGCGACCGTGGTGTCCTCACCGCGCTCGACGGCGTGCTCGAACTCCCGCATCAGCAGCGCCTGCGCCTGGGGCGGGAGCTGCGCGAGATATTCCCTCAGCCGCTCGATCGATGTCTGGCTCATGCGCCTGGTATGGATGCTGTGTCGCGTGGACGCGGACCGCCACACGCCTCCGCCCGCATTCTAGAAGGGGCCGCGTTAAGAAGGTGTTTAGGAATGATGAAATGGCGGCCGTTGCGGCTTTTTCCGGCTCGTAACTGGCAGGGATTTGGCCCCGATCACACCCCCGGCAGCACCAATTCAGCCCGCAGCCCGCCGATCGGCGCGCTCCCCAGCGAAAGACCGCCGCCATAGAGGCCAGCGAGATCGACGACGATCGAGAGCCCCAATCCGGAACCCGGCTTCGATTCGTCCAGCCGCTGGCCGCGCCGGGAGACCTGCGCGCGCTCGGCGGCCGACAATCCGCGGCCGTCGTCATCGACGATGATCCGCAGCCTCGGGGCGGCGCCGGGCCCGTCGGGCGGCTCAACCAGCACCTCAACGAACACCTGCGACTCCGCCCATTTGCAGGCGTTATCGACGAGGTTGCCGGCCATTTCCTCGAGATCCTGGCGTTCACCGCGAAACCTCGCCTGCGGGTCGGCCTTGACCTCGATAGCGATGCCACGATCCCGGTGGATCTTTTCCATGGTTCGCCGCAGCGCTTCGATTGCCGGCGCAACCTCGGTGACCGTGCCGACGGTCGTGACCCGCGCAGCGATCCGCGCACGCTCCAGATGGTGCGCCACCTGATCACGCATCACGTCGGCCTGTTCGAGAACCTTGGCCGCAAACGGATCGGCGGAATGAGCCGAGGCTTCGTTGACGATGACCGACAACGGCGTCTTGATCGCGTGCGCCAGATTGCCGACATGGGTACGCGCGCGTTCGACGATTTCGCGGTTGGCGTCGATCAGGGCGTTGGTTTCGCGCGCCAGCGGCGCGATCTCGACCGGAAATTCGCCCTCGAGGCGTTCGGCGCGGCCGGAACGGATATCGGCGATCGATTCGGAGATGCGCTTGAGCGGGGCAAGGCCGAAGCGGACCTGGAAGATCGTGGTCAGCAAGAGCACGATGCCGAGGGCGGCGAAGGTGCCGCCGAGGTAATAGTCGAAGCTGCGCGTCTCGTCGAAGATTTCGGTGGCGTCACCGGCGACGCTGACCAGAAACTTGCCGTCGATGCCGAGATCGACCGGGCGCTCCACCATTCTCAAGTTCTGGCCTTCGGGGCCATCGACGTAGCCAAGGCGGATGCCGGCAGCCGTCAGCTCCGCGCCATGATCCTCGAGCTTCGGCAGCTTGCGGTCCCACAGCGACCGCGAAGCGCGGGTTTCGGCCTTCTCGGAATCGGTGCGGGTGACCTGCCAGTACCAGCCGGACAATGGCAATTCGAACAGTGGCTCGCCGAGCGACTGGAACTGGCGATCCGGCGGCTCGTCCGGCGTTGCGACTTCGGCGATCAGGGTGCGCAGATAGAGGTTCAGCCGCCGGTCGAACGCGCGCTCGCTGGCAGCGCGATAGACCGACGACAGGACAATGCCGGTGATGACGAGAATCACCACCACCCATGCGGTCGCCGACAGGAACAACCGGGTGGCGAGCGAGCTTCCGCGCATCAGACCTTGATCCCGAGAAGCATCTCCTCGGGCCACGACCCGATGGATGGATGCCGGTTTTCGGACCAGATCATGCTCGAACAAAAGACCAAGCGTCGTGCTTAATCAACGCCTTTATCGAGCGCCGGGCGATGGCGGGGTCAGCAGATAGCCGAGGCCGCGCACGGTCTGGATGATGTCGACGTCGAGCTTCTTGCGGATACGGCCGACGAAAACTTCGATGGTGTTGGAGTCGCGATCGAAATCCTGGTCGTAGAGATGCTCCACCAGTTCGGTGCGCGACACCACGCGCCCGGTATGATGCATCAGATAGGCCAGCAGCCGGTATTCGTGCGAGGTCATCTTGATCGGATTGCCCGATACGCTGACGCGCCCGGTGCGCGTATCCAGCGACACCGGGCCGCAGGTCAGCTCCGACTGGGCATGGCCGGTCGAACGGCGCAGCAGCGCGCGAATCCGCGCCAGGATCTCCTCGAGATGAAACGGCTTGGCCACATAGTCGTCGGCGCCGGCATCGAAACCCTGCACCTTGTCGCTCCAGCGGTCGCGCGCGGTCAGGATCAAGACCGGCATGACGCGGCCGTTGCGGCGCCATGCTTCCAGCACCGAGATGCCGTCCATCTTCGGCAGCCCGATGTCGAGCACGACGGCGTCATAGGGTTCGCTGTCGCCGAGATAGTGCCCCTCCTCGCCGTCGAAGGCACGATCGACCACGTAGCCGGCATCCGCCAATGCCGTCGTCAGCTGACGGTTCAGATCCGGGTCATCCTCAACGACGAGCAGGCGCACGCTGGCCTCCGATGGTGAGCTTCACGATGCCGGTGCTGAAATGAGGCCCACCGGCGTGAACGGGCTATGAACGAGGTACGGGGCGGAATGTTACTTTTTGTTCATATCAGACTTGATAACGGATTTGGACCAGCCAGGCAGGTCCGCAGGAGGCGAACGGTTCAAACATCCGCGATCGCCAAAGCCCCGTGGTCTCGGAGGTTAACGATGTTGTCCAATACGCCTCACGAATGGAACTTGTTAAGCGGGTGGAGGGGTTGAGATCAATCGGGTTGTGGCCTAGCAACGCATCATGATCCGAAGGCTGTCCGTTGTCGCAGGCTGGCTTGTCCTTGCCTTTATCGCCTACGCGACGCTGTCTCCGATCGAAGATCGTCCGGTGATTGCCCACCCTCAATTTGAGCATTTCGCCGCGTTCGCGCTGATGGGGCTGGCCTTTGTTCGGGGTTATCCCAAACATCCGCTCCTCGTCATCGTCGTCGTCATGGCAAGCGCGTTCACGCTGGAAGCGCTGCAAAGCCTGACGCCAGACCGTCACGGCCGCGTACTCGACGCGCTGGTGAAAGCAGCAGGCGGCATCTGCGGGATCGGCGTTGGTCGTCTTGCTCCGCTGTTATGGCGCGACCACTTTCACCGCATCAAAAGCGCGTTCGGATCGGCGCGGAGGCCGGGCTGAAAGGCCGCGGACGCCTCGGAGCGAGACGCCCCCGACTAAACGCCATGGTAGCCCCGGTACCACGCGACAAACTTCGCAACTCCGTCATCGAGCCTGGTTTCTGGCCTGAAACCGATGTCGCGAACCAAATCGCCGATATCGGCGAAGGTCTCGATCATGTCGCCTGCCTGCATGGGCAACAGGGTTTTCTCTGCCATGCGGCCGAGGCCCTTTTCCAACAGCGCCACGACGTGCATCAGCTCCTCCGGCTTGTTGTTGCCGATGTTATAGATTCGCCATGGCGCCTTGCTCGAGCCTGGATCCGGGTTGGCTCCCGACCAGTTCGGATCGCCTTTCGGGGCGCGTTCAATGATCCTTGTCATCGCTTCGACGACATCATCGATATAGGTGAAATCCCTCCTCATATTTCCGTTATTGAACAGGTTGATCGGCCGGCCCTCGCTGATTGCCCGGGCAAAAAGGTAGAGCGCCATGTCTGGCCGGTACCACGGCCCGTACACCGTAAAGAAGCGCAGGCCGGTGGTCGGAAGTCCGTACAGGTGGCTGTAGGAATGGGCCAGCAACTCGTTGGCCTTCTTGGTGGCCGCGTAAAGGCTGATCGGATGGTCGACATTGTCATGAACGGAGAACGGCAGCCTGGTATTGGCGCCATAAACCGACGAAGAGGATGCGAACAGCAGATGGGGGCAGACGATCTGCCGGCACCCTTCCAGCACATTCAAGAAGCCTTCCAGATTGGAGTCGGCGTAAGCATGAGGGTTCTGCAGCGAATATCTGACGCCTGCCTGTGCAGCCAAATGGATGACGGCCGAAAAACGAAATCGCTCGAAAAGCGCTTTCATTTCGGCGCGATCGGCAAGATCGAGTTTCAGGAAGGCAAAGTTCGAATCGCTCGTTAGCATATCCAGACGCGCGCGCTTGAGCGCCGGATCATAGTAATCGTTGAGATTGTCGAGGCCAATGACCGGCTTTCCATCTTGCAACAAACGCTTTGCCAGATGAAAACCGATAAAACCCGCGCATCCCGTGACCAGCAAATGACCTGCCGACACCGCTTCTCACCCGTGCTCTGAACGGTTTCTCGCTTGGTGCGATAGCCTGAGTGATAGCACCTGACGCCCTATCATGATCGCCGGAAACGCGAATAGCATCCGGCCGGCAATCAATTGCCCGCCGCCGGCGCCTTGTAATCCGGAAACCGGCTTAGTACCGCAGCCTTCATGAATTTGAAATGGGCGATCTCGGTAGCGAGCTCGTTGAGGCGGCGCTGTCCGTTCAATATCTCGGCCGCGAATAAATCCTGGTGATGGTTGTCCAGCGCTTCCCGCTCCAGATATTCGTCGGTTCCGTTTCCAAACGTCACCGCGGCCCGCGCCAGCACATCCTCGACCCGGCGACTCAAGCCTGACTGCTCCTTCTCCGCCGCGTGCGAAGCGGCCTCGATCGCGGTCACGATCAATCCGACGCGTGCCCGGTCGGTTTCAGCATCCCTGTCGGCCGAACGAGCCTTGAAGCCGTCATCGCCCAAACGAGTCCTGATATAATTGTGCGTGCGCGCCCGCAGAAAGAGCTGAAACATCGTTGTCCGGTCCAGGCTGACTAGAGGAGCATCGGTTAAAAATCGCTGCCTCTTGGTTAAGAAACGGTAAATCCCGGCTGCATCCGGCGCAGGTATCGGCCATCCACCTGATAGGCGTTGATGCTTGCTGTGGAACTCAAGCCAGCGCTCTTGCCGTTCGGCCGCCGCGAAGGCCGGGTGCTGGCCGAACCCGTCGGGAACCGAAAAATATCCAGCTCTCGAATCTGGAAGTTTCCCCGATCGTCGGTTCAACGATAACACGCCGCCCGTTATTGTCGAGACAATAGCGCCGCGGCGAACGAGCCTGCAGGTCCGCCGGATCCGCCTCACCCTGACGTTAGACGCCAATCCTGCGACGCACCGTGTCCGCCAAACCCAATCAGTCGATATTGCCGGAAATCCGGCAATCCGCCAGGCCTGGGATGCAGCGGACACCAGGTCAGTCGGCCGGCCGGTGCGAATCCATGATCTGGACCAGACGGAACGCTCGACGTCTCGACCCAGCCGCTAGCGCGCGGCCGCCCGCTTGCGCTTCCCGTCGATCACGAAGTCGTTCAACTTCTTGCCGGCCTTGATCTGGGCCACCAGCCAGCGCGGCTGCTTGCCGCGACCTGCCCATGTCTGGGACGGGTCTGATGGATTCTGAAACTTGGGCAGCACGGGCGGATACTTCCGGCGTGATTTTCGGCGTTCGGTAACTTTCAGATATCCACTGCGCAGCTTTGTGGCGCCGACACTAAAGTGGCCATTGAGCCTGGCAAGGCGCTCTTCCAGGTCACGTTTC
The DNA here is from genome assembly GCF_049691595.1 of Bradyrhizobium sp. Classification (GTDB taxonomy): domain Bacteria; phylum Pseudomonadota; class Alphaproteobacteria; order Rhizobiales; family Xanthobacteraceae; genus Bradyrhizobium. Next base: position 7,048 of record NZ_JBAVNZ010000120.1, read on the forward strand.
TCGATCGCTATTTTTTCCGCCAGGTTCGCGCTGATCTGCTCATGAAGAGCCCACAGCTCTTCCGTAGACAGTGATGAAAGGTTCAACTTCTGCATGCTCGCTTCCCCAAATCGCACTGATGTTGTTGCAGCTCAGGCAACTCAACCTTAGATTTCTCATCCATACCTCTGCAATTTCGACTTTCTTGTGTTCAAGCTGGCCGTTTCAAGCTGGCCGTGACGGAGATTTTTCGCGAAGCGAACCGGGATGACTTCGATTTTCTCGCGAAAATGTCACTAAAAAATGTCACCAAAAAATGGCATCAAAAAAGGCATTAACTGGTTCGCCGGGCTACATGATGAGCATCGCGGCGGTCATGCCGGGCACCACGTCCTTGCACGTAAACGACATCGCCCGGTGCCATGCTTGTCTGAGATAACCAGCGAAATCCCGACCAAGCTGCCGAAGCGGCGCTGGCAATAACCAAGCCTGCTGCGCCCAACGGCCATTGTCATTGTTTGTAGCAGAATATGTTCTTAAGATGGTGGCGCGGGATTTACCGGCTCAGGCGATGTATTTCCGACGCCGCGCTTCCCGCGAATTGCTGCGAACAAATCCAATCGTTTAATCCGAAAAACTAGTCCGTCCGGAGGATAAATCCTCCCGCACGAACAGGCCGCGGCAACAAACGCAGTTTTCTTGGGCGCGGGATTCGGTGCCCAAGTACCAGACAAAGTACGAATAATGATTCAGATCCGGAAAACAGCACGAACCAGTCGATGCCGGACGCGCGCAGCTGTGTCCAGATCATGCTTCGGAGTCGCGCGCACGCTTAACCAGCGACGTCGTGCTGTGGCCCTTCAGGATATCCACCAGGACGATCTCTCCGCCATAGGCGGTGACGATCTCGTGGCCGACCACCTGCTCGCGGGTGTAATCGCCGCCTTTCACCAGCACGCTCGGTCTGATCCTGGAAATCAGCCTTATCGGCGTGTCTTCCTCGAACACCACGACGAGATCGACCGCCTCGAGGGCGGCCAGCACCTCGGCACGCGCCCTCGCCTCCTGAACCGGACGGTCCGCGCCCTTGAGACGTCGTACCGATGCGTCGCTGTTGAGCCCGACGATCAGCCGATCGCAGGCGGCGCGCGCCTGCGTCAACACGCGAACGTGGCCGGGATGAAGAATATCGAAGCAGCCATTGGTAAACCCGACCCGCAGCCCTTGCTTGCGCCATTCAGCCAGACGCGCATCGAGATCGACGGCGCCCGAGGCGATCTTCTCTTCCGCCGTGAGCGAGGCGTGCGGCAGGATCTTTCGCCGCAGTTCGGCCAGCGACACCGTTGCCGTCCCCGGTTTGCTCACCGCGACCGCCGCGGCAGCCGTCGCACAACGCAGCGCGTCTTCCCAACTCGACTTTGCAGCCAGCGCGACCGCCAGAACCGCGACCACGGTATCGCCGGCGCCCGAGAGGTCGCGAACCCTGGCGGGATGCGCCGGCACGTGGATCAAATTGCCATCGCGATGCGCGAGCGTCATGCCATGCTCGCTGCGCGTCACCAGAACGGCTTCGGCATCGGCGGAGCGCAACGCCTCGATCGAGGCGTCGGCGATATCGGCGTCGGACTGGATGCGGCGGCGCGTCGCCTCGGCGAATTCCTTCTGATTGGGCGTGAGCAGCGTCGCGCCGCGATAGATCGCGAAATTCGCGTTCTTGGGATCGACGATCACCCGCTTGCCGAGCCGGCGCGCCGCATCGATGATGTGACGAACCACCCGCGCCGTCAGCACGCCCTTGGCGTAATCCGACAGCAGCACGATATCGGCGCGCGGCAAGGCGGCGATCGCGGCATCGATCAACTGACGTTCCACGAGGTCCGACGCCGGCGCCGCCAGTTCCCAGTCGGCACGCAGCATATGCGTGGAAAAATGTTCCGATACGAAACGGACTTTTCGCGTGGTCGGCCGATCGGGATCTACAATCAAAATCGGCTCGATCAGCCCTTCTCTTTCCAGCTCGGTCCTGAGCAGTTTGCCGGCCGCATCTTCGCCGACCAGACTGACGAAGATGCAACGCGCCCCCAGCGACGTGACATTGCGTGCAACGTTTCCCGCGCCGCCCACATTGGTTTCACTGCGCCGGACCGCCAGCACGGAGGCAGGCGCTTCCGGGGAAATCCGCGACACCTCGCCATAGACGAATTCATCGAGCATCAGGTCGCCGACGCACAATACGGTCTGACCGACCATGGCTTTCGAAAGCGCGTCAAAATCGAACATTTGAACTTCTGTGTCTTGCGGTGCGACTAGCGATAGCGATCGGGCCGATCGAGAAACTCCCGGACATAGACGCCGACCGCGTCCTCGAGCGACGTGAAGCCGCCATTATAGCCGGCGCTTCGCAGGCGATCGACCGGGGCTTGGGTGAAATACTGATAGGACCCGCGGAGCTGGACCGGCATGTCGACATATTCGACATTGGGCGGCGTGCCGAGCGCGCCGTAAGCCGCGAGCATCAGGTCCCGAAAACTTCGCGCCTTGCCGGTGCCGACATTGAAGATGCCGCTGACGCTGCCCGCGGCCAACAACCACATGATCACCCGCACCGCATCATCGACATAGATGAAGTCGCGCTGCTGGTCGCCGTCGGCGACGCCCGGTCTGTGAGATTTGAACAGCTGAACGCGGCCGCCGGATTTGATCTCGTCAAATCGCCGCGCCAGCACGCTCATCATCGCGCCCTTGTGATATTCATTGGGACCGAACACGTTGAAGAATTTCAATCCGGCCCATTGCGGCGGCATTTTCGCCCGTTGCCTGACCCGTTCGGCGACGAGGAGATCGAACAGCTGCTTGCTCCAGCCGTAGAGATTCATCGGACGCAGCTTCCTCAGCGCGTCCAGCGACGCATCGTCGACAAAACCCTGGGCACCGTCGCCATAGGTCGCGGCCGAAGACGCATAGATAAACGGCGTCGCGTTCGTCGTGCACCAATCGAGCAGGCGCGCCGAGAGGCGGAAATTGGTCTCGATCACGAGGTCGCCGTCGGTCGCAGTCGTCTCGGAAATCGCGCCCATATGGATGATGGCGTCCAGCTTGCGCCCCTCCAGCCAGGCCGGCAGCTCCGGCGGCGGCACCACGTCGAGCAATTGGCGTTTGGCAAGGTTGCGCCACTTGCCGTCGGAGCCGAGATAATCGCACACCGCCACGTCGGCGCGGCCGGCATCATTGAGCGCGGCCACGACGTTTGAGCCGATAAAGCCGGCGCCGCCGGTCACCAGAAGCATCGATGAATCCTAGAAGATTGTCCGGGCAGCCTGCCGTAGTCCGGGGCGCCCGACAACCTTTGCCGGGATGAGCGAGAGGAAACAATGCCCGCGCGTTGAGATGCTTAATCGCCCGGTTCGTGGCCGGCGCGCAAGCAGTCTCCGCACAATCATGAATGAAGATTCATTTTATAACGCTGGATTTGACGGACGATGGCTCAGTTCCAACCGCGTTTCCTCGAAACCGATGGCCTCCATGGGCGCTATCGCCAGGTTGCGCGCAACCGCACGGATACAGGCAACCCGCCGCGGTTAACGCCGTCAGGAGATTTCCAGCCCCGGCCGGTTTGTAACCGGGTTCTACGGTGGTATTCTTGTTGGTCGTCGGTTGCGTTTTTGGAGTATCCCATGGCCCCCCGCGCCAACTGGAAGGGCTTCTTGCGCCTTTCGCTCGTGACCTGCCCGGTCGCCTTGTATCCGGCAACGTCGGATACCGAGAAAGTCAGCTTCAACCAGATCAACCGCAAGACCGGCCACCGCATCAAATATGCCAAGGTCGACGCCGACACCGGCGAGGAAGTCGCCGCCGAAGACATCATGAAGGGTTTCAAGATCGACACCGACACCTATGTCGAAGTGTCGAAAGACGAACTCGATGACATCGCGCTGGAATCGACCCGCACCATCGAGATCGACGAGTTCGTGCCGAAGACCGATATCGACAATCGCTATTTGATCCGCCCCTATTATCTCGTGCCGGACGGCAAGGTCGGCCATGACGCCTTCGCGGTGATCCGCGAAACCATCCGCGGCATGAACAAGGTCGCGATCGGCCGTGTGGTGCTGACCAACCGCGAGCACATCATCGCGCTGGAACCGCTCGGCAAGGGCCTGATGGGAACGCTGCTGCGCTACCCTTACGAGGTGCGGAGCGAAAAGGAATATTTCGACGACATCCAGGACGTCAAAGTCACCAAGGACATGCTGGACCTGGCCAGGCATATCGTCGAGCAGAAATCCGGCTCATTCAAGCCCGGGCAGTTCGAGGACCGTTATGAGTCCGCGCTGATCGACCTGATCAACCGGAAGCGCAGTGGCCTGCGGCCCGCGGCGAAGGCGGCGCCGAAATCCGGCGGCAATGTCATCAATCTGATGGACGCGCTCAAGCGCAGCCTTGCCGGCGCGAAGCAATCCCCCGCCCCCGCCAGGGCCAACGGCAAGAAACCGAAGAAGCGCGTCGAGGGCCAGCGCGAGATGCTGCTGCCGATCAGCGGCGGCGGCAAGCGCGCCGTCAGGGAAGAACCGAAGAAGACGGAGAAGCCGGTGCGCGCCGCCGCCCGGTCGAAGAAGGCAGGATGATCGGGCTATTGCCCACGGTAGCGCACGATGCCGTGGTCGACGCCGTTCGATGAACCGATCAAATTGCGCGGCGGCCGCAGCCTCGTGACGCTGCAGCATGCCGCCGATCACATCATGGGATTGCCGGACGCGGTGCAGCGACAGGAGCGCTGGCAGATCGCGGTCGAAAACCTGATCAATGCGGCGGAGACCGGCGGCGGCTGGCTGATGTTTGCGCGGATCGCCGTGCTGCGAGCGCTCAACAGCGACCGCCGCGCCGCCCGGTGACGGCATCGATCCGCGCCGCCAGGTTCGCCGGCCCGTGGCTTATTTGAGCGAGGTGTTGACCGAGGTGAACGTGTTGTTCAGGGTCGTGCCAAGGCCGTTGACGGCAGCGACGATGGTAATGCTGATGCCGGCCGCGATCAGGGCATATTCGATCGCGGTCGCGCCGGTTTCATCGCGCACGAACTTCGAAAACAGTTTTCGCATCCCAGGCTCCTGTCGACGCGCGGCGGGCCGTTCCGGCCGATGGTGTTGCGGGGAACCCTAGGCCGCATAGATTGAGCGGGCGTTGACAAAGAAGGTGGACGACCGGTTAAGCCGCCAGAATAAAACAAGCCCTTCCCCGGATCGAAGCCGGCATCGGCCCGACCGCCCCGCAGGCAGCGAAACGCATATCTGCACTTCCGGCGGCAGGCGGCGCCCGCGCTTTACCGATCCATCAAATCCTGTTCCAACTGTGACAAATGGTCGGCAACCGGCCGGACCCAAGGGGACACAAGGGGAGAGACCGTCATGAAGCTCGGCACGGCGATCGCGGAAATCATGAAGCGCGAGGGGATCGAAATTCTCTGCGGCTATCCGGTCAATCATCTGATCGAATTCGCAGCCAATGCCGATATCCGCCCGGTGATGGTTCGGCAGGAACGCATCGGCCTGCACATGGCGGACGCGATCTCGCGGGTTACCTCCGGGCACACCATCGGCGCGTTCTGCATGCAGCATGGCCCGGGCGCCGAGAACGCCATGGGCGGCGTCGCGCAGTGCTACGGCGAATCCGTCCCCGTGCTGGTGCTGCCGATGGGTTATGCGCGCAGGCTCGCCAATATCGACCCGAACTTCAATTCCAGCCAGGCGATGCGGGCCTTTTCAAAGTCTTCCGAGCCGATCAACATCGCCGCCGAGGTCGGCAACATTTTTCGGCGTGCCTTCACCAGATTGAAGAACGGCCGTGGCGGGCCCGTGATCGTCGAAATTCCGGCCGACATGTGGAACGAGGAGGTGCCGGAGCCGCTGAACTACACGCCGGTGCTGCGCACCCGCTATGGCGCCGACCCCGTGCATGTCAGGGAGGCGGCGGCGCTTTTGATCGGCGCCAGGCGGCCGGTGATCTATGCCGGCCAGGGCGTGCACTACGCAAAAGCCTGGCCGCAGTTGAAGCGGCTGGCCGAGCGTCTCGCCATTCCCGTCACCACCAGCCTCGGCGGCAAGTCGTCATTTCCCGAGACGCATCCGCTCTCACTGGGTTCGGGCGGATTGGCTGTTCCGCGCGCGGTGCCAAAATTCCTCGCCGAGGCCGACGTGATCTTCGGCATCGGCTGCTCGTTCACCGAAACCTCCTTCGGCATCGCCATGCCGAAGGGCAAGACCGTCATTCATTCGACGCTCGATCCCGCCCATCTCAACAAGGATGTCGAGGCCAGAATCGGTCTGGTCGGCGATGCCGGGCTGGTGCTCGACGCGCTGCTGGAAGAGATCGGCAAGTCCGTCAAGACCGACCGCGACGCGACCGCGGTCGCGGCCGAGATCGCCGCCTCGCACAAGGAATGGCTGGCAAAATGGATGCCGAAGCTGACCAGCAACGACGCGCCGCTCAATCCCTATCGCGTGCTGTGGGACCTGCAGCACACCGTCGACATCAACAACACCATCATCACCCATGATGCCGGCAGCCCGCGCGACCAGCTCTCGCCGTTCTGGAAACCGGTCGAGCCCTTGTCCTATATCGGCTGGGGCAAGACCACGCAGCTCGGCTACGGCCTCGGGCTTGCGATGGGCGCCAAGCTCGCAAAACCCGACAAGCTCTGCATCAACGTCTGGGGCGATGCCGCGATCGGCTTCACCGGCATGGATTTCGAGACCGCGGTGCGCGAGCGGATTCCGATCATGTCGATCCTGTTGAACAATTTCAGCATGGCGATCGAGCTGAAGGTGATGCCGATCTCGACCGAAAAATACCGCGCGACCGACATCTCCGGCGATTACGCCGCGATGGCGCGCGCCTTCGGCGGTCACGGCGAACGGGTGACAAGGCCGGAAGACATCGTCCCGGCCATCCGGCGCGGCATTGCGAAGACCAGGGAAGGCATCCCGGTGCTGTTGGAGTTCATCACCAGCAAGGAGACCGAGGTTTCGAGGCCGGGGACGTGAATCTTGCCGGTATTGGTCCACAAATTTTGGTTCGCGGCATTTGTGAGCATTAACGCCGACAGGCAAAAAATCGCGTGATGGCGCTGGCTCAGATGCGTCCGCAATGGGATAATCCGATACTGACGTTGGGCGAGCGAATGGCATTGCCGGTCGGCGCGTCATATGAACCATGAGCCAGAACGGGCATATTGTTATTTGAGCCCCGCGCCGCCACGCACGCGGCGAAATGGATTTAAGTAAATGACCGCGCTTCCCCAGGACGTGGTGGCCGATCTCAGGCAGACCGTCGCCGAGCTTGAGCAGAAGCTCCAGGCAAGTTCCGCCGCGTGCGACGAAGCGATCGCCCAGAAGGCCGTCATCGCGGTAGAGAACGCTCGCCTGTTCAACGAGACACGTGAGGCGCTGGAGCGGCAGACCGCTACCTCCGACATCCTGAAGGTGATCGCCAGCTCGCCGTCGGACGTACAGCCGGTATTCGACGTTATCGTCGAGCGCGCCGTGCGGCTGTGCGGGGCAAGCATGGGGCGGGTGTATCGCTATGACGGCAGCATCATTCAGATGGTGGCGGGGCACGGCCTGAGCCTGCCCGGTCGCGACAAGGTGCAGCGGGTTTTCCCGAGACCCGCGACCGACGACACGATCGTCGGACAGGTCATGCTGTCGCGCCGACCCAACATCCTCGCCGACATCAAAGACGACGAGACCGTTCCCCCGCTGTCGCGCCAGATGATCGAGGCTCTGGGAACGCGCAGCCAGGTGACCATGCCGATGTTGCTCACCGGGAAGCCGATCGGGGCCATCACGCTGGGCTGGACCGACCCCCGCGGCTACAAGGATCAACAAATCGCGCTGCTTCAAACTTTTGCCGACCAGGCGGTCATCGCGATCGAAAATGTGCGGCTGTTCAAAGACGTTCAGCAACGCACCCGCGACTTGACCGAGTCCCTGCAACAGCAAACTGCGACCGCCGACGTGCTCAAGGTGATCAGCCGCTCGGCCTTCGACCTGCAAACCGTGCTTGATACTCTGACAGAATCGGCGGCGCGGCTCTGCAATGCCGATAAGGCGGCGATCACCCGGCAGGACGCCGACGGCGGCTACTACCACGCGACCAGGCACAATTTTTCAGCCGAGTGGACGAAGGTCTCTGATGCCGTTCGACTGTATCGGGGGCGCGGCAGTCTCGTCGGACGGGTACTGCTGGCGGGCAAAGCCGTGCAGATTCCCGATGTCCTTGCTGATCCCGAATACACATATGCCGAGCAGCAGAAAGTCGCCGGCTATCGCACGCTGCTTGGCGTCCCTCTGCTTCGGTCCGGGCAGCCGATCGGGGTACTTTTCCTGGGACGCAAAGCCGTCGCGCCTTTCACGGACAAGCAGATTGAGCTTGTCTCGACCTTCGCCGATCAGGCGGTGATCGCGATCGAGAACGTGCGGCTGTTCGACGAGGTGCAGGCGAAGACGCGCGATCTCTCGGAAGCCCTGACCTATCAGACCGGAAGCGCCAACATTTTGAAGGTCATCGCATCCTCGCCGACCGATATCGGCCCGGCTCTCAAGGCCATCGTGGAAAGCGCCTGCGAGCTTTGCGCGGCCTATGACGCGGTCCTTGTCCTGAAGAGCGGCGACACCCTTGCGCTCAGCGCCCATCAGGGCCCGATACCGATGAATCAGGACCGATGGTCAAACGACCGCACCTCGATCTCTGGCCGCGCGATCGCCGACCGCCAACCGGTTCATTTGCGCGACGTGCTCTCCGACGAAGGTGCGGAATTCCCTGCCGGGCAGGCCATGTCGCGCCGTGACGGCTGCCGCAGCATTTTGGGCGTACCCATGCTGCGCGAAGGCGAGAGCATCGGAGCGATCGTGCTTCGCCGTGCCGAAGTGCATCCTTTCAGCGAGAAGCAGATCGCCTTGCTGCAGACCTTCGCCGATCAGGCCGTGATCGCGATCGGCAATGTCCGCCTGTTCGACGAGGTGCAGGCCAAGACGCACGACCTCACCGAAGCGTTGACCTATCAGACCGGCAGCGGCAACATCCTGCGGGTGATCGCGTCGTCGCCCACCGACGTCCAACCGGTCCTCAAGGCCATCGTCGAAAGCGCCTGTGAACTCTGCGAAGCAGATGACGCCCTCGTCACCTTAAAGGATGGCGACGACCTGGTCTTCCGGCAGCAGCACGGATCAATTCCGGTGGTCTGGCAACGGCAGCCGATCAACCGCGACACTCCCTCGGGACGAGCTGTGATCGAGGGCGAGTCGATCCATGTACACGATCTGCTCGGTCCCGAAGGCGAAGAATTCCCGGGCGGCCGCGAATTCGCGCGCCGCTCCGATGTTCGCACTGTTCTGAGCGTGCCGCTGATGCGCGAGAACGAAAGCATCGGCGCCATTATTCTGCGCCGGACCGAGGTAAATCCGTTCACCGACAAGCAGATCGCCCTGCTGCAGAACTTCGCCGACCAGGCCGTGATCGCCATCGGCAATGTTCGCCTGTTCGAGCAGGTGCAGCAGCGCACGCGCCAGCTTGCAGCTTCCCTTGACGATCTGCGCGCCGCGCAGGACCGCCTGGTGCAGACCGAAAAGCTCGCCTCGCTCGGCCAGCTCACCGCCGGCATCGCGCACGAGATCAAGAACCCGCTCAATTTCGTCAACAACTTCGCCGCCCTCTCGGCGGAATTGACCGATGAGTTGAACGATGCGCTAAGGCCCGCCGCACTCGCGGACAAGCTCCGCGGCGAGGTCAACGAGCTGACGCGAATGCTGAAGGACAACCTCGAAAAGGTGGTCCAGCACGGCCGACGCGCCGATTCCATCGTCAAGAACATGCTGCTGCACTCGCGTGAGGGCTCTGGCGAGCACCGGCCGGCCGACATCAACGCGCTGGTCGACGAAAGCCTCAACCTCGCCTATCACGGCGCGCGCGCCGAGAAGCCGGATTTCAACGTCACGCTGCGGCGCGATTTCGACCCCGCCGCCGGTCTGGTCGAGCTGTTTCCGCAGGAAATCACCCGCGTGATCCTCAATCTTGTCTCGAACGGTTTCTATGCGTTGAACAAGCGCAGAAAGGAAAACGGTGCGGGGTTCGATCCCGTGCTCAGCGTAGCCACAAGCAATCTCGGCGATCGCGTCGAGATCCGAATTCGCGACAACGGCACCGGCATTCCCGCCGAGGTCAAGGACAAGATGTTCAATCCATTTTTCACTACCAAGCCCGCGGGAGAAGGCACCGGCCTCGGCCTGTCGATGAGCCATGACATCCTGGTGAAACAACATGGCGGCACGATCGACGTCGAGACCGCGCCCGGGCAATTCACCGAGTTCCGGATCGTGCTGCCCCGGGCCAGGAGTTCTTCAAACAATGCCACAGGTCAGACGTGAATATCTTGGTTCTTGTGGTGGACGACGAGCCCGACGTCGAGGCGCTGTTCCGCCAGCAGTTTCGCCGCGATCTGCGCGCCCAGCGCTTCGTGATGGATTTCGCCAATTCCGCCGCCGACGCGCTGGCGCGGATCGCCGCGAGCATCGGGCAGTCGCTGATCCTGATTTTCTCGGACATCAACATGCCCGGGATGACCGGCCTTGAAATGCTGCCCAGGGTCAAGGAGATGCGGCCCGAGGTCCCGGTCATCATGATCACCGCCTATGGCGATGCCGAGACCAAACGCAAGGCGCTCGAAAGCGGGGCGACCGGGCTGTTGACCAAGCCGATCGACTTCGCCCTGCTGCGCGGGGAAATCGACGCCCGGCTGGCCCAGGCGGGCTGGCTCACGGCTTGAAGAACGCGGGATCATTGAGCGCCCTGATCATGGTGTCCACCATGTCGGCGGCGCCGTGGTCTTCGCGCGCTTCGAGAAGCTCCCACATCTTGCGCAGATTGGCGCGCATCGGCGCCTTCAGCGAGGGGTCGCGTTCGATCAGGGTCCGCGCGATACAGAAGGCGATGCCTTCGGCGCCCATCCGTGCCTGCTCGATGGTGGGTTTGCTCATGGCCGGCTCCTTGTCGGATCTCGATGTCTGATTGGCTTGCACCGCTGTTAGATCAAATCGCAGCGCTCGGAAAGGCTGGGACCGGCTGCTCGAACCTCGCCTGGCCCCCTACTCCGCCATCTCCGAAGGCGCCGCAGGACCGGCGAGCGGGCGTTCTTCCATCGCGACCATGCACAGCGCGGCGGCGGCAAGCAGCGCCGCGGCGGCGCCGAACACGTAACGAAACGCCGCGATCATGTCGTCCGCCGCAATCGAGCTCACGGGGCCGCGATGCTCGCCCATGAGCGAAATATCCGCGCCCAGCGCCATCAGCAGGATCGCGGTGAACGCCGCCACCGTGAAGGAAGCCATCAGCGCGCGGAAGAAATTCATCGCGCCGGTGACGGTGCCGATCTGCGAACGCGCCACCGAATTCTGCAGCGACACCACGCTGACCGGGAACGTCGTGCCGAGCCCGAGCGCGAACACCGACAGCAGCACCAGCAAGCCCCACAGCGGCAGTGCCGTGACGGCAAGCGCGCCGCCCGAGACTGCTGCGACCGCTGTCCCCGCGATCGCCACGCGCTTGTAGTGCTTGGCGCGCGCCATGGTCCGCCCGGCGATCGCAGCGCCAAAGGTCGAGATCGCCGCCAGTGGAATCAGTGCAAGCCCGGCTTCGCTGGCGCTGAGGTGGTAGACCACCTCGTAATAGAGCGGCAGGTGCACGGTCAGTCCCGTGATCGCACCGAGCGCGCAGCCGCCGGCGGCCATCGCATAAGGCACCACGCTTCCGCCCATCAGCGGCAGCGGCAGGAACGCCTCCTCGGCGTTTCGCGCGTGCCAGACGAAAGCGAGCGTCAGCGCGATCGAGGCGCCGACCATCGCCATGATGACGGGCGACAGCCACAGATAACGGTTGCCGCCCCAGGTCAGCACCAGCATGAACCCGACGGCGGAAGCCATCAGCAGGATGCCGCCGAGCCAGTCGACCCTGCGCTTGCGGTGGAACACCGGGATCCTGGCCATCTTCGGCAGCAGTAGCGCCAGCGCGCCGAGCGTCAGCGGCAAGTTGACCCAGAAGATCATCGACCAGTGCAGATGTTCGGCGAACACGCCGCCGAGGATCGGCCCGCCGATGCCGGCTGCGACCCACACGCCGCTGAAATAGGCCTGGTACCGGCCGCGCTCGCGCGGCGTCACCACGTCGGAAATGATGGTCTGCACCACCGGCATGATGCCGCCGCCGCCAAGCCCCTGCAGGCCGCGTGCGACGATCAACACCGGCATGTTCGGCGCCACCGCGCACAAGATCGAGCCCGCGATGAACAGGCTGAGCGCCGTGACGACCATGGCGCGGCGGCCATAGATGTCGCTCAGCGTACCGAACACCGGCGCCACCGCGGTCGAGGCCAGCAAATAGGCGGTGATCACCCACGACAGATTGGAGACGTCCCGGAATTGCCGGCCGATGGTCGGCAGCGCCGTCGCCACGATGGTCTGGTCGAGCGCGGCCAGGAACATCGTCAGCATCAGGCTGATCAGGATGGTGCGGACCTCGTCATGGGTCAGCGGCGCCTTGGGTGCGATCGGCGGCGCATCGCCGACATCGATCACCTCGGTTGGGATGCGAGACAGCGCGTCGGCAATATCTTCCGGCAATGTATGCTGGCCGGCAGGGCGACGGCTCGGCCGTTCGTACTTGTTCATCTCTGGCGTATGATTGGCTGCGCGGCGCAACACCGCGAGGGATTCGTTCTATCGGTCATTATCTAGACGGTAATTCAGCCTTCCGGCAGGACCTTGCGCGCATGGGTGCATCCCACGACGGCATTCCCGCGATCCATTGATCGATCGACGCGAAAAACTCAGGTTTTCGGCGGCTTTTTCAGCCGCGCCCGCTTCGGCAGCAGCGCCGGCCATTGCACGATGTGATCCTCGAGATCGTCGTCGGCGATCTCGCCCTCGATCCCCTGCACCCGCCCGCGCACGGAAACGCCGGCTTCATGCACGGTGTTGGGATCGCCCGAAATCAGCGGGTGCCACCAATAGAGATCGCGGCCTTCGGCGACCAGTCGGTAGCCGCAGCTCGGCGGCAGCCAGCTCAGGCTGCGGACGTTTTCGGCGGTCAGCCGGACGCAATCGGGGACCTTGTCCGACCGGTTCGGATAATCCTTGCAGGCGCATCGCGCGGCATCCAGAAGCTTGCAGGAAACGTGGGTGAAATAGATCTTGCCGGTATCCTCGTCCTCGAGCTTTTCCAGGCAGCAACGCGCGCAGCCGTCGCACAGGCTTTCCCATTCGGCGCTGGACATTTCCTCCAACGTCTTGGTTTTCCAGAAGAATCCCTCTTGACCCGAGGGTGGTTTGGGCGGGGCGGTCATGAAATCAGGTGGTTCCGGCTCGGCTTGGGTCCAAATCCTTCTATAGCGCTTCCGCGTAAAGTGGATACGGTTCGCATAAAGAAAACGCGTCAAAACAAAAGGATAGAGGATGGAGCCTCGGCTCTGACTTTAGCCGGAACCGGGGCTCAGGGAGGAGCGGCGGCCGCGCAAGGGCGCCGCGGGCAGCGTTGGACCGGCCGTTCAAAATCACGAGCCACGCCATTGGTTTATCGCCCCCGCTCGGATAGATAGAGGCGCGAATCCCCCAAGGACGCAAAACCGCCTTGGGTTTGCCGTAACATGGAAGCAAGACGCCTCATGAGCGCCCGGCCGGGCGCGTGAGCGCCCTCGAACCGACCAAGGGCCACGGTGCGCCAGATCATTCCAGCGGAATGGAAAGAGAAAATCCAGCACATCATGCTGGATCTGGACGCGCGCATCGATTCGACGCTGTTCTCCTCCGCCAAAGGCGCGCGCGAACTCTATGAGCGCTATTCGACCTTCATGGACCGCTTCCATGTCGGCCGCTGGAAGCGCTGGGTCTTCATCGAGCCGTTGTCGGAGGCCGCCACCATCGGCCTCGGCGGCCTGATCCTGATGCTGGCGCTGGCCATTCCGGCGTTTCGCGAAACCGCCGATGACGACTGGCTGAAGAAATCCGATCTCGCGGTGTCGTTCCTCGACCGCTACGGCAATCCGATCGGCAGCCGCGGCATCAAGCATAACGACTCGATTCCGCTGGAGGATTTTCCGGACAATCTGATCAAGGCGACATTGGCTACCGAAGACCGCCGCTTCTACGATCATTTCGGCATCGACATCGCCGGCACCGCGCGCGCACTCGTCACCAACGCCCAGGCCGGCGGCGTGCGCCAGGGCGGCTCGTCGATCACGCAGCAGCTTGCCAAGAACCTGTTCCTGAACAACGAGCGCACCATCGAGCGCAAGGTGAAGGAGGCGTTTTTGGCGGTCTGGCTGGAAACCCGCCTTTCCAAGAATGAAATTCTAAAACTCTATCTCGACCGCGCCTATATGGGCGGCGGCACCTTCGGCGTCGACGGCGCGGCGCATTTCTACTTCAACAAGTCGGCGCGCGACGTCAATCTGGCGGAAGCGGCGATGCTCGCCGGCCTGTTCAAGGCGCCGACCAAATATGCCCCGCACATCAACCTGCCGGCCGCCCGCGCCCGCGCCAACGTGGTGCTCGATAATCTCGTCGATGCGAGCTTCATGACCGAGGGCCAGGTGTTCGGCGCGCGGCGCAATCCGGCCGTGGCCGTCGACCGCCGCGACGAGAATTCGCCGAACTATTATCTCGACTGGGCGTTCGAGGAGATGCGCAGGCTGGTCGACACCTTTCCGAAGTCCTATGTCGAGCGCGTGTTCGTGGTCCGCACCGCGATCGACATGAACGTGCAGCGTGCCGCCGAGGAAGCCGTCGAAAACCAGTTGCGGCAGTTTGGCCGCGACTATCACGCGACCCAGGCCGCAACCGTGGTCGCCGATCTCGATGGCGGCGTCCGCGCCATGGTCGGCGGACGCGATTACGGCGCGAGCCAGTTCAACCGCGCGACCGACGCCTATCGTCAGCCGGGTTCCTCTTTCAAGCCCTATGTTTACACCACGGCGCTGCTCAACGGCTTCAAGCCGACCTCGATCGTCGTCGACGGCCCGGTCTGCATCGGCAATTGGTGTCCGCAGAACTATGGCCACTCCTATTCCGGCGCGGTGACGCTGACGCAGGCGATCACACGCTCGATCAACGTCGTTCCGGTCAAGCTGTCGATCGCGCTCGGCGGCAAATCGCCGAACCCCGCCAAGGCCGGCCGCGCCAAGATCGTCGAGGTGGCGCGCCGCTTCGGCCTCAAGGCGCCGCTGCCGGATACGCCGTCGCTGCCGATCGGCTCCGACGAGGTCACCGTGCTCGAGCACGCCGTGGCATATGCGACCTTCCCCAACAGGGGCAAGGCCGTCACGCCTCATGCGGTGCTTGAAGTGCGCACCGGCACCGGCGATCTGGTCTGGCGCTTCGACCGCGACGGCAAGAAACCCGTGCAAGCCTTTCCGGCATCGGTGGCATCGGACATGGCGGGCATGATGAGTCATGTCGTCAGCGAGGGCACCGCGCGGCGTGCCGCGCTCGACGGCATTCCGACCGCCGGCAAGACCGGCACCACCAATGCCTATCGCGACGCCTGGTTCGTCGGTTACACCGGCAACTTCACCTGCGCGGTCTGGTACGGCAATGACGACTACTCGCCGACCAACCGCATGACCGGCGGCTCGCTGCCGGCGCAGACCTGGCACGACATCATGGTCGCGGCGCATCAGGGCGTGGAAGTCAAGGAAATCGCCGGCATCGGCATGGGCCAGAAACTGCCGCAGCCGGCGGTCCCCGCGACGGTCGCGGCCAATGGCGCGCCGAAGATACTGGAGACCAAGCCCGGCCCGCCGCCGGTATTGACCAAGCGCGGCGCGGATATCCTGGTCCGGGTCGAGAAGCTGCTCGACGACGCCGGCAGAGCGGCGGGCAAGACGACGTCCACCGAACCGGCAAAGCCGGCCAGGCCGACATCGTCAGGCGCGCTGGCCTTTCCGGGGAACTACGCGGCAGCGGGCGACCAGGCTGCGCCCGGACCACGCAAGAACTGACCCGTGCGGCTGATCTTCATCTCTGTTCTGACGCTTGTTCTGGCCACCGTTGTCGGGCTCGGCTCGACCTATGTGACGGCGACGCGGGGCACCGACCTCGGCACGCTCACGATTGGGGCCTGGACCGCCCGGCCGAAGAGCGGCACCGCCGAAGTCGACCCCTACTCGCGCGCGTCGATCGCCCGCAGTGGCGAATTGCCGATCGGTACCGGCGACGGCATCGCATTTTCCGCGACCACCGATGACGGCAAGAAGCCGCTCGACGGACGCTGCGATGTGGTGGTCAGCGGCGTCACCCCGGCGGCGCGGTTCTGGACGCTGACGCTGTTCGACCGCAAGGGGCTTCTGGTTGCGAACTCCCTGCAGCGCTACGGCTTCACCAGCCAGGAGATCATCCGCGGCTCCGACGGATCGTTCGAGATCCGCGTCGCCTCGCGCTCGCGCGCCGGAAACTGGCTGCCGACCGGCGGTATCGAGCGTTACGCGCTGATGCTCCGACTCTACGACACGCCGGTCGGCGTCGCGACGCGGACCCAGCGCGACGCGCCGATGCCCGCCATCGCAACGGTGGGCTGCCCATGATCCGGCTGATGTTCACGATCATCGCGGGCGTGCTGCTGGGCGGCGTGGTGCATCTCGTCAGCGTGCTGGCCTTGCCGCGCATCGCCACGCAAGACGCCTATTCGCGGCTGACGCCGATGACGCGGCTCAACGCGGTCACGCCGTTGCCGCTGGCCGATCCCGGCAACTCGCCGATTCCGTTCATGGACCCGGCGTTTGCGATGGCGATCTGCCGCTACGATCTCTCGGGCGGACCGATCAAGCTCACCGTGCCGGTCAGCCAGGCCTATACCTCGGTGTCGTTCTACACGCGCAACGAGGTCGCCTATTACGCCATCAACGACCGCTCCGCCGGGCGCAAGGTGATCGAGCTCGACCTGATGACCGAAGCGCAACACGCCGAATTGCCGGAAGACGAAGACGTCACCGCCGCCGACCGGCTGATCATCGATTCCCCGACCGCGACCGGATTGATCCTGTTGAAGGCGCTGGCGCCGGAGCCCGGGCTGATGCCGCAGGCGCAAACCTCGCTCGCCGCGTCGAGCTGCAAGGTGCAGACCGATGCACCGGTGGCGAAGGCGGAGGAGCCCGCGCCTGCGCCCGCTCCCCCGCCGCCGCGGGCCAAGCGCTGATCGAACCGGCTTCGGGTCGTATTCGATCAATCGCTGCGCCCGCCTCAAAATATCGAAAACAACCCCATGCAAAGGAGCCGTTGCCGGCATGATGCCTCGAGCGATGCTGCGAAAACATTTGACACGTCGGGCAAATCAGCGGCACTCCTCCATCATCACGCGACCCGCAAGACGCCCATGCCCGGCCATGGCCCCTTCGGCGCGATGACACGCAAAAATCATTTCAACGGTTGAAGTTGCACCGGCTCGACGCAGCGCGTGATCGCCTGCGCGTTGCCCGAACCGCGCGCGCTTTTGACGCGCGTGCCCTAGGAAATATCGACATGAACCCAGCACCAGGCCTCAACAGGACAACGGCGATAGCCACAAACGATCGAACCAGGGCTGCCGCAACCCCGCGGATCAAGTTGTTGTCACACGGATTCGCCATCGACCATCCGGATCCGGAGCTGGGCGAACGGCTGATGGCGGACGCATTGGGGGTCACCGATCGCGAGGCGATGCATGGCATCCTGACGCAATTGGTCAAGGCCAGCGTGAACGGGCAGAAGCCTGACGAGGTCACTCTCTCCTTCATGATTTCAATGGTGAAAAGCATCAGGCCGAGGGATTCCATCGAGGCCATGCTGGTGGCGCAGTTGGTTTGCGTTCATGTGATGGCGATGCGGTGCACCTATCAACTCGCAAACGCCGACGACGTCGCCCGGCAAGACAGCGCCGCGCGCGCATTGGGCCGGCTGGCCCGCACGTTTCCGGCCCAGATCGAGGCGCTCAACCGCCATCGGAACAATGCCGAGCCTGCCATCACCGTGCAGAACGTGTCGGTTCAGGATGGCGGCAACGCCATCGTCGGCAACGTCACGCAGCATGCGAGCGTGATCGTTTCGGACAAGGGCCAGGCGGCCGTGGCGACGGAGGCCCGGATGGCACAGATGCCTGATCGCAGCGAGTCCGAGCGCATCCAGTAGAGGCCGGAAAGCACGGGCATGAGCGACCGCGCCCGCGATGCCGGTCCGATGCTGGCGAGCCCGCGTTGTGGCGCCAGAGTCCGTCGCGGCGGCTTTTGACGCTCGCCGGCGGTGCGCGGCAAAAGGCGCTGCCGCATGCACGGCGGTACGCCGGGATGCGGCGCGCCAAGGGGAAACCAGAACGCGCGCAAGCACGGCCGCTTCACCCAGGACACGATCGCCGCGCGGAAGCGGATTGAGGCCCTGTTGCGCGAAGCGCGGAAGTTGCTGCAGGCGTTGAAATGATCTGTTTT
>NZ_JBAVNZ010000121.1:0-7445 GCF_049691595.1 Bradyrhizobium sp.
GCCTATCGGGCGGCGACAGCGGCGACGCAACTGGAACCGCTGCGGCGGTTCTATGCGCGGCGGATGGCGGAGCTGGATGGCCATTAGTTAGCCAATTGCAAAAGCCGGGCTCGATTCTGGATCGTCATGGCCGACAAAAGGCAGGACAAGGCCGGGCATCAAGGTGACCGGGCGATCCGTCCTGCCATATCTTGTCGATCCTACGGTGCCGCGACGGCCTCGTAGATGTCCTCTTCCTGCGCGGTGTGGAGGCGTACCAGGGTCTCGACCGCCTCGATCAGGCGCTGGGCGTCACGAATGAGATAGCGGTCGACTTTCTCCGATGGCAGGTCCTCGGCCACGCGGGCGAGCAGCCGGGCAAGATGCAGGATTTCGCGGTGCGCCCGGCTCATGGCCGAGAGGCCGTGGCTCTCAGTGAGAACCCTGGCGAGTTGCGGATAGACGTGGCCCTCGTCGTCGCGCTCGTGTGCGACCACCTGCTCTTGTACCAGCTGGTTCGCCTCGGCGATCAGCACGGCCGCACGCTCCGGGGCGGCATCGTCGAGCGCATCGACGATCGATCGCAGCCGGTCGAGATTGCCGATCAGCGCAAGGTGGTTGCGATGCAGTTCGCGGCCGGCCGCGGCGGTCATGCTCTTCCTGGTGGCGCCGTGACCGGGGCTCAAGGCGCGCAGGGCATTGAGGATCACGGCAACGTCGATCACCTCCTGAACGATGGCCGCCGGGACCGGCATCAGCCAGCCGAATGTCCCCGCCAGCATCGCCAGCGCGGAAAGCGCCATACCGGCGACGATGCTCTCGATCGCGATCCGCCGCGCCCGTTGCGCGATCAGGATCGCCTCGCCGACCCGATCGAGGCGGTCGGCGAGGATCACCACGTCGGCTGCTTCCGACGAGGCGCTGGCGCCACGGGCGCCAAGCGCGATCCCGACGTCGGCCGCGGCCAGCGCCGGGGCGTCGTTGATGCCGTCGCCGACCATGATGGTCGGATGCAGCCGCTGCTCGGAGCGCACCGCATCGACCTTGTCGGAGGGAACGCGTTCGGCCAGCACCGAGTCGAGATCGAGCGCGGCGCCGATCGCCTGCGCGGCCGCGGCGCGGTCGCCGGTGACCATGACGATGCGAGCGATGCCCGCGTCGCGCAGCAGCCGGATGGCCCGCGGCGTATCGGAACGAAGTTCGTCGGCGAGCAGCAATGCGCCGACCGGCCGGCCCTCGACCGCGACGAATACGATCAGCGCCGATCGCCACGAGGCGCGCCGTATCGCCCGCGATGCCCATTCGGCAAGCTGCCCGCCGGCAAGGATCATTTCACGCGAACCCGCGCTGACCTGCCGTCCATCGATCACACCGTGCAGCCCCGAGCCGATGGATTCCCTGACCTGTTCGGGCAGCGCGAGGCACAGGCCGCGTTCGGTCCCCGCCTGAACGATGGCGCCTGCGATCACATGATGCGACGCCTGTTCGAGCGAAGCGCCGAGCATCAATACCTCATCGGCCGTCTCGCCCGGCGCAACCTCGACGGAAAGCAGCCGTGCGCCGCCGACTGTCAGCGTCCCGGTCTTGTCGAACAGCACGGTATGGGCGCGCGCCAGTGCCTCCAGCGGGCCACCGCCCTTGACGAGAATGCCGCGCCGCGCCGCCTGGGCGACGCCGGCGATGAAGGCCACGGGTGCGGCCAGAATCAGTGGGCACGGCGTTGCAGCGACCAGCACGGCCAGGCTGCGAAGCAGATCGCCAGAGATCAGCCAGGCGACGAAGGCAAGCGCGAGCGTGACCGGCAGCAAGATCAACGCATAGCGATCGGCCAGCCGCACGAACGGCGCCTTGGCGGTCTGGGCCGCGGTCACGAGGCGCACGATGCCCGCATAGGTGCTTTCGCCGGCGACCGCGGACACCGTCATTTCAAAGCTCTCGCCAGCGTTCAGGGAGCCGGAGAGAATGGCGGCGCCGCACGCCTTCGTGACGGGGATCGGTTCGCCTGTCAGTGCGGACTCGTCGATCGTTGCCGTGCCCGAGGTGACGACGCCATCGACCGGAACGACTTCGCTGGCATGCACCAGCAGCCGATCGCCGACCGCTACCGTACCGATCGGCACTTCCTCGATGCGGCCGTCGACGCAGCGACGGGCCTCGCGGGGCGCGCGATCGACCAGCGAACGCAAATCGTGCTCGGCGCGGGCAACCGCGATATCCTCCAGCACGTTTCCGCCGGAATACATCAGCGCCACCACGGCGCCAGCCAGGGGCTGACCAAGTGCGAGCGCGGCGCTCATCGACACCAGTGCAATCGCATCGACGCCGAACCGCCCGCTCAGGAAGTCCCGTGCGATCGAGACCGCCAATCCCGCCACCACCGGCACCGTCGCAAGCGTCCAGCAGAGATTGGCGAGGTCCGGGCGGCCGGTCAGGAGGGCAAGTATCCCCACTGCCAATCCCGCGATGGCGATTGCGACGAGTGCCCACCGCAGGACTCGCTCAAATGACATCGACCCATCCCGTCCTCATGCCGTTGTCGCGGCTTGTCGCCGAAAAAGCGCCGGTCACGCTTGATTGAAATCAACAGCCGCGCCGAATCGTCCGGACGCTATCGCGCCGCGACCACGATGGCCTCGGCCGGCAAGCTCGCAAGCAGCGCGTGCAGCGTCCTCATGGTCGAGTGATCGGCGACACCATCGACCCGCGCGGGACGGAAATGGCGCTGGAACGCGGTGACCACTTCCATGGTGGCGCCGTCATATTTGCCATGGGTCGGGACGTCGTAGCCATACCGGGCGAAGGCTGTCTGCAGAGCAATGACATCGTCGCCGATACCGCCCAGCTTGAGCGCTTCGCCGGGCGCGATCGGCGCCGGCTGCACCCAATGGCCGACGCCGGAATTGGCCAGCGAGTGCCACGGGAACTTTTCGCCGGGATCCTTCTTGCGTGCCGGCGCGACGTCGGAATGCGCGAGCACGCGATGGGATGGCACCTTGCGGCGGAGCATGATGCCGCGGCACAGCGCGATCACGGCGGCGATCTGGCGCGGCGGAAAATCCGGATAGCCCCAGTCGTGACCGCGATTGATGATCTCGATGCCGATCGAACATGAATTGATGTCCTGTTCGCCCGCCCAGCAGGAAACGCCGGCGTGCCAGGCGCGCTTGCTTTCCGGAACGCATTGCACGATGCGGCCGTCCTCCAGCACGATGTAATGGGCGGAAACGTCGGTGCCGGCGCTGCAGAGCTGCGCGATCGCGCCTTCCATATCCGGCATCCCGGTATAGTGCAGCACGATCATGTCGGGCTGGCGGCCGTCGTTGCGCTCGCCGTAATTCGCCGACGGGATGACGTCGGAGGCGATCGAGGAATCCGGGACGAATGTCTTCATGTCCGCGTTGGCCCTGGGAACGGGAAGGGCGCGTTGACGCTTCGAATCAATACCGGCAGATGTGAACGAACCAGGAGGCATCGGAAAACTCGAACCGGGAAGGATAACGGCAAATCGCATTCAGGAACAGCGAATCGAGTTTACCATTCCTTTACCTTGTTGTCCGCGCAATCCGGCGTCCGCGCTCCGCCCCGTATTTTGGCGGAGTGTGTGCGCCCTGCATCAGCGCGTTTCCACGCGGCATGCAAGACGCCGCGCCGATCGTCAACGCTTTCTTAACGCTAAATGCCGTTACTGAGTGGTGAAGCGCCGAACCGGTTTTGGGGGACGGCCGAGCCCTGCTTTCACGCAAAATACCATGGAAGCCCAGCAAATTCCGGTCGGCGATCAGGTTTTGCGGGCCGGGGCGGGGACCGGCGATCGCGCCCCGAAATGGCTGTTTGACCGAAAAGGTCCCTCGAAGGCCGGAGATTGGAGGCGCAATGAGCCCGTTCGCGTCCAGTTTCTCTTTCCCCTGCCGGAACATGCCCGGGGCTGGCGCATGACATCCATCGCTTCACATCATATCGCCGTGCTCTCCCGCGAGGCGGTCGAGATGCTGCGCCCCCGCCATGGCGGTATCTATGTCGATGCCACCTTCGGCGCGGGCGGCTACAGCCGCGCGATCCTCGACATCGCGGGTACCCGCGTCATCGGCATTGACCGCGACCGCGCGGCGATTGCCGGCGGGTTCGGCCTCGTCGATCGCTCCAGCGGACGGCTGACCCTGGTCGAGGATCGATTTTCCAACCTCGCCGAAATCTGCGCCGCCGAGGGCCTCGACGCGGTCGACGGCGTCGTGATGGATGTCGGCGTTTCCTCGATGCAGCTCGATCAGGCCGAGCGCGGTTTTTCTTTCCGGCTTGGCGGCCCGCTCGACATGCGGATGGGCCGTGATGGTCCGACCGCGGCGGAGGTGGTGGCGAAGGCGTCCGAGCGCGATCTCGCCGATATCATCTACATTTTCGGCGAAGAGCGTCACGCGCGCGGCGTCGCCCGCGCCATCGTCGCGGCGCGCAAGCAAGCGCCGATCACGACCACGCAAGGCCTGGCCGCCATCGTCGCCAGGGTCGTGCACGCCAAGCCGCACGAGATTCATCCGGCGACGCGGACGTTTCAGGCGTTGCGGATTTTCGTCAACCAAGAGCTTGACGAACTGCACCGGGCACTCTCGGCCGCCGAACGCGTCCTGAAGCCGGGCGGACGGCTGGTCGTGGTCAGCTTTCACTCGCTGGAAGACCGCATCGTCAAGAATTTCCTCAGCCAGCGCGGCAAGGCTGCCGCCGGATCGCGGCATCTGCCTGAAGTGGCGCAGGCGGCGCCGAGTTTCAACATCCTGACCAGGCGTCCGGTCACGCCCGGCGATACGGAGATATCGGCCAATCCGCGCGCCCGCTCGGCCAAGCTGCGCGCCGCCGAGCGCACCGCGGCGCCGGCGCATCCGGCCGGCGCGTTGCCGGCATGGCCTGTTCTCGCCGACGTGATGCGGGGAGGCTGACGATGCGGATCATCCACCTCCTCGTGATCGGCATGTTGGTGTTCGCCGCCGCCTACGTCTATCGGATCAAGATGGAATCGACCGCGCGTACCGAGCGCGTGTTGCGCCTGCACGCCGAGATCCGCGAGCAGCGCGACGCCATTGCCGCGCTGCGCGCGGAATGGGCCCGGCTCGATGCGCCGTTGCGGCTGCAGGGCCTCGCCGATCGGCATCTGGCGCTGAAACCGATCAACGCGACGCAACATGATCCGTTGAAGAATCTTCCCGAAAGGCCACCGAACTTTGCCAGGCCGGGCGATCCCGATCCGATCGGCGCGATGATCAACACCATCGAGGCGACCGCCGGTGCGCCTGATGTGACCGGTTCGGTGCCGGGGCGGAAGGATAAGCCATGACCGGCCGAGCGCCCACCACCGGAAGGCGTGCGGAACCGTGGCGGCAGCGGCTGATCCGAGGCCTGCTGTACGGGCGCAATGTCGACCGTGCCGCAAAGGCGCGCGCCCGCGTCGGGTTGGCGATCCTGGCATTTGCCGTGGTCTATGCCGTGCTCGCCGGCCGGCTGGTGATGTTCGCGGTCGGCGCCGACAGCCACGGCGCGCGCCGCGCCGCCTCGCAGGATGCGATTGCGACCGCGCGGCCGGATATCGTCGACCGCAATGGCGAGGTGCTGGCCACCGACGTCAAGGCGCCCAGCCTGTTCGGCGAGCCGCGCCGCATCATCGACAAGGACGAAGCCATCGAGCTCCTGACCGCGACGCTGCCCGACCTCGACACCGCCGAAGTGCGCGACCGCCTGTCGTCGCGAAAAGGCTTTGTCTGGCTGAAGCGGGAGATCACGCCGAAGCAGCAGCAGAACATCCATCGCCTCGGCATTCCCGGCATCGGCTTCCTGCGCGAGAACAAGCGCGTCTATCCGACCGGCGCCGAAGTCGCGCATCTGATCGGGCTCGTCAATATCGACAACCAGGGCATCGCCGGGATGGAGAAATGGCTGGACAATAACGGTCTGGCCGATCTGCACCGCGCGGGCTTTGCCACCGACCGCCTGCAGAAGCCGGTGGAATTGTCGGTCGACCTGCGCGTCGAGCACGCCTTGCGTGACGAGCTGCTGAAGGCCAGGGAAAAGTACAAGGCCAGGGCGGCCTCCGGCCTCGTCTCCAACGTCAAGACCGGCGAGATCGTGGCGCTGGTGTCGCTGCCCGATTTCGACCCCAACAATCCGAGGGAGGCGCACGACCCCGAACGCATCAACCGTCTGACCACCGGCGTGTTCGAAATGGGCTCGACCTTCAAGGCGCTGACGCTGGCGATGGCGCTGGATTCCGGCAAGGCCACGCTGACCACGATGTACGATGCCCGCGGCGCGCTGCAGTACGGCAAGTTCACGATTCATGATACCCATCCGCTCGGCCGCTCGATCAGTTTGTCGGAGGTGTTCACCTTCTCCTCGAATGTCGGCGCGGCGCGGATCGCGCTGGGACAGGGCGTCGAGGCGCACAAGGCCTTCCTGAAGAAGCTCGGCCAGCTCGACCGTTTGCGCACCGAACTGCCGGAGAGCGCATCCCCGATCCTGCCCAGGCGCTGGAGCGAACTGAACACCATCACCATCGCCTTCGGTCACGGCATCGCGGTAGCGCCACTGCAGGCGGTGATGGGCATCAATGCCGTCGTCAACGGCGGCTATCTGATCCCGCCAACCTTCCTGAAGCGATCGGAGGAGGAAGCCAGCGCGATCGCGAAGAAGGTGATCAGGTCGGAGACGTCCGAAAAGATGCGCTATCTGATGCGGCTGAACGCCGAGATCGGAACCGCCAGGCAGGCCGACGTCAAGGGCTATTATATTGGCGGCAAGACCGGCACCTCGGAGAAGGTGGTCGGCGGACGCTATTCCAGGAAACAGGTGCTCAACTCGTTTACCGCCATCATTCCGGCCGACAATCCGCAATATCAGCTATTGGTCATGCTGGACGAGCCGAAGGCGCTGCCGGAAACTCACGGCTTTATTACCTCCGGCTGGAACGCGGTGCCGACCGGCGGCAAGGTTATTGCCCGCATCGCGCCGATCCTGGGGATTGAGCCGCGGTTCGATCTGCCGCCGTCCGACCGCCTTATTCTTGCGGCATCGAGGACAACCCAGTAAGGCGTTACTTTCCCAAGCGCCCTGATGTGCCGGCCGGCCGGACTGGAAGATCATGAGACTTCGCGACCTCTTCGGCGATGACGCCACGATCGAGCCGCAAGCGGAAGCCGTGGTGGTCGCAGACGCGACCGAGGTCACGGGGCTTGCGCTCGACAGCCGCGCCGTGAAGCCGGGCGATGTGTTCTTCGCGCTGGCCGGCAGCAAGACCGACGGTTCGCGCTTTATCGATTCCGCCATCGCATCCGGCGCGGTCGCGGTCGTGGGCGACCATCCGCCGCGGGGCGCTCGCCGCGTGCCCTTCGTCGTCACGCCGAATCCGCGCCGCGCGCTGGCGCTGGCGGCGGCAAGATTCTATCCACGGCAGCCCCCGACCATCGCGGCGGTGACGGGTACCAGCG
>NZ_JBAVNZ010000122.1:0-14318 GCF_049691595.1 Bradyrhizobium sp.
GGCCCGTCCGCCCGCCAGCAGCGTCTCCCGAACGACCGCGCCGGCGAGCCCTGCCGACCCCTCCGGCGGGTCGACATTGAGCGCGGCCAGCAACAGCGGCTGCACCAGCCGCTGGTACAGCGTGCCGTCGCAGGGAATCGCGCTACCGACGAGCTTGTCCGTCCCAGCCCAAATCAGCGGCATCAATGCGAGATAATCCAGCAGGCCGGTATCGGGGACGCGGCGCGTCTCGTCCAGCACCCAGAGCGGCAACCGGCTGTCGCCGAGGTCGAGCTGCCATCGAAGGCCGGTCGCGAGGTCGACGAAGGAAAACTGCGCGCGCTGCGGCCCGACCAGCCCGGCCTCGGTGCCGATCGACCTGGCGTAGGCCAGCGCATGACGGTTGCCCGACAGCAGCAGATGATTGCCGTTGTCGATGGTGAGGTTGGTGGCGGCGTCGAAATAGGACCGGCAGCGGCCACCGGCCTGCTGCGTGGCCTCGTGAACATGCACCTTGTAATTGGCATTCGCCAGCCTGACGGCTGCCGCGAGGCCGGAAATGCCGGCGCCGATGACGTGGACGGTCTCTCGCATCAGATCAACGCGTAACGGAGCAGGATGGCGATGCGGGCCATCTTGCCGACGCGGACCGGCGCGCGCGGCGATTGGAATCCCCGTGCGATCAGCAAGTCCAGTATCGCGTGATAATATTTCGACATGATCCTCGGGGCGCGCACCATGCGCCGAGAGTTGCGGTTCATGACTTCATCGGCCTTCTGGAAATGTATCCTGGCCCGCTCGGCAAGCGGCAGGCATACTTTCGGCAACCCCCGATCGGCGATCACCCGGGACGGATCGTCGCCGGTGATCCCGGCCAGCAGCAGGGCTTCGCGCGGCAGATACAGCCGGCCGAGCCCGGCATCCTCGTCGACATCGCGCAGGATATTGGTCAATTGCAGCGCGCGGCCGAGATGATGGGCAAGCAGGATGCCGTCATTCTCGGGAAGACCGAACACCCTGACCGACAATCGCCCGACGGCGCTGGCGACGCGATCGCAATAGAGATCGAGCGTTGCCAGATCCGGCGCGCGGATGTCCTGCGGCACGTCCATCTCCATGCCATCGACGATGGCCAGGAAATCCTCGCGCTTGAGACCGAACCTTCGCACCGATGCGACGTAGTCCTGCAGGCGCGCGGGCGGATGGCCGCGATACAGCGCGTCGATATCGTCCCGCCATTGCTGGAGCGCCGCCAGCCGCTCGGGCCGCGGCGCGTCGGAATCGGCGATGTCGTCGACCTTCCGGCAAAAGCTGTAGATCTGAAACATCGCCTGGCGCTGCGCGCGCGGCAGGATGCGCATCGCCGCGTAGAACGAGCTGCCGGACGCGGTTGTGCCGTAATTTGCGTCGGCCGCCGCCGTCTCAAGGCTCATGCGCCGGCCGCCGGTCTGGAAACGGGCCGCCGCCCCGCGGCGCGTCGGGTCATCTCGCGGGCGATGCCGCCGATACTGTGGACCGCCAATTCGAGCGGATTGAGGTGAACCCGCTCGCCGAGGGGATCGCGCCGTTTCAGCAGGTTGACGATCCTGTCGGCAAACGCCTGGATCACGGCAATCTCGAGCCCCAGCCGAAAATCCCTCACCCTCGCGCCGAGTGTCCTGCTTTCGTCGAGCAGGGTTTCAGTCCGCACCGCCAGCCCGTGCAGGCATTGCAGCAGCGGCGGCGCCGACTTCGCCGCGCCCAGCATTTCAACGGTCGCGCCGGCCGCGGCGAGTGCATCGCGCGGCAGATAGACGCGGTTGAGATCCCGATAGTCCCTGGCGCAGTCCTGCAGGTGATTGTTGATCTGCAGGCCGGCGCACAGCGCATCCGACGCGGCCCAGGTCGAGGTGCTCTCGCCGTGCACGTCGAGCATGAAGCGACCGACCGGCATCGCCGAATAGCGGCAATAATGGATCACCTCGTCCCAGTTCTCGTAACGCAGCTTGGTGACGTCCATCCGGAATGCGATCAAGACATCGAGCGCGTGGCGCGGCGGCATCGCGCGCTCCGCCAGCGCATCGCGCAGCTTGACGGCCTCCTTCTGGCTGTCACCCTTGCCGAGCAGTTCGGCTTCGAGCAGGTCGAGCAGGCGAAGCTTCTCCTGGGCGTCGAGCGTGGCATGATCGGCGATGTCGTCGGCGGTGCGGACGAAATTGTAGAACGCCAGGATCAGCGCCCGGTGACGCGGATGAATGATCCACGACGCGACCGGAAAATTCTCGTCGCGGTGGGTCTTTCCGGATCGCAGTTCGCTCGCGCTGGTCATCGGCAACGGGCTACACTCATCCTGGCATGGCGCATGCGCCGACGCTTGGGCGCATGGGAGGGATCGCGAGCCCCATATAGGGGAATACGCCGCCAAAACCAATGCTATCCGTGACCGCTCGCGGGTGTCGCCGGGCCGGCCGTCAAGCCGGCCACCGGTCTGAAACAGCGATCGTTGGACGCTGGCGCCGCCTTATTGCCCGTTATTTTTCAGGACCTGCTCGCAGGCCGTGGACAGTTTGGGGCGATTTTCCTTCAGGCACGCCAGAATGGTGAAGTCGCCCTGATCGATCACGGCGCGGCAGTGGCGCTGCACGTCACGGGTGCAGGCCTTCTGCTCGTCCGGCGTGCCGCCGCGTTGCTGCTGGGCGAAGGCACCCGACGAAAACGGTATCGACAACAGGGCGAGAGCAAGGAGAAGTTTTCGCATCGTATTCCTTCATTTCGACAGCAGAATAATCAGTCCCCGAAAGGCGCTTTGGAATGGCCGGGACGGATCTATCGGGATTGCAGGCGCCGCGGACCGCGGCAGGAAAAAAAGACAAGCGCCGTCAATTGCGGCCAAATTTACGACGGGCTAAACTTCCAAACAACAATCTGTGGGTTAGTGGCTGTTTTTCGATCAATTTTTGCGATGAATTGTTGCAGACAGACCCGGACCAAAGCTAGATCCGTGCCGACCATGCCCGCCGACACCGGATTGTCGAGCGATTGCGCGGAGCAAATGACGGTCGCCGCCGGTCCCGGCCCGCCTGGCGGCGTCCCGTCATTTGAACCTAACACATGGCGGTGACACTAAACCTTCGACGCGGCACGACATATATTGCAAACAACGTCTGTTTTGATGGGAAAACTCACGATGAAACTGTCTGGTTCCAGCTCATTCTATCAGGCTATCAAGGCGGCAGGCACCGGCGCGGCGCTGATGTTGTCTATCGCCGCGGGCTCCGCGCAGTCGAGCGGTCCATTTGCCGGTTTTGACGGATCGTGGACCGGCTCGGGCACGGTGGCGCTCTCCAACGGCACCACCGAACACATCCGATGCAAGGCCGACTACAAGGTCAACGCTAACGGGCTCGGCCTGAAGCAGAATCTGCATTGCGCCAGCGACAGCTACAAGTTCGATCTCTCCAGCGATGTGACGAGCCAGGGCGAGCGCATCTCCGGCAACTGGAGCGAAGCGAGCCGCAACGTGTTCGGCAATCTGCAGGGCACCGCGGGCGGCGGACAGATCGACGTCTTCGTCGAGGCGTCCGGATTTGCCGCCAGCCTGAATCTCCGGACCAACGGCGCCAAGCAGGTCGTTCAGATCGACTCCAAGGGCGAAATCCGCGGCGTCACGATCACGATGACCAGGGGCTGAAACGGCGACCATCGCGAACGCGTTGAGCCAGCCGAACAGGCGCGGTGACGGCGGTCGGATACGACAGCCACCACCCAGGCCGTAGGCCAGCACCACTATCGTCAAGATCAGCGCCGGTCCGACCGGTACCGCTGCGCACCGCGGCGAGTTCGGAACTTAAACCCGGTTCCCCCCAGCCGTAGCCGGTTGACGAAGTGGATCGTCGCGCCGACCCCGAGGCCATACCTGAGCACCAAGCCCACGAAATCGCACCAATTTTGAAACTTGTATATCTTATGATGATAGGATATACATAACATATCCTGTATTATGAATGATGATGCTGAACTGGAGATGCTGCTTTCGCTCGACGGAACAAGCTTCGAGACCGCTGAAGCGTATGTAGTTGAGTTCAAGGTTGGGCGAACCGAGGTAACTAAGAAACGACCTCACGGCATCAATTATGCGCTTGTGCTTCGCCCGAAGGACGGTGAGCCCTGTATCCGTTTCGACAATGCACACGCGGTCGAGCGACCCGGCGGGAAGTACGTGAAGGCTTCGCAAGCCTATGATCACTGGCATCGCGGTGAAACGGACTCCGGCAGACCCTACGCCTTCACGACCGCGGCCAAGCTGCTGGAAGATTTTTGGGCCGAAGTAAAGCGTGTACTGAATGAAAAGGGGATACCCAATGACCTATAAGAGCGGTTCAATCGGCGAATTCATGAAATGGACGAAGCGGGTAGTGACTGACCCAGCTGCGGCTACCAACACGCCCAAGCGCTGGTTTGACAGCGATGAAACCGCTGCGCGCTCGCTTGGCACGACAGCCTCGCCGGAGGCCATGGTCAAACTACTATCCGCAGAAAATTTAATCCTGTTGGCTCTGATCGGGAAAGAGCGTCCAGCTTCTGTACGTGCCCTGGCCCAACTAGCAAATCGCAAAGAATCAAATCTGTCCCGTACGCTCAAAAAGTTTCATGAAGCCGGGATTGTCGATTTTGAAAGCGACGGGCGGACGCGTGCACCACGCCTTATAGCGCAGCGTGTGACGCTTGAGCTCGACCTGGTAGGACCGGGCAGTGTCGTTTCCGTTCAACGCCCAGAGGTTAGGTAGCATCTACCTCGCTCGAAACATTATAGCGCGGCCCTTCGTTCTCCCTTTCAAGAACTACTCCGCCGGCTTCGCGAGACCCGCCGTCCCGCGAAGCTTTTCCGACAGGTTGATCAGGAACATCGCCGTCGGCCGCAGGATGAAGAGATCCGCGACCAGCGCCGCGACCATCGAGAACGCGCTGAGCCAGCCGAACAGGCGCAGCGACGGCAGGTCGGAAAACACCGTCACCACCAGCCCGCAGGCCAGCACCACCGTGGTCAGGATCAGCGCCGGACCGACCAGCACGGTGGCGCGCTCCACCGCCAGTTCCGAACCGATGCCGGGCTTGCTCTCGAGTCTTAGCCGGTTGAGGAAGTGTATGGTCGCACTGAGGCCAAGGCCAAACGACACGGTGAGCGCCACCACGCTGGCAAATTGCAGCCCCTCCCCGAGCAGCCACAGCACCGTGCCCGACAGCACCACCGGGAAAATGCCGGGCAGGATGCAGGAGAACATCACCACCACGGAGCGGAACGCCAGTCCGATGAAGATCGCGACCAGCGCAAATTCCACCGTCAGGCCGCGGTTGAGCTTCTCGATCATGTTGGCGCTGTTGCGCGCGGCGATGGCCGAAAGGCCGGTAACCGCGATTTCGTAACCGGGATGCTCGGCGCGCACCTTGTCGAGCGCATGATCGAGTTTTTCGACCACCGGAAGGATTTGACTCGAATCGAGATCGGGCACCCGGCCCGACACCACGACCGCATTCTGGTCGGCGGAGATGAAGCGCCGCACCAGATGCTCCGGGATCACGCTGACATATTCCTTCAGCGTCGCGACATCGGAGCTGCCGGCCTTTTCGGCGAGCCAGCGGCGCAAGGTTTCGAGCGACCAGACGTTGCCGACGCCAGCCTGGGTTTCGACCATCGCATGGACTTCGGCGATCGTCGTCAGGGTGTCCGGCGCATAGAGCGAGGCGCCCTTGGGGAACTCGATCAGCACGTCGATCGGATTGGCGCCGGTGAGCTTGGCATCGAGGCGGCTTGAGGCCGCCACCGCCTGCCGCTTGTCCGGCACCTGGTCGGCCAGCCGGTATCTTGGCTCCAGATTGGCGTAGATCACGCCGAGACCGCCGACCACGATCACTGCGAACAGGCTGAACAGCCCGGGCCGGCTGACCATGCGCACGGCGATCCAGTAGCAGAAATTGCGCAGCGCCTGAACGCCGGCATCGGCACTCTGGAATTTCACCGCGAAGACCTTTTCGTTGCGCACCAGAAGGACGCCGAAAGCAGGCACCAGCGACAGCACCGCGAGCAGCGCGATGATGGTGGCGGCAAGGCCCGCTTCGCCAAATTTGCGGATCAGCTCGGAATCCGAGAATTGCAGGGCGATGAACGAAATGCCGGCGGTGCCGTGGGTCAGCACGCAGGCCGGCCCGACCACCATCACGGCGTTCTTGAACGCGGTGTATTTGTCCTGGCCGGCGATCAGACGGTCGCGCGCCGCGAACGTCAGCTGCATCGAATCGGAGAAGCTGATCACCATGATCAGCGGTGTCATCACGTTCAGGAACATGTTGAGATTGAAATTGGCCCAGCCGAGGGCGCCGAGTGCGAGCAGGATCGCAATGATCGGCGGGAACGCGGCGACGATCATGAACGATATCTTGCGGAAGAAGATGATGGCGATGATGCAGCCGGCCAGAATGCCGAGGATGTTGTAGGTCAGCCCGTCGCGCTTGACCGCGTTGCGGATTTCGAGCTGCATGACGGGAACGCCGGATAGCTGGGCGTTGAGGCCGCTGCCCGCGAGATCGTCGGCCATGATCTTCCTGATATCGCCGACCGCCTTGGTGAGACTGTTGCTGGCGACAATATCCGGTTCGAGCGACAATACGACCAGCGCCAGCGTGCCGTCTTCCGACAACAGCTTGCCGCGAATGATCTCGTTGGATTTCACGGTCTCGACGAATTTGCCGTAGGCCGGGCCTTCGGGCAGTTCCGGCGGGAACAATGCCGCCGGCAGCTTGCCGGGCTCCGGCGCCTGGCGCGCCGAGAACAGCGAGACCAGACCGCGCACGCCGTCGACCAGTTGCAGGTCGGTGACCATGTCGCGGATTTTCTCGAGATTCTCGCGCGCGAGCAGCGTCCTGCCTTCGACCACCACCAGCACGTCGAATTCGGTGGCCGGGAAGCGTTTTGTCACCGCCTCGTATTGCTTATAGTCCCTGGAATTGGAGCGAAACAGCTGGCTCAGCGAATCGTCGATCTTGATGCGCTCGATACCGAAAATCGCGCCGATGATCAGCGCCCCCAGGATGATGCAGGACAGGATCGGCGCCTTGACCGCGATCAGGCCGATCCGTTCGAGCCCAAAGGCGATGCTCTTGGCCGGCCGCTCCTCGATCGCTTCGACGTGGACGCGACTTTCGGTGTTCTTATCGAGCATGCCCTGTCCAGTTCTGAGATCGGGTGGATTTGCCTAGCTTGAGCTCTGGGCGCGCCTTGCGGCGCTGCAGCCATGCTGATGGGCGCTAGCCTTTGAAAACACGCGGCAAATTCAAGCTCGCGGGTTTTACAGGTCCGGCCGCCCTCTCGCAAGCGCGAGGGGCAGGTCAAATCCGCGCGGGTACGGCGAAAGTCGGCGCCAAGTATCAGATTTGTCACACACCGGGGTCAAAGGCGACCCGCGGAGGCGTCTGCGCGCCGCTTTCGTCCTTTAGCGCCACGCCGGTGAGTTGCCGCGCAAGGCCTGCGCGAATCAGCCAGGCGATCCTGAACGCGGCTTCGTCATATCGAAGTCCTGCGCCATGAATGTTGGAGACGCAATTGCGCGCGGCATCGGCCAGGCCAATCCGCGGCGCAAAGGTCAGATAACATCCCAGACTGTCGGGCGCGGACAGGCCCGGCCGTTCGCCGATCAGCATGACCAGCATCCGCGCGGCGAGAATGGCCCCGATCTCGTCGCCCAGCGCCACGCGTGCGCCCGATGCGATCACGAGCGTGCCGGTTTCGATTCCGTCGGCGGCCAACCGGGGAATGAGATGGCGCAGCAATTCGGCCGCATGCAGGTTGACCGCGGTCGGCGAAAGGCCATCGCCGATCACGATGGCAAGCTGGCCAGCGATCCCGCCGCGGCTTTCCAGCAATCGTCTCGACCTCGGATCGAGCATGCGTCCGAGGTCGGGACGCCGCAGATAATCGCGCCGGTTGCGGGCCTGACTGGCAACCTGGACCGGCGGCATTGCGAACGCGGTCAGCCCGGAAGCCAGGCCCGCGACATCGAAGGCCGCATGAACGGCATCGCGCGCTCGTGCGTGGTCCAGCGCAAAACCGAGCAACGCCTCGGTCGGCAGACTGATGCCTGCCCGGCCGAGCCCGACCCGTGCCGGGGTCAATTCCCGCAAGCGCTCGAGCGAACGGGGCGGCGGCGGCGGCTTCATGTTTGCGTTACTCGGCCGGAACCGAGGCCTCGCGCAGCCGGATCGAATAGTTCGATGCGTTCTGCTGACCGCCCGACGCCGCGCGTGCGAACATGATGAGGTGATGGGCGATCAATGTCGAGGCAATCAGGCCTTCGATGTCGCCGCGCCTGAGCCGCCCCAGCGCGAATTTCCAGAACACCTGCCGGTAATCACCGAGCACGCCGACCTTCCAGAAGATATTGCGGAGCATGACCAGGCCGCGCCTGATATTGGCCCAGCTCTTCTGCTCGGGCGCGACCGGCACCTTGATCCGCCGGGAATAGGTGTAATCGCACTGATGCTGGTAACGCGCGAAAAGCTTTTCCGGCTGGAAGGCGACGTCCATGCATCGGCGCCACGAACCGACGACCTGATCGTAGGGCAGCAGGAAATCGACATTGGAGTCGCGGCCGTCATCGTCGACCAGGCGGCCTTCGCGCGCGAGGCGATCCCACAGCGGCGTCTTCGGCAGCGCCTGCAGCAGATTGATCGTCAGCAGCGGAATCCGGGATTCCTCGACGAAGCCAAGCAGCGCATCGCCGGTCTCGGGCGTGTCGGTATCGAGCCCCATGATGATGCCGGAGACGACTTCCATCCCGTAGGCGTTGATGGTGCGGATGCCTTCCAGGATCGGGACCATCATGTTGTGGTCCTTTTGCATCGCCCTCAGCGCCTCGGGATCGGGAGTTTCGATACCGCAGAAGATGGTGATGAAGAAGGCTTCCCGCATCTTCTCGAGAATCTCGGGGCGCTTGGCGATATTGAGCGTCGCCTCGCAGGCGAGCCGCATGACATAGCCGGTCCGCTTCTGCCAGGCGATGAGATGCGGCAGCAAATCCAGCGCGGCCTTGCGGTTGCCGATGAAATTGTCGTCGACGAAATAGACCGAACCGGTGACGCCGCATTCGCGCAACTTGTCGAGTTCCGCGATGATCTGCCGCGGGCTTTTCAGCCGCGGGTTCCGGCCATAGAGACCCGGGATGTCGCAGAACTCGCACTGATAGGGGCAGCCGCTCGAATACTGGATGCTGCCGAGGAAGTATTTTCTGATCTCGGCAAGCTCGTAGGCCGGAATCGGGAATTCGGTCATCGCGACGCGATCCACCGTCCTCAGCACCACCTGCCGCTCCGGGCGCGACGGATCGCGCGCCAGTCGCGCGATCAGCTCATTGGTCGCGTCGCCGAGTTCACCGACATGGAGATAGTCGAACGAGGGGTAGTAGTCCGGGCAAGCGCTGACCGACGGCCCGCCGATCGCGACCGGCAGGTCGAATGCGTGCGCGCGGCGGCAGATGTCGTTCATCCGCTGGCGCTGGATGTGCATGCCGCTGACGAACACCGCCTCCGCCCAAGCGAAGTCTTCCCTGGTGGCGGGCCGGATGTTTTCGTCGATGAACCGTACCGGCCAGTTTTCGGGCAGATAGGCCGCGATCAACAAGAGCCCCTGCGGCGGCATGAAGGCCTGGACGCCGTCGGTCAGGGGATAGGCGTATTCGAAAGTTCCGAACGAAGACGTATAGCGCGGGAAGACACAGAGGATGCGCCGTACCGTCTCGATGCCTTCAGCTCTCATTCAACTTCCTCAGGCGAAACCTGCGCAAATCTAACCACGGCATTGAAGACTCTGCCAGAAATTCCTCAATATTGTGGCGTCGTACCAACGCCGCGAGGCTGATTTGGTTGCCTGAAAATACGACGAAGCGCGCCGAACGCGGCCTAGGCGATCAGCCCCGCCGCAAATTCAGGCAGCATGCCTGCGTCACCGGCAAGCCGGAAATCGGCGCCGGCGAGACCAGTACGGAACAGCCAATCGTCGAACTCGGGCGCCCGCTTCAGGCCGAAGAGGTCGCGGATATAGAGCGCATCGTGGAACGAGGTCGACTGATAGTTCAGCATCACGTCGTCGGCGCCGGGCACGCCCATGATGAAGGTCACGCCGGCGGCCGCCAGCAGCGTCAAGAGATTGTCCATGTCGTCCTGGTCGGCTTCGGCGTGGTTGGTGTAGCAGACGTCGACGCCGAGCGGCAGGCCGAGCAATTTGCCGCAGAAGTGATCCTCGAGGCCGGCGCGGATGATTTCCTTGCCGTCGTAGAGATATTCGGGGCCAATGAAGCCGACCACGCTGTTGACCAGCAGCGGATCGAACGCACGCGCAACGCCATAGGCGCGCGCCTCGCAGGTCTGCTGATCGACACCATGGTTGGCGTTGGCGGACAACGCGGAGCCCTGCCCGGTCTCGAAATACATCACATTGTCGCCAACCGTGCCACGGCGCAGCGACAGCCCGGCCTGGCGCGCTTCCCGCAACAGCGCCAGATCGACCCCAAAGCCGCGGTTGGCGGCCTCGGTTCCCGCAATCGACTGGAACACGAGGTCGACCGGCAGGCCCTGCCCGATCAACCCGAGCGTGGTCGTCACATGGGTCAGGACGCAGCCCTGGGTCGGAATTTTGAGCCGCGCAATGATGCCGTCGAGCAGCCGCAGCAGGCCGCCGATGACATTGGGATCATCGCTGGCCGGATTGATGCCGATACAGGCGTCGCCCGATCCGAGCAGCAGGCCGTCGAGGATCGAGGCGGTGATGCCCTTGGCGTCATCAAAGGGATGATTGGGCTGCAGCCGCGCGCTGATCCGGCCGCGCAGCCCGATTGTGTTGCGAAATCGGGTCGTTACCTGGCATTTCTTCGCGACCAGGATCAGATCCTGGTTGCGCATCAGTTTTGAGACCGCCGCGGCCATTTCCGGCGTGATCCCGCGCGACAATTGCCCGAGCACCTCGCCGGTGGCGGCATCGGACAGCAGCCAGTCGCGGAACGCGCCGACAGTCAGTGACGAGATCGCCGCAAAGCCTGACGCATCGTGGGTATCGAAGATCAGGCGGGTGACCTCGTCGTCCTCGTAGGGGATCACCGCTTCGTTGAGGAACTGCTTGAGCGGGACGTCGGAAAGCGCGATCCGCGCCGCGATCATGTGCTGCGCGCTGTCGGCAGCCAACCCCGCCAGGCGATCGCCGGAACGCGGCGGCGTGGCTTTTGCGAGCAGATCGCGCAGGTCATCGAACACGTAAGTGGTGGCGTCGATCGTGTGGCGATAGACCATGACGGGCTCCGGGCCCATCGGCAGGTCAATGGGCAGGGTTTCAGAATATCACCCTGGAACGGTCCTGGTCGGACCGTCGTATTGGAACCCGGACAATGAGCGCGCTCGCCCGTCCTGGAACGGCATATTGTTTCGAAGCATTGGATCAAGTTGGAAGTATAAGCCATTGGTATGATTGGGCAAGACCAGCGGCCATTGCGATCGTCCAAGTTTCGCGCATGTAAGAGATTTTCCGTTAAAATTTCGCATGAGCCCTAAACAGCCGAATCCAGCAGCGTCGACATGTCGACGAATAACTCCGGCCATCGTTCCACCAGCAGCCCGTAGGCGGATTGGAGCGAAGCGTAATCCGCCACTTTCATGGGCTGGCTGGGAGGTCGGTATGGCGGGTTGGAGGCGCAGCCGTAGCCTGCCATCTTCCGACACGACACGACGTGCATCCCCATCCAAACCAACAGATCGTGGCCCGTCGTTCTCTGAAGTGGGCGGGTTACGGCTGCGCCTCCAACCCGCCCTGCACTACATCGTCGCGCCGAGCACCCAAGGCGCGAATTCGGCGCCGCCGAAATCAAAACTCTCGCTCTTGGTCGGCTGGCCCGAGGCGGTCTTGAGCATCAGCTCGAAAATGCGCTGGCCGCATTGCTGCACGGTTTCCTCGCCGTCGAGGATGGTGCCGCAATTGACGTCCATGTCGTCTTCCATGCGCCTGTACATCGGCGTGTTGGTCGCAAGCTTGATCGAGGGCGCGGGCTTGCAGCCGAACACGCTGCCGCGGCCGGTGGTGAAGCAGACGAGATTGGCGCCGCCGGCCACCTGCCCGGTCGCCGCCACCGGGTCGTAGCCCGGCGTATCCATGAACACGAAACCCTTCTTGGTGACGGGCTCGGCATAGTTCAGGACGTCGACCAGATTGGTGCTGCCGGCCTTCGCCATCGCGCCCAGCGATTTTTCCAGGATGGTGGTGAGGCCGCCGGCCTTGTTGCCGGGGCTCGGATTGGCATTCATCTCGGCGCCCTCGCGCGCGGTGTAGTCTTCCCACCAGCGCATCAGGGAGACCAGCTTTTCGCCGACCTCGCGGCTCACCGCGCGGCGGGTCAACAGATGTTCGGCGCCATAGGTCTCCGGCGTTTCCGACAGGATCACGGTGCCGCCATGGCGCACCAGAAGATCGCTCGCAACCCCCAGCGCCGGATTGGCCGAGACGCCGGAATAGCCGTCGGAGCCGCCGCATTGCAATGCGACCATCAGCTCGCTCGCCGCGACCTTTTCGCGCTTCACTTTGTTCGCGTCCGTCAGCGACTCCCGCACGAAGGCGACGCCGGCCTCCACGGTCTTGCGGGTGCCGCCGACTTCCTGGATGTCCATCGCGCGCAGGCGGCCGGCGAGCTTCTGCTCCTGCATCAGCCCGCCGATCTGGTTGACCTCGCAGCCCAGGCCCAACACCACGACCGCGGAAAAATTCACGTGCCGCGCATAGCCGCCGAGCGTGCGCCGGAGCAGCGCCAGCGGCTCGTCCTGCGTCATGCCGCAGCCGGTCTTGTGGGTCAGCGCCACCACGCCATCGACGTTGGGAAAATCGGCCAGCGGATTGTCGCCGGTAAACGGATTCTTCTTGAAGATATCGGCGACCATGCCGGCGACATGGGCGCTGCAGTTCACCGAGGTCAGAATGCCGATATAGTTACGCGTCGCCACCCGCCCGTCGGGGCGGCGGATGCCGTCGAAGGTCGCGGGCAGATCGAAGTTCGGGGTCGGCGTGACATCGACGCCGAACGCATAATCCTTGGCGAAATCGCCCATGCCGCAGTTCTGCGTGTGGACATGCTGGCCCGGCGCAATCGGCACGGTGGCAAAGCCGATGATCTGGCCGTAGCGGCGAACGGGTTCGCCCGTCGCGATCGGCTTGATCGCGACCTTGTGGCCGGCGGGAATCCGCTCGAGCGTAGTGACGCCATCGGCCACCACCATGCCGGGCGGCAGGCTCGAGCGCGCGATCAGCACGCCGTCATCGGGATGCAGGCGGATCACGGGTGTCGGGGCCATCGGGTGTCTCCTTAAGTTGGCGAATGGCGAGTGGCGAGTGGCGAATAGTATGATCTACGCTCCACTCCCCCCATTCGCTATTCGCCATTCGCTATTCGCGTCTTATCACGCCTTGCCGGCGGAATCCTTGCGGGTCTGCGCCACCTGCATCTTGGCATATGTCATCATCAGGCCGCTCTCGTTCGCAAGTGTGACGAGCTTGAAGCCCATGTTGATCGCGCGCACCGCGCCCTCGGCGCCGCTGCAGTGAATGCCGGGATAGAGGCCGCGCTTGCCGCACTCCTTGACGATCTTCTCGTAGATCTTGAGGATCTCCGGCTCGTCGCGGTCGAGCTTCGGCACCAGGCCATAGGAGAAGCCGAGGTCGGACGGACCGATATAGACGCCGTTGATGCCTTCGACATCGAGGATCGATTCCATGTTCTCGACCGCCGTTCTGGTCTCCATCATCGGGAGCAACACGATCTCGTCGTTCGCCGTCTGCTGGTAGGTGCCGGCCGAACCGTACATGCCGGACCGGATCGGGCCGTTCGAGCGGGTGCCGCGCGGCGGATACTTGGAATAGGAAACGAGGTTCTCGGCTTCCTGCCTGGTGTTGACCATCGGACAGATCACGCCATAGGCGCCGCCATCGAGCACCTTGCCGATGATGCCCGGCTCGTTCCAGGGCACCCGCACCATCGGCGTCACCGGATGGCCGTTCATCGCCTGGAAACATTGCACCATCGACATATAATCCTGCACGCCGTGCTGCATATCGACGGTGACGCTGTCGAAACCGCATTGCGCGATCACCTCGGCGGAGAATCCCGACGGGATCGCCAGCCAGGCGTTCACCACGGCCTTGCCCGAGGCCCAAACTTTCTTGACGTTATTAGCCACTCTGCGTTCCTTCCCTGTTGTGCAAAACCTTCCGTCATTGCGAGCGAAGCGAAGCAATCCATGTCACCACACAAAGAAAGGATGGATTGCTTCGTCGCTACGCT
>NZ_JBAVNZ010000123.1:0-5823 GCF_049691595.1 Bradyrhizobium sp.
GCCCGGCCGGCACGCCGCCGGTGCGGCAGGTCAGCAATCGCTGAGCCTTCGATCAAATCCTGACGTCGTGAACGTCGCGCGGCACGCAAGCTCAGTTCAGCTTCCGTTTCGGCACCGGCGCCTCGAACTGCGCGATCTCGGCGGTCTGCGGCGCCTTGCCGTTGAAGGTCAGCACATTGCCTTCGCTCGAGATCGCCACATGATCGCCATCGGCGACCTCGCCGGCGAGGATCATCTCGGCCAGCGGGTCCTGCAGATTGCGCTGGATCACCCGCTTCAGGGGACGGGCGCCATAGGCCGGATCCCAGCCCTTGGCCGCCAGCCAGTCGCGCGCGGCCGCATCGAGCGTCAGCGTGATCTTGCGCTCCTCAAGGAGCTTCTGGAGGCGAGCAAACTGGATCTCGACGATCCGGCCCATCTCGCTCTTCTGCAACCTGTGGAACAGGATGATCTCGTCGACTCGGTTGAGGAATTCGGGGCGGAAATGGGCCCGCACCATGCCCATCACCGGCTCGCGCACCGCCGAGGTATCCTCGCCCTCCGGCTGGTTGACCAGGAACTCCGACCCGAGGTTCGAGGTCATGATGATCAGCGTGTTGCGGAAATCGACGGTGCGGCCCTGACCGTCGGTCAGGCGGCCATCGTCGAGCACCTGCAGCAGCACGTTGAACACGTCCGGATGCGCCTTCTCGATCTCGTCGAACAGCACCACCTGATAGGGACGCCGCCGCACCGCTTCGGTGAGCGCGCCGCCCTCGTCATAGCCGACATAGCCCGGCGGCGCGCCGATCAGCCGCGACACCGAATGCTTCTCCATGTATTCGGACATGTCGAGGCGGACCATCGCGGTCTCATCATTGAACAGATATTCGGCGAGCGCTTTGGTCAGCTCGGTCTTGCCGACGCCGGTCGGACCTAAGAACATGAACGAGCCGGTCGGGCGGTTCGGATCCTGCAGGCCGGCGCGCGAACGGCGCACGGCGGTCGCCACCGCGCGAACGGCTTCGGCCTGACCGACCACCCGCTGGCCAAGACTGTCCTCCATCTTCAGGAGCTTGTCCTTTTCGCCCTCCAGCATCTTGTCGACGGGAACGCCGGTCCAGCGCGACACCACCTGCGCGATGTGGTTGGCGGTGACGGCCTCCTCCATCATCTCGCCGGCATCATCCTTGGCCTCGATGTCGGCGAGCTTCTTCTCAAGCTCCGGGATCCGGCCATAGGCCAGTTCGCCCGCGCGCTGGAATTCGCCGCGGCGCTGCGCGTTGGCAAGTTCGATGCGCAATGCATCGAGTTCGCTCTTGAGCTTCTGGGCGTTGGAGAGCTTGTTCTTTTCCGCGCTCCAGCGTGCCGTCAGCGCCGCCGACTTCTCCTCGAGGTCGGCAAGCTCCTTCTCCAGCGCCTGCAGACGGCTCTTCGAACCGGCGTCGCTCTCCTTCTTCAGCGCTTCCTGCTCGATCTTCAGCCGGATGATCTCCCGGTCCATCGAATCGAGTTCTTCCGGCTTGGAATCGACCTGCATTTTCAGCCGCGCCGCCGCTTCGTCCATCAGGTCGATGGCCTTGTCGGGCAGGAAGCGGTCGCTGATGTAGCGGTTCGACAGCGTGGTCGCCGCCACCAGCGCGGAGTCGGTGATGCGAACGCCGTGATGCTGCTCGTATTTGTCCTTCAGCCCGCGCAGGATCGAGATGGTGTCCTCGACCGAGGGCTCGCTGACATAGATCGGCTGGAACCGCCGCGCCAGCGCGGCGTCCTTTTCGACGTGTTTCCGATATTCATCGAGCGTGGTGGCGCCGATGCAATGCAGTTCGCCCCGCGCCAGCGCGGGCTTCAACAGGTTGGACGCGTCCATGGCGCCGTCGGCCTTGCCGGCGCCGATCAGCGTGTGCATCTCGTCGATGAACAGGATGATCGAGCCTGCCGCGGAGGTGACTTCCTGCAGCACGGCTTTCAGCCGTTCCTCGAACTCACCGCGATATTTCGCGCCTGCGATCAGCGAACCAAGGTCGAGCGACAACAGTTTCTTGTCCTTCAGGCTCTCCGGCACGTCGCCGTTGAGGATTCGCAAGGCAAGACCTTCGACGATCGCGGTCTTGCCGACGCCGGGCTCGCCGATCAGCACCGGATTGTTCTTGGTGCGGCGGGAAAGCACCTGAATGGTGCGGCGGATTTCCTCGTCGCGGCCGATCACCGGATCGAGCTTGCCGTCGCGCGCCGCTTGCGTGAGGTCGCGGGAATATTTCTTCAGCGCGTCATAGGCGTTCTCGGCGGTGGCCGAATCCGCGGTGCGGCCCTTGCGCAGCGCCTCGATCGCCGCGTTCAGGTTCTGTGGCGTGACGCCGCCCTTGCCGAGAATCGCGCCGGCCTCACTGCCCTTCTCGAGCGTCAGCCCGAGCAGCAGCCGTTCCACGGTGACAAAGCTGTCGCCGGCCTTCTCCGCCGCTTTCTCCGCGGCATCGAACGCCCGCGCCAGGTCCGGCGCCAGATAGACCTGTCCGGCGCCGCCGCCCGAGACTTTCGGCAGCTTGTTGAGCGCGTCCTCGGTCGCCTTCAGGATGGCGCGGGAATTGCCGCCGGCGCGGTCGATCAGACCGCCGGCGAGGCCCTCGCTGTCATCCAGCAGCACTTTCAGCATATGCAGCGACGAGAACTGCTGGTGGCCGTCGCGCATGGCGAGCGACTGCGCCGACTGGAGGAAGCCGCGTGCCCGCTCGGTATATTTTTCAATATTCATGGTTCATATCCCTCAGCCTGCCGCTCAGCCCCTTAAGGCACTGCCACGGCATCTTCATTGGGTTTCCGCGGGCCGCGTTGACATTCCTCAAACGGCCGCGATCGTCGCCGTTATTTCTGGCTTGGCGCAAATGTGGGCATCGGGTGGCAAAACGGAAGAGGCCGGCTCACGATTTTGCGAGCGGTAGCGCCGACATCGGGAATCTCCTAGAAAGCACGATGCCACCCATCCAGTCCGCGCAGATTGCCGGCATCTACCGCTACCCCGTCAAAGGCCTCACCCCGGAAGCGCTGCCGCGCGCCGCGCTGAAGCCCGGCGAGACGCTGCTGGCCGATCGCCGCTACGCCATCGAAAACGGCCCCAGCGGCTTCGATCCCACCGAGCCCAAATGGATGCCGAAGCCGCATTTCCTGATGCTGATGCGGGACGAATGGCTGGCGCCGCTGCGCAGCCATTTCGACGATGTGAGCCACGTCCTGACCATCCGGCGAGATGGCTCGGTGGTTGCCCGGGGCGATCTTGAGACCGCCGAAGGCCGGGCCGCCATCGAGCGATTTTTTTCCAGCGCCTGTGCCGGAG
The DNA here is from genome assembly GCF_049691595.1 of Bradyrhizobium sp. Taxonomy (GTDB): domain Bacteria; phylum Pseudomonadota; class Alphaproteobacteria; order Rhizobiales; family Xanthobacteraceae; genus Bradyrhizobium. Next base: position 3,311 of record NZ_JBAVNZ010000123.1, read on the forward strand.
AGATCAGGGGACCGCCCAAAATTCTCTCCGGCAAGGACCACAGCTTTTCGGACCTCGCCCGAAAAGTGGTCTCGATCATCAATCTCGCCAGCCTGCGCGCCATCGAGAACATGGTCGGCCAGCCGGTTCACCCCCTGCGCTTCCGCGCCAACCTCTATGTCGAGGGCTGGCCCGCCTGGCACGAATTCGAACTGCTCAACCAAACCCTCGCCGTCGGCGAGGCCCGGCTCAAGGTGATGAAGCGGATCACCCGCTGCGCCGCCGTCGATGTCGATCCCGACACCGGCGCCCGCGACCTCGCCATTCCGCCGGCGCTGATGCGCCGGCTCGGCCACAATGAATGCGGCATCTATGCCGAGGTGATCGCCGCCGGCAGCATTGCCACCGGCGATGCGATTGCCGCGGAGCAGCCGGAGCTGTTGTGACTTCACTCGTGGCGGTAGAATGCCGTCATTGCGAGCGAAGCGAAGCAATCCATCCTTCCGCAAGCGAGGTGACATGGGATGGCTTCGCTTCGCTCGCAATGACGGGCTCCAATTCCAAATACGGGTATGCCTTCTCGCGGCGCGATGCGCCCGAGTTCTTGCGCTTGTCACCCTCGACAAAGGAGGGTGCAGGGAATGCCGGGTGCACGCTGCACCCGCGGTCTCGTGTGCAAAATTGTGCAAAGAAGCGCACACGAGCATACAGGTTCAGCGAACTGATTTGGGGTCGCCTGAGAAGAGGAATATTTTCTTAGGAAAGGGTTGACAGGATTTGCTGATTTGCCCGTCGGGTCAATTTGTCGCGTTACTCTCCACATCGTCTGCGATCCACGAGCACTGAACGATGGGCCAGTAGCGTGCCTCGCCCCTCACCCGTCGCGCAAGAGCGCGCCGACCTCTCCCCGTAAAGAACGGGGAGAGGTGAAGAAGCCTCAGCTCGTCGGCATGACGTAGGCGTAGATCCGGCCGCGCGACACCGGCGCTTCCCGCACCCGGTTGCCGCTATTGCCGGAGATCACGATCGGATTGCCCTTGGCATCGATGCCGGTGATGACGCCGACATGGCCGCCGCCGCGCCGGCCCATCACGGCGATGGCACCGACCTGCGGGCCGGACACGCGCTGACCGTAATTGGCGAACGAGCGTGCCATGTCGGAGCCGGTGCCGCGATGACCGGAATGCTCCAGCACCATGTTCATGAACCGCGCGCACCACAGGCTGCCACGGCCGGTCGGGTTGCCGCCGATGTAACGGCGCGCTTCGGCCACGACGTTGGACGAACCGAAGCCGCTAGATGCCGGCGCGCTTGCGCCCGGCGTCAGGCTTGCACTGGTACTTGCATTGGCATCGGCAAAGCCGCCCGCCTGCATTTGCGCCACGCCGCGGTCCCAGCGCGACACGTGCTCCACATGCCTTCTATGATAGTGAGCGAAATGCCGTGCATGGTGGCCGGCGTGGTGGACGCGAGCATGCCGCCCTGCGCCATGGTGAGGACGTGCTGAAGCCGGAGCGGCGGATACGGTGATCGCCGCCGAACACAGAGCCAGCGCCATGAGACGAAGCGACCTGCGAGACGCAAACAACTGAACCATACTTTATCCTCTATGACACACCCCCCTTCCCCACACGGACGTCCAGAACGACCGCTGCGGCGTTTTGCAATTGACGATGTGGCGAAAGAAAGACGGCTTGCGGCAGTGCAGCATCGCTTTCGAGGCGATTCCACGATGGATTCTTGACGAAAGAACTCTGTTTCCGCCTGATGCGGTCCTGGGATCGATTTCCAGCCGGCCCACGAGAGGAGCTTCAAAATGCCCTATGCCGTCGCCAAGGATAATGTCCGCCTCTATTTCGAGGAGGCGGGAAGCGGCACGCCGATCATTTTCCTGCACGAGTTCGCGGCCGACCACACCAATTGGGAGCCGCAGATGCGCTATTTCTCGCGCGGCCACCGCTGCATCGCCTATTCCGCGCGCGGCTATACGCCCTCCGACGTGCCGCCCGCCGCCGACGTCTACACCTACAAGCACTTCTATACCGACGCGCTCGCCGTGCTCGATCATCTCAAGATCGCAAGCGCGCATTTCGTCGGCCTGTCGATGGGCTCCTATTCGTCGCTGCAGATCGGCCTCAACGCGCCGGCGCGCGCGCTGTCGATGACGCTGGCCGCGGTCGGCTCGGGCTCGAGCCTGGAACATCTCGACGCCTTCCGCGCGCAATGCCGGGCCAACGCCGAGCAGTATGAAACGATCGGCTCGGTCGAAGTGGCCAAGGCCACGCGCGAGGCGCCGAGCCGGATTCCGTTCCTGCTGAAAGACCCGCGCGGCCATGCCGATTTCTATGCCGCGCTGGCACGGCACGACGCCAAAGGATCGGCCAACACCATGCGCGGCTTCCAGGGCGGCCGGCCCTCGATCTACACCCTGACCGAGGCGATCCGGAAGGTGCCGACGCCGGCGCTGATTATCTGCGGCGACGAGGACGACAATTGCATCGAGCCGAGCATGTTCCTGAAAAAGCATCTGCCGG
>NZ_JBAVNZ010000124.1:0-5758 GCF_049691595.1 Bradyrhizobium sp.
GATCAGGAGAATGCCGAGCACCATGTTGTGCAGCACGGTGGCGGTGGTGATGTCGATCAGATCCTTGCGGTCGTAGATGCGCTCGATCCGCACCCCCGGCGGCAGGATGGTGGAATTATTGATGTCGGCGACGAGCTGCTCGACGCGCGTGATCGTCGGCGAACTCTTCTCGCCGCGCCGCATCAGCACGATGCCTTGCACGATGTCGTCGTCGTCGTCGATTCCGGCGATGCCGAGCCGCGGTTTCTCGCCAACCGTCACATGGGCGATATCCTTGACCAGCACCGGATTGCCGCCGCTTTGCGACACCATGGTGTTGTTGAGATCGTCGATCGAACGGATCAGGCCGACGCCACGGACCACGGCGGATTGCGCGCCGATATCGACGGTGTTGCCGCCGACATTGATGTTGGCGTTGCCGACGGCCTGCAGCACCTGCGGCAGGGTCAGGCCATTGGCGACCAGTCTGCTGAAATCGACCTGCAGCTCGTAGGTCTTGGTTTTGCCACCCCAGCCGGTGACGTCGATCACGCCGGGCACGGCGCGGAAGCGGCGCTGCAACACCCAGTCCTGCAGCGTCTTCAGGTCGAGCACGCTGTAGTTCGGCGGCCCTTTCAGCCGGTAGCGGTAGATTTCGCCGATCGGGCTGAGCGGCGAAATTCCGGGCAGCACGCTGCCGGGCAACGGCGCGAGCTGCGACAGCCGGTTCAGCACCTGCTGCAGCGCCTCTTCATAGGTGTAATCGAACGAAAACTGCAGCTTGACGTCGGACAGGCCGTACAGCGAGATGGTGCGGATGGTGCGCAGGTTCTTGATGCCCGCGACCTGGGTCTCGATCGGGATCGTGATGTAGCGCTCGATCTCTTCCGACGACAGGCCGGGGCTTTGCGTCACGATATCGACCATCGGCGGGGTCGGATCGGGATAGGCCTCGATGTTGAGCTGCGCGAACGCGATCAGGCCGCCGATAAATACCGCGACGAACATGGCCACCATCAGATAGCGGCGGCTGACGGCAAGGGCGACGAGGCGATCCATTCAAATCGGAGCTTTCAAGGGCTTGAAGCGGGTCAGGTGCCGGATGCGGCGCGGTCGATGAACAGGCTGCCCTTGGTAATGATCTGTTCGCCGGGCTTCAAATTGCCCATGACCTCGACCAGGTCGCCATTGGTGAGGCCGGGCTTGATCAGGCGCAGTTCGATCGATTTGTCGTCATGGGCGACCCAGACCCGGACCTGGTCGCCCTCATAGATCAACGCCTGCTTCGGCACGCCGACCGCCGCATGATCGCTCGCGGAATAGAGTGTGACGTTGGCGAACATTTCCGGCTTCAAAAGCCCGTCCTTGTTGTCGATGGTGGCGCGGACCAAGAGCCGGCGCGTCGCCGGATCGATCGCCGCGGCAACATAATTGATGCGGGCCGACAGCGGCCGGTCCGGCAGCGCCATCACGCCGAAACTGACGTCCTGCCCGACCAGGACATTGGCGGCGTCGGTCTCGCGGACGAAGGCCGTCAGCCACACCGTCGAGAGATCGCCGATCACATAGACGGGATCGCTGGCGCCGGAGCTGACATATTGACCGGGGCCGGCCTTGCGCTGAACCACGGTGCCGGCAATCGGCGCGAACACCGTGGTTGCCGGATTGATGCGGCCTTTCTGCCGGAAGCTGAGGATATCCTCTTCGGTGAAGCCGAGAATTCGCAACTTGTTGCTCGAAGCTTCCAGCGCCGTCTGCGCGGAACGCAGATCGTTCTGCGCCAGGATCAGCGTCGCCTGGCTTTGCTGATAATCCTTCAGCGGAACGGCCTTGCCTTCGAACAGATCCTTGGCGCGCTTGTCCTGGATCTGCGCGAGGTCGAGCGCGGACTGCGCCTTGTTCAGGCTGGTCATGGCCGCGATGTAATCGTTCTGCGCCTGCACCGTGTCGGCCGCTTCGATCACGAACAGCGGCTGCCCCCTGACGACACTATCGCCCGGCCGCACCAGCAGTTTGGTGACCCGGCCGGTATAGGGCGAGAACACCGGCGTGGCGCGATCCTCATCGATCGCGATCTTGCCCTCGGTGACATATTCGGCCCGAAAGGCCCGCTCGGCGACCGGCTGAAGGGTCAGGCTGGCCCATTCGGCCAGAGTCGGGGTATAGCGCGCCAATCCCTTGCGGGACTGGCTCGACACCTCCGAATGGCCCTGCTTTGCCGCGCCAATATGCAAAAAACCGTAGGCAGCAGCCCCGGCCAGCGCCAGCGAGGCGGCGCCGACGGCCAGTTGTTGCCGGCTAAGCATCTTGAATCGCTTGGTAAAGTCGCTCAGCATGGACTCCGGGTCAGACGGCGATGATTCCGGCAGGAACCGCCTGGCCGGTGCGCTAATAGTGCCCAATTGGTATCTCAAACAACCTAAAAAAAGCCAATAACCTTAGCGTTCGAGGTCAAAGTTCGGAGAGTCCGGCGCAAGCCTATCCGCGCGCCGGCCATTGCGGCGGGTGGCTGCCGAGTGGCATCGCCGGGCGGGCCCAGAAAGCCGGGGTTTTCGACAAGATCGCCGCGTGCCCGACCGACCGCAACGGGCCGAAGCCCGAGGCCACCTCCTCGATGAAGGGCGTCACCGTTTCGCCCGGCAAATCGGAGGTCTTGAAGCCATCGGCAACCCGGCCGAGATTCCACAGCCATCGGCCGGTCTGCGCCAGCGACACGCGGACATGCCAGCTGCCGCCCTCGCGCGACTGGCGCGCCTTCGCCATCATGGCGCCGAATGCCATGAAATAGCCGGTGGCATGGTCGAGCATCTGCGCCGGCAATTCCTTCGGCCCGTCAATGCCGGCCGCCTGCCCCTCGGCATGGTTGAAGCCGGTCGCGGTTTGCACCAGCGAGTCAAAACCGCGGCGCTCGGCCCACGGCCCGGCATGGCCGTAGGCCGACAGCGTCACATAAACGATGCCGGGATTGATTTTGGCCGCCGCTTCCGGCGCGAAGCCGAGTTTGGCCAGCGCGCGCGGACGATAGCCCTGCGAAAAAATATCCGCCTGCGCCAGCAGCTCGCGCAACACCCCGCTTCCCTGCTCACTCCTGAGTTCGACAAAGCTGGTCAGCTTGCCGCGGCCGGTGTCGATGGTGAGCCAGGGAATGCCCGGCAGATCCGGGCCGGAGATCAGCAGCACGTCGGCGCCATGGGCGGCGAGCGCGCGGCCCGCAACCGGGCCTGCGATCACGCGCGACAGGTCGAGCACGCGTAACCCCGCCAGCGGGCGATCGCCTTTGGGCCAGGGTTTTGGCGCGGCCTCGCCGATCTTCTCGATCGATATCAGCGGCAATTCGGCCAGTGCCCTGGCGTGCGGCGTTGCCGACCATTCGTCATGCGGGCGCATCAACGCGACGACGCCGCCTTCGGCATAGGCCGCGGTCTCGAATGCCTCGCCGTCCCATTGCAGCAGCGCCGCCTGGACCCGGTCGCGCTCCGGCTCGCAGTTCAGAACCTTACAGACGGCGTCGCGATGATGCGGGAAATTGGTATGCAGCCGGACAAAGCGTCGATCGCCGGTGTTGTAGATGCCGGCGATGACGTCCCAAGCCGGCGGCGGCGGCTTGCCGTCGACGCGCAGGTAGCGCTCGCTTCGGCATTCGACCACGGCATGGCGCATATCGACGGCGACGTCCTGGCCTTGCCCGCTGCGCCATTTCCAGATTTGCGCCGCCGCCAGTCCGGCCGCGGCAACGCCGACCTGCGCCGCGGCGGCGACGCGAAACGACGATGGCAGTTGCGGCTCTTCGCCGGTCAGCTTGACCGCCTCGAGCGCGGAAACCTCACCGCCAACTGATGTCCAGATATCTTTGAGAATTTCACCGGGGCTTTGCATGGGTCTCGCACTTCCCTAACCTTCAATTGTGGACAGAATTGCAGCCCCAGCTTAGCGCAACAATGGACATTTGTGGTTTGCCCGACGGGCGGTTTGTGGGGTGAGCTATCGCGGACAAGTCGCTTTGCCCGCCCTGCTATTCTGGTACGTTCCGGATTTACAGCGTCGCCGGCCAACAAGGGAAACAACAATGGACCTGGGTTTGAAGGGAAGAAACGCGGTCGTGCTCGGGGGCACGCGCGGCATCGGACGCGCGATCGCAAGCACGCTGGCCGGCGAAGGCGCCGGCGTCGCGGTCTGCGCCCGCAACGCGGATCAGGTCAAGAACGCGGTTGCCGAGCTGCGAAGCCTGGGCGTGAAGGCAACCGGCGCGTCCGTTGATATCACCGACGGCGCCGCGTTGAGATCATGGATTGCCGACGTCGCCGAGGAGCTGGGCAGCATCGATCTGCTGTTTTCCAATGCCGGCGCCATGGCGCAGGGCGGCGACCCCGCGTCGTGGGAGCAGAATTTTCGGCTTGACGTGCTGGGCGCGGTGAATGCGTTCGAGGCCGCGCGGCCGTTCCTGGAAGCCAGCGGCGAGAAGAATGGCGATGCGGCCTTTGTGATTATTTCATCGGTTGCGGCCGCGCAGGCGGACAACGCCAGTTCGTACGGTCCGATCAAGGCGGCGCTGGTGCACATGGCCAAGGGACTGGCGCGGCAATACGCACCCAGGAAAATCCGCGTCAACGTGGTGTCGCCGGGCACGGTCTATTTCAAGGGCGGCGTCTGGAACACGATCGAGCAGAACATGCCCAAGCGCTATCAGGACACGCTCGCCCGCAACCCGACCGGCCGCATGGCGACGCCGCAGGAGATTGCCAACGCGGCCGTGTTCCTGGCGAGCCCGGCGTCGTCGTTTACGACCGGATCGAACCTGGTCGTCGACGGCGCGATTTCCAATCGCGTGAATTTTTGAGAGCAGCGCGCAGGATGGGTGGAGCGGAAACGATACCCATCAATTGCAGTTTGCGAAGAGGATGGGTTTCGCGAAGCGCTCAACCCATCTACGTACTGATCCGGTATCCGTACAAGGTGTTCTATCGGAACACCGGCGAGGCAATCAGTATCGGGCGACGACAGGGCCGCCAAAGTGATAGTTGATCCCCACGCGAACGGTATCCGCCGTCAGATGCCAACTGGAATTCATGACGGCACCGTCAAAGCCTCCGATACCCCCGATGACGCCGGCTGACGCCCTCACGGTCGCGAAGTCAAAATGCAGGTATTCCGCTTTGACGCTCCATTGGTTCGTCCAGGCGTATTCAACGCCGGCACCGACCACCGCCCCGATATTGCCTGATGAGGATAGATCGAAATTTCCGATAGGACCGGCGATCTGTCCGTTGACCACAACGATGGCTGTTTGCCTGTTGCGTTGGTCGGTAAATGCGAGGCCGCCCGTCACATAGACAAGCAGGCGATCAGCCACCCAACCGAAGCGTGGACGAATGGTAGCCACCCAGTTGGTTGTCACCGAACCACTGCCTGCCCCGGTGATGGGCTGTGGCGATGGCCGGGTTGGCCCATATGCAAACGATCCGTTCAATCGGGAATAGTCGAAGTCGGCCTCCAATCCGAAGAGCATGTTACCGTACTGCTTATTGTATCCAAACTGCAGCCCGCCGGTGAATCCCCCGGGGTTCATGCTTCGGCCGGTGGACAGGAGTGCAAGAATTTGAGGACATCCGAGCGGGTTATCGCAAGCCTCCGATGTAACCAAGGGATCTACCGACTGGTGACCCCAAGTGTAGCCGCCGTTCAAGCCAGCATAAAATCCGGTCCAGCTCGCCACGGGAGCCATGACTGGCGCTTTGTAGACGGATGCAGGAAGATCCGCAGCCAGTGCAAGACTTGAACT
>NZ_JBAVNZ010000125.1:0-5822 GCF_049691595.1 Bradyrhizobium sp.
TGCCCAGGCCGCGGGCGCCGTCGATCACGATCAGCGACACATCCTTGGCAACCGCCGGGTTCTGAAAGCCGTCATCCATCAGGATCACGCTGGCGCCGAGCGATCGCGCCAGCGGAACACCGGCGGCACGGTCGCGCGCGACCACCACCGGCAGCGTGCCGGCCAGCATCAGCGGTTCGTCGCCGACGTCGGATGCCGCATGCCGCGCCGGATCGACCCTGACCGGCCCGCGCAGTTTCCCGCCATAGCCGCGGCTGAGCGCCACCGGCGTCTCGCCAAGATCGCGAAGAATTTTCGCCAGCGCCTGCACCGTCGGCGTCTTGCCGGCGCCACCGACATGATAATTGCCGACACAGAGCACGGGGACGCCGGCGTGCAGTCCCTTGCGCTTCAGCCGTTGCGCGGCAATGGCGCCGTACAGCGCGCCAAGCGGCCTCAACAAATGCGATTTCAGCGACGACGGCGCGTGCCAGAATCCCGGCTCACGCATGGGCGGCGCCCGTTTCGAGCCGCAGCTGCAACAGATAGGGCTCAAGCGCCGCCAGCGTGCGGTCAAGCGCGCCGCCGAGCTGCTCGACCACGCGCGTCGACGCCGCAACGGATGCGTCGCGCGCCGCGGGATCGGCGAGCAACTGTCCGAGCTGCTTGACCAGCGCCTCCTGCGTTTCGGCCCGGCGCGCACCGCCCGCCCGGTCGAGCGCTTCGTAGACGTCGGCGAAATTGAACACGTGGGGACCATGCACGATCGAGGCGCCGAGCTTGACCGCTTCGATCGGATTCTGCCCGCCATGTTCAACCAGCGACCCGCCCATGAACACGATCGGCGACAACCGGTAGAACAGCCCCAATTCGCCGATGGTATCGGCGACATAGATGTCGGTCGCGGCGGTAGGCAATTCCTGGCGTGAGCGCAGGCTGACATGGAGGCCGGAGGTGGCGACAAGGCGGGCGATGGCCTCGCCGCGATCCGGATGTCGCGGCACGATCACTGTCAACAGCGACGGAAAAAATCCGGCGAGCGTCTTGTGCGCTTCCAGCAGAATTTCCTCTTCGCCGGGGTGGGTGGATGCCGCGACCGCGATCGGACGGCCGCGCGTCACCGACATCAGCCGCTCGAGCTTGGCGGCATCCGCGGGCGGCGCCGGGACATCGAGCTTCAAATTGCCCGTGGTGACGACATTGCGGCTGCCGAGCGTCGCAAACCGGTCCGCGTCAAGTTGCGATTGCGCCAGGCAGAGGTCGAACCGGCCAAGCAGCGCCGAGATGGTGCCAGAGACGCGGCGCCAGCGCGGAAACGAACGATGCGACATCCGCCCGTTGATCAGGACCATCGGCAGGCGCCGCGCCGCGCTCGACAGGATCAGGTTCGGCCACAGGTCGGACTCGATGAACAGCGCCAGCGACGGGCGCCAGTGATCGAGAAAGCGCGCCACATAGCGCGGCGAATCGTAGGGCGCGTACTGATGAATGACATCGGCGGGAAACCGCCTGGCGGCGATCGCCGCCGAAGTCACCGTGCCCGAGGTCAGCAGGATGCGCAGGTTCAGCGCCCGCAGCTTCTCGATCAGCCCGGCCGCGGCCAGCACCTCGCCAACGCTGGCGCCGTGAATCCAGACCAATGGCCCCTGCGGCCGGACGCCCCGGCTCAGGCCGCGGCGTTCGCTGACGCGCGCCGGATCCTCCTTGCCGAGCTTCAGCCGCCGCTTGATCAGCGCGGGCACAAGCGCCACCATCGCGAGCGACAGTTTCCGGTAGACGCGCAACGTCATCGGCAGCGAGCTAGCCAAGCGCGGCCTCCGGGCGCCCGACGGCCGCATAGGCGCGACGGGTCGCTTCGTTGAGATAAGTTTCCACCTGCAGGCGCAGTTTTTCCATGGTCTCGGCGTCGGCATCCGGCGGCACGAATACCGCATCAATACCTACCACCGCGCCGCGCCCGAAGGGTAGATTTATGGTGGTGCTATCCCAGTTTTTCAACCGGACGAACCGGCTGGTCGCCATCGCAAAGGGCATGATCGGGCGCCCGGACTCCCGCGCCAGCATGACGACGCCGAGACCGACGACCCGCGCACGCTTCGGCACGTCGGCGGTGGTCGCAACGTTCCATTTGTCCTCCAGCGCCCGCACCATCTCCTTGAATGCGCCGACGCCGCCCTTGCGGTGGAACGCCCCGCCATGATCGCCGGAGCCCCGGATCGTGCCGATGCCGAGCCGCTCGGCGGCAATCGCGTTGAATTCGCCGTCGCGATGGCGCGAGATCAACACCTTGGCGCGATAGCTCGCCTTGGTCTTGATGAACGGCGTCATGAAATGCTGGCCGTGCCAGAACGCGAAGATCGCCGGCATGTCCGGTTCGACGATCTCATAGATGTTGGGGGGGTCGTAGCTGAATTTGTTGGTCAGCCAGACCAGCCGCAGATATTCGGCCGCAAGCACGCCGAGCGTGCGCTGAACCCAGCCAGAGCGCAGCAAATCGCGAAGTAGTCGTTTCAACGGGAAAGCTTTGTTTCTTGACCCGGATCGAGCAACCGGTGGAGGTGAACCACGAAATAGCGCATGTGGGCATTGTCCACGGTCTGCTGCGCCTTCGCCTTCCAGGCCGCATAGGCGGCTGCGTAATTGGGGAACACGCCGACGATTTCCACCTGGTCGAGATCCTTGAACGTCGTGTGCTCCAGATCGGTCAACTCGCCGCCGATAACGAGATGAAGCAGTTGCGGCGGGGCACTATCTGGCATGATTGTCTTTCCTAACGAGGTGCCCGGCAAGCAAGACTCGTGGCGTATGGCTGACTTATTCAGGGCAGCGGACGGTTCCGGAAATGCTCGACAATGCGCGCATGACGATCGTGTCCCGCAGCCACCAGCACCCCATGCGCCACCTCCCGGCGATTGTACTCAATCGCATCCCCCGAGAGCGCAGTCATCTTACCATTCGCTTCCTGCACGATCAAATTCGCCGCGGCAAGATCCCAGTCGCGGCTCTGGCCGCCGGCAAAAGCGGCGTCGAGACTTCCCTGCGCGACCCGGCACAGCCGAAGCGCCAGCGATCCGATGCGCGGATAAAGCGAGATTTCATCCGGTGACGGGCTCAGCCGCTGCACCAGCGGCTTCGGACCGGCCATGCGGGAGAAATCCAGATCGGCACCGGCGGTCGCGTGCACGGCGGCGTCGTTACGCGTCGCGCCCTGCCCGCGGATGGCGAAGAAAAATTCGCCGCTGACCGGCGCAAACACCGCCGCCAGCACCGGCGAAGCCCTTTCGACCAGCGCCACGCTGACGCACCAGTCTTCACGACCGGCGAGATAGGCGCGGGTGCCATCGATCGGATCGACGATCCAGACCAGGCGCTTGTCGAGACGCGCCTCGTCGTCGGCGCTCTCTTCCGAGAGCCAGCCATAATCCGGCGTCGCAGAACGCAGCCGGCTCTCCAGCAGATCGTTGACGGCGATATCGGCCTCGGAGACCGGCGAGGCGGCGCCCTTGGTCCAGTTCTTCAGTTCGGTACGAAACAGCGACAGCGCCAGCGCGCCGGCCTCGCGCACGCACTCCGTCAGCAACGCGGCGTCGCGCGCCGTGGTGATGTCGTCGGTATCAGCGTCCGCCAAGCGTCAGGCCCTCGATGCGCAGCGTCGGCGCGTTGACGCTGTAACGGAATTCCAGATCGTTGGCGGGGACGAGGGACTTGAACATCGGCAGCAGATGACCGGCGATCGTCACCTCGCTCACCGGATAGGTGATCTCGCCGTTCTCGATCCAGAAGCCGGACGCGCCGCGGCTGTAGTCGCCGGTGACGCCATTGACGCCGGAGCCGATCAAATCGGTCACGTAAAAACCCTGCTTGATGTCCGATATCAGCTCGGCCGGGGTCACCTCGCCGGCCTCCAGATGCAGATTGTAGGATGCCGGCGAGGGTGCCGAGGATACGCCGCGATGGGCATGACCGGTGGAAACCATCCCCAGTTCGCGCGCGGTCGCGCAATCCAAGAGCCACGAGGTCAGCACGCCCTGATCGATCAAAGCGAGCTTCTTCACCTTGACGCCCTCGACGTCGAAGGTCTGCGAGCGCAGGCCGCGCAGGCGCAAGGGATCGTCGATGATGCGGATGTTGTCGGCGAACAGCTGCTCGCCGAGACGGTCTTTCAGAAAACTGGTCTTGCGCGCGATCGAAGCGCCATTCACCGCGCCGACGAGATGGCCGACCAGCGATCCCGAAACCCGCGGGTCGAACACGACCGGCACCTTGCAGGTCTCGACCTTGCGCGGATTGGCGCGCGCCACGGCGCGCTCGCCCGCCTTGCAGCCGACGCTTGCGGGCGAAGCGAGATCGGATGCATGCGGCGCCGAGCTGTAGTCGTAGTCGCGCTCCATGCCGGTGCCTTCGCCCGATATCGCCGTCATCGAGATGCCCTGGCTCGAGCGCAGATAGGCGCCGTGGAAACCGGTAGAGGTCACCAGCACCATGCCGCCGATTCCGGTCGAGGCCGACGCGCCGCCGGATTTGGTAACGCCCTTGACCGCGAGTGCGGCGGCCTCGGCTTCGCAGGCGCGGCGTTCGAGTTCCGCGGTCGACGGAATTTCTCTGTCGAGCAGGTCGAGATCGGGGAAATCGCGCGCCAAAAGCGACGGATCGGCAAGCCCGACATATTTGTCGTCGGGCGCCACGCGCGCCATCGCGACCGCGCGCTCGGCCAGTTTGGCGACGCCATCGCCGCTGACGTCATTGGTGGAGACCACCGCCTGACGCTGGCCGACGAAGACGCGCAAACCGACATCGTCGCCCTCCGAGCGCTCGGATTCCTCGACGCGGCCGTCGCGCACCTCGACGCCCTGCGAGACGCCGCGCACCGCGACCGCATCGGCGGCGTCCGCGCCCGCGCGCCTGGCGGCCTCGACCAGGCGCTGCGCCAGCATGCTGAGTGCGGATTGATCGAACAGGTCGGAGGTCGCCGGCTTCTTTGAAAGCGGCGAAGCGGTGGATGGTGAAGAGTTCACGAACAAAATCCTGAGGATTGGGCGGGGCAGGAACGCTGATCCCCCAACCCACCAGATGTGCCTGATTCACAGGGAGTTCAAGCATTTTGCGCGGCCAAAAGCCAAACAATTTCGGCAATCGAGCAAGCTCTCGTCAATCATGCGAGCCAAGGTCTTGTCAATCATGCCGGCAAAAGCGGGGGCGGTGACGGCGGATTAACCAGCCTTTTTAAGTCGAAACGGAAATGGTCCGGCTAAGGTCTCGCGTATCGACCGGGAGCATAATCCCGGCGGGGAGACCAAAGCCGTGAGGCGTCAAACAGCAACAGGCGGGATCAATCCCGCCGGGTCGAGCCGCGCGCTGCGGCTCGACCCTCTTTCCCTGCCGCTCAGCTTTCATGCGCAGGATAGCCGCGCAGACGGCGGCGTACGGCAGATCGAGCTTCATCGCGAACGCGTGGTGCTGCGCCGTGAAGTCCGCGGCATGCGGATGGCCGTCAACATCAGCGTCAGCGATTTTCTCGGCGTCGCGCTGCGCGGCCTCGACGACGCGCGGATGCTGGTGCTGGTTCACCGCGATCCGTCACTGACGATTCCGCTGGGCGCAAGCGCCGACCACGACGAGATCGCATCCGCCTGGCAGATGTGGAGCGACATCTTCGGACTTCCGCTGTTGCCCGAAGACAAGCCGCGCGAGCCGGCCGCCCGCCGCCGTCGGCACAACGCGATCCGGACACGGCGGCCCAGATTTCTCGTCCGTCGGCGCGCCGGCGACCTGCTCAATCCGGCCAACCTGCATCAAGGCGAGCGCGAGATCATCGCGCGGGATTGACGCACGATTTCGTAGGG
>NZ_JBAVNZ010000126.1:0-30878 GCF_049691595.1 Bradyrhizobium sp.
CACGACGACCGAACGGATCGACTTGCCCTCGTGCATTAGATCGAATCCTTTATTAATCTCGTCCAACTTGAGGACGTGCGTGATCATCGGATCGATCTCGATCTTTCCGTTCATGTACCAGTCGACGATCTTCGGCACGTCGGTGCGGCCGCGCGCGCCGCCGAACGCGGTGCCCTTCCAGACGCGGCCGGTCACAAGCTGGAACGGCCGGGTGGCGATTTCCTTGCCGGCTTCCGCGACGCCGATCACCACTGAGACGCCCCAGCCGCGATGGCACGCCTCGAGCGCCTGGCGCATCACATTGGTGTTGCCGGTGCAGTCGAAGGTAAAGTCGGCGCCGCCGTCGGTCAGCGTCACCAGATGCTGGACGATATCGCCGCCGACCTTGGTCGGATTGACGAAGTGCGTCATGCCAAAGCGGCGGCCCCATGCTTCCTTGGCCTCGTTGAGGTCAACCCCGATGATCTTGTCGGCGCCAACCATCCTGGCGCCCTGAATGACGTTAAGTCCGATGCCGCCAAGCCCGAACACGACCACATTCGCGCCGGGCGTGACCTTGGCGGTGTTGACCACGGCGCCGACGCCGGTGGTCACGCCGCAGCCGATGTAGCAGCTCTTGTCGAACGGGGCGTCTTCGCGGATCTTGGCCACGGCAATTTCCGGCAGCACGGTAAAGTTCGAAAATGTCGAGCACCCCATGTAGTGGAAGATCGGCTTGCCCTGATAGCTGAAGCGGGACGTGCCGTCGGGCATCAGCCCCTTGCCCTGCGTGGCGCGGATGGCGGTGCAGAGATTGGTCTTCTGGCTCAGACAGCTTTTGCACTGGCGACATTCGGGGGTGTAAAGCGGGATGGCATGATCGCCCGGTTTCACCGACGTCACGCCTGGGCCGACTTCGCGAACGATCCCCGCGCCCTCATGGCCGAGGATCGAAGGAAAGATTCCTTCGCTGTCAAAACCGTCAAGCGTATAGGCATCGGTGTGACAGATTCCCGTCGCCTTGATTTCGACCAGGACTTCACCGGCTTTCGGGCCGTCGAGGTCGAGTTCGACGATTTCGAGCGGCTTCTTGGCCGCGAAAGCGACAGCGGCACGTGTCTTCATTCGAGAATCTCCTTCTTATCGCTTTTCACGACAGCAAGGCATGTCGTCCGCACTCCACATGTTCACGACTTGCCCATGCAGGAATTTTCGGCCTGGGTGTACGCGCCGGGTTTGTCTTCGTGCCTGGCTGGGCGCACGCGCTCGATGGCGTCATAGGCGCGGGCCCGCAGATAGATGTAGAGGTCGTCCATGTAGCAGGCGACGTTCGGATTATCGCCGAACGCCGGCATCACGTTTTCCTGCGACGTGCTGACGTTCTTGCGGCCGCTCGCGACCACGCCGAGGAAGTCGCCGTAACTCATGGTCTTGAGCGAATCCTTCAGCGCGGGCGCGTAGGTCGATCCCATCCCGTCGGGGCCGTGGCAGACATGGCACTCCGAGTGATACCGGCGGTAGCCGGAATAGGTGTACCAGTCCACGGTGCCGTCGGTGGCGACCTTGAAGGTCGGGTTGCCGTCCTTGTCGAGATACTTGCCGTCCTCGGATTTGACGGCAGCCGGATTGGCCGCGTCTTCAGCGAAGGCAATTCTTTCCTGTGCCACGAGGATCATCGCAGCAGCCACAAACCAGATGGTACGCAATAGCTTGTCCTCGACATTCGATGGCTGGCAGGCCGACCCGGCGCATGGAGCAACTCCACGCGCCGGGACGATGTTGGCTCAGCTCATTGCGGCAGCGCGAACACCGTCAGTGCTCCGCCGAGCGCGGTATAGTTGCTCAGCGCCGCGTAGCCGCCGACGGCGCCAAGGCCCGCGGTCGGATCGGTCAGGCCGGCTGCAAGGCCGATACCCGCCCAGCCGCCGACGCCGGACAGCACAGCGACATACTGCCTGCCGCCGTGGTCGTAGGTCGTGACGTTGCCGATGATGCCGGACGGGGTCTTAAACTTGTAGAGTTCCTTGCCCGTCTTGGCATCGACCGCCTTGAGATAGCCTTCGAGCGTTCCGTAGAACACCACGCCGCCGGCGGTGGCGAGCGCACCCGACCAGACCGAGAACTGCTCCTTGTTCGACCAGACGATCTTGCCGGTCTTGCCGTCCCAGGCGATGAAGTTGCCCATATGGGTCTCGCCGGGAGGGGGATACATCGAGAGCGTCGCCCCGACATAGGGCTGGCCCGCGGTGTAGCTCACCTTGAACGGCTCGTAGTCCATGCAGACGTGGTTGGTCGGAACATAGAACAGCTGCGTGTCGGGCGAATAGGCCGCCGGCTGTTCATCCTTGGTGCCAAGCGCGGCCGGGCAGATGCCCTTGACGTTATGGTCCTCGCCCTGTTTGTCGGTCGAGTATTGATCGAGCACCTTGGGCCGGCCGTAGGTCGGCGAGCTCTTGTTCATGTCGACGCCTGAGGTCCAGTTGACCTTCGGATCGTACTTTTCGGCGACCAGCAATTCGCCGGTGGCGCGGTCGAGCGTGTAGCCGAGCCCGTTGCGGTCGAAATGGGTCAAGAGCTTGCGCTCTGCCCCGCCGATCTGCTGATCGCTGAGGATCATTTCGTTGACGCCGTCATAATCCCATTCGTCATGGGGCGTCATCTGGTAGACCCATTTGGCCATGCCGGTATCCGGATTGCGCGCGAAGATCGTCATCGACCATTTGTTGTCGCCCGGACGCTGCTTGGGATTCCAGGTCGATGGATTGCCCGAGCCGTAATAGAGGAGGTTCAGCGCCGGATCGTAGGACATCCATCCCCATGTGCAGCCGCCACCAATCTTCCATTGGTCGCCCTGCCAGGTCTTGGTGCTGGAATCCTTGCCGACCGGCTTGCCGTGTTCGGTGGTCTTCTCGGGATCGAACATGATCTGGTCGTCCGGCCCTTCGGAGAACGCTCGCCAGGCCAACTTGCCCGTCTTCATGTCGTAGGCGCTGACGTGGCATTGCACGCCGAATTCGCCGCCGGAAATGCCGATCAGGACCTTGTCCTTGACCACGAGCGGCGCGGAGGTTCCGGTCGAGCCCTTGCTGGGATCGCCGTTCTTGGAGCTCCATTCCATCTTGCCGGTCTTGGCATCGAGCGCGACCAGCGTGGTGTCGGCCTGATGCAGGAAGATCTTGCCGTCGCCATAGGCCACGCCGCGGTTCACCGTGTCGCAGCACATCACCGGGATGACGTTCGGATCCTGCTTGGGTTCGTATTTCCAGACGATCTGGCTATCCTTGGATAGGTCAAGAGCATAGACCTTGTTTGGGAACGGCGTGTGGACGTACATCATGTTGCCGACGATCAGCGGCCCGCCTTCGTGGCCGCGCAGCACGCCGGTGGAGAACGTCCAGGCGACCTGCAGCTTGCCGACATTGGCCGCGGTGATCTGGTTGAGTTTGGAGTAGCGCGTATTGGCATAGTCGCCCGCGGGCATCACCCAATCCTTCGGGTTCTGCGCCATCTTGTTCAGTTCGTCGTTGGCTGACGCAGCCCCGGCGGCGAATGCCGCTGTCAGGCCAAGACAGGTAGCAAATAGCACCTTGCGCATTGTGAAGTCCTCCCAGTTACATGCTTTGGGTTTCCGCCGAAGCGGCCCAGTTCTTCCATTTTCTTCGTTCGTATCCCTATCCCGTTCGGCAATGGGAAACTTGCCCAAGAGGGAAGCACGTTTGCTCGAAAGCGAAGCGCGACGCCCTTTTTGGCACATAGCGGATGAATTTCGCTGGCATCGCCCTCATCTTGCGGTGCGGCAGCGCCTGATAGCGCGCTCCGGATGCTGTCGGCGCCATTGGAGGTCGATGTTCCCCTTGACGGCGCTGCAACTAAGTCGGAGGATTGTAATGTGGATGCCGGGACTTACGCTGCCAAGGCCCAATTCTCGCTTTAAATTGAGGTAAATGTCGCTTCACCGTGACCGAAGCCTCTCGCGGCGGGCAGTCACGTTTCATCTTGAACCGGTGGCTGGATGATGTCCGATATAGTCCGTTCACTCAGCACGTCCGGATTGACGCCGAAGAAGCAGATCCAGTGTTGGACAGAAGCACTGACTGATCTTTGCGGTCAGTTTGACGTTGATCCGCTGGAGGCCTCGTCGTTCGAAGGACGGATCAATTACACCACCGTTTCGCGGCTAAAGCTCTGTCAGATCGAGGCGAGCCAGCATCGAATTTCGCATACCGTTTCGCGCGCAAGGTTGAGCGAGCATCCCTACGTCAAGATACTGTTCCAGACGCAAGGAATTTCTTATTTCCAGCAGAATGGTCGCCACATCGAAGTGATGCCCGGCGATTGTCTCGCCTACGATGTATCCTGTCCGCATACGATCATCAGTCCGTCGCTGACGCGCCACGACGTCGTCATCGTGCCTAAAGAATTGTTGCAGGAACGCGGTTTCCGGTTAGCGAGGATGTCAGCGTGCAAACTTTCCGCGCGCACCGGCACCGGCCGGATCGCCCACGACTTTGTGCATGCCGCGTTTGACGAAGCCGCGAAACTGTCGCCGGTTAACGCCATCGGAGTCGCCGATTCGCTGATCGATCTCCTACTGTTGCCGCTTCGCGAGGCTGACGCGATGTTCGATCGTGTCGGTCCCGAGGCGATGTATGTACGCGCCCAGGCCTTCATCCGCGAACATTTGCGCGATCCGGATCTCTGCATCGACCAGATTTCAGCGGAACTGGGCTGCACCAAGCGCTATCTGCACATGTTGTTCAGCGACAGGGGCATCACCGTCAGCGACTCGATCTGGCACGCAAGATTGCAGAATTGCCGCCACGAGCTGGAGACCCAGGCCGGAAAAACCATCACGGATGTGGCATTTTCGTGGGGCTTTTCCAGCTCATCACATTTCAGCCGGGTCTTCCGCAAGTACTTTGGATTTGTTCCCTCGGCGATTCACAAGGCGCAACAAGGCGGCCTGCCCTCGGATGTTGATCTTCGTGCGTGAGGTTGCCCGACACGGGCGGAATATTTCGACCGCGCGCCTCTCACGCCGACGCAGATGACGTCAATCTGATTCTCCCCGTCGGTTTCAGCTCCAGCCCTCGATCGCTCCACAAAGCTTGCTTTGGCTATCTCGCCGGAAAATTCAGGAGCGAGACGGACGAAGCACTCATCCTTTTTCTCAGTCGTCTGATCTGAGAAGTGCGCCCTTACGTCTTGGTTGATCTGTTCAGGGCGTGCCTTTGGCGGGAAGAACTGGAGCCGGCAACGGCGAAAATTCGATATTGCCGGATTCGCCGGTAAGAAACGATAGATCGAGCGGTCCGCCGCTGGCTGGATCGCCGCCCGGTGCGGCAGCGGGGCGAAACGTCGCGACGTCGGACGGGCCCTCGGGCGCGGGCTGCCCATTGCCTGCCCCGATATCGGCCGCACGGCCGCCCTGCGGGTGGCCTTTCATGATTTCGTCGCGCGCAGCCTGGATCTTGGCGGCGAGCGCCGCCGAATAAGGCAGCCGAAAGGCCCGGGGTTGGCCGCTCGGCAGGTTGGCGGCGTCGAGGTGCTCGATCCAGACATGTACCGCGCCGGGATCCCGATCGAGCGGGTTCGGCTCGACAACCCGCGCCCAGAGCAGTTGGAACTGGGGCGGCAACGGCACGGTTGTCGACCACCCCGACAGACCTTCGATGCGGAAGAACGCGACACTGTAGAACGCGCTGGTGACGAGCACCGCGGCCAGCTTGATCGGCCAGGCAATGCGGGCGCGCAATGCGATGACAAGCAACAATGCCGCCAGCAGCGCATAGGCAACCGACAGACCGAGAATTTCCTGATGCAGTTCCATTTCCGTCAGCCGGCGTTGCGGCGCGGATTGCGCAGCGTCTGCAGCAGCGATTTCTCGCGACCGTTGACGTCGACAATACCGCCATTGGCGTCGATCGAGAAGCGGACCGCCGTCCGTTCCGTGCCCGCGCCTTTCAGCATCATCGTGCCGTAATGGACGACCTGGACCGTCGGGTTGAGTTTCTCGACCTTCACTGAAACCGGCACGGGTTCGCGGCCCATCGCGACAAAATGATAGACGTTGACGGTGTACTCGCCGGCGACGATGCCGCGGATGCTGACGGTTTCCTGGCGGATCGGTGACAGCACCTTGCGCCCGTCGACCAGAATGAAATCGTTGGCGCCGCCGCGATCGTCACGATCGAGCAGCATGAATCCAGCCTCGCGCCGGCGATACCAGACCATATTGCCAAGCGGGTCCTGCACGAACATGTCGAAATCGTCCGGATGCCGGTCGGGCCAGCTCATCGTAACCAGGAATTCAGCCTTGCTGTCGATCTTGCCGTCCCTTGCCTCCGGCGCGATCGCGAGCAGTGCGATGAAGAACAGGAAGGCAAGGACCTGCAGCGCCTTGAACAGCATGACCGCGAACGGATCGAATGGCTCGTCCTGCGGCATCAGTTCGAACTCGTCGATCATTCCGCGGCTCCGGGCTGATCTTCGAGGATCGAAACCACGCGGACTTCGGTCAGGCTGACGGCATAGGCAAACAGCCGCGCGGTTGCATCGTCGAGCATGTAGTACTGGATCCGGACCAGGATCGAGCCGACAAGACCGGCAAGGGTCGTATACATCGCAACCGCCATGCCGTCGCTCATCAGGTTCATCGAGGATCTGATGGTGCCGCGATCATTGGGATCAAGGCCGGCGATCGGCGCCAGCATCATGATGAAGCCAATGATGGTGCCGAGCAGTCCGAGCTTCATCAGCGTATCGCTGGCGAAGGCGCCGAACTGATTGGAACCGCGCAGCCGCCCCGCCAGCACCCGCAGCAGCAAGGTCTGGTCGAGCCGTCGCGGGCCCTGCAAGCGGGCCTTGACGGCGAGATCGTGAATGTGCGCCGAGACCAGACCGGGCGGAAGCCTGCCCGTGCCCTCGACGATGATCGCGTCACCGTCCACATCGAGGCCGCCCGATCCGGCGGCGATCAGCGCGCCGCCGCGGCGGGCCGCGTCGGCCTCGCGCGAGATCATGACGGTGCGCCACAGGCAGTGCATCGACGCCGCGACATAGAGCAGACCGATGACCGATGAGAGATAGGTGCGGTCGCTTGCGACCATCAGGCGGATCAGTCCGAAGCGCCACAGCAGAACAAAGGCAAAAACGCAGAGCCCGGTGAAAACAAGCCATCGCAGCAGCGGGCCCCGGTCACCGAAGGAATCGAGATGCGCATTTGACGTTCTCATCCGTGCACCTCGGTACTCGAACTGAAGGGCAAAACCTTCCATATCCCGCGCCAATAGGCAAACCTGTGCTACCGAGGTTGCTCGTAACCTCGGTCCGCCGATTTTTCGTGGCAACGCAGCATCTGCGATGGCGGTCAGGTCCGCTGCCCTGTACAATGGAATGCGACCGCAGGCGTATCGCCGAGCCAAGTGCGGATCGAAATCTGCAAGGCGGAGCTTCCGCGCCGCATAGGGTTTCCCGGCAGTCGCCGTTGTGCGCGGCACAATTGGTTATGGCCTTGTCAAACATCTTCCATCCGGTCAGATTGGAAGCATCCGGCTCGGCATTTCGCATAGGTCGGTCGAGATCAAACATAAACTTTGGGGGAAAACATAATGGGTAAACGTGCAAATTTCGCCGCCGCTTTCGCAGGAGCAGTCAGCATCCTGATCGGACCCGGGCTCGCACAAGAAGTAAAGCAGGAAGCCAAGTCGGCATCGAAGCAGGCGAAGATTTCTCCGGTAACGCAAGATCAGCTCAACAGCGCGGACAAGAACGCCAATAATTTTCTGCTGACCAATGGCAACTACGCGCAGACGCGCTTTCATCCGGCGCGGCAGATCGGGCGCGACAACGTGAAGAACCTGCACGTCGCCTGGATCTTCCAGACCGATGTCAAGGAGTCGCTGGAGACGTCCCCGATCGTGATCGATGGCGTCATGTACGTGACGACGTCGTTCAGCCATGTGTATGCGCTGGATGCGAAGACCGGCGCGGAGATCTGGCACTACAAGCACAAGATGGGACCGGTCACGACCTATTGCTGCGGCCCGAACAACCGCGGCGTCCAGGTTCTCGGCGATCTCGTCTATCTGGCGACGCTTGACGCCAAACTGGTGGCGCTGAACGCCAAAACCGGCGATGTCGCCTGGCAGAGCGACATTGCCGATCCAGAGCTCGGATACAGCGAAACGATGGCGCCGACCGTCATCAAGGACAAGGTTCTGATCGGAACCAATGGCGGCGAGTACGGCATCCGGGGTTTCCTGAAAGCCTACGATGCAAAGACCGGCAAGCTGATCTGGACGTTCAATACGATCCCGGAAAATTCCGTCGGCGTATGGGCGGCGAAAGATGCCACCGGCCGCGACATGCACCGCGACATCCAGGCTGAAAAGGACCAACTCGCCAAGATCGGCGATCCCTACAAGAGGCTCGGCGGCGGCGTCTGGCAAAATCCCGCGGTCGATCTGGCGACCAACCGTCTGTACTTCGTCGTCGGCAATCCCTCGCCCGATCTCGATGGTTCGAACCGTCCCGGTGACAACCTGTACACCGACTCGCTGGTTTCCATCGATCTCGAAACTGGCAAATATGTCTGCCACTTGCAGTATATCGCCCACGACGTGTGGGACCTCGACGCGGTCAGTCCGCCGGTACTGGTCGACGTCAAGGGCAAGGACGGCAAGATGATCCCGGGTGTGCTGCATGCCGGCAAGACCGGTCACATCTATGTTCACGACCGCAAGGACTGCAGCCTGATCCGTTTCTCCGAAGCCATGGTGCCGCAGGAGAACATGTGGGTGCTGCCCACCAAGGAAGGGGCGCGAATGCTGCCGGGCGCAAATGGCGGCGTCGAATGGTCGCCGATCGCCACCGACCCGACCCAGGGGATGGCCTATGCGATCAATCTCCACCAGCCCATGACCTACCATGTCGAGAACACGCCGTACCCGAATGGGAAGCTGTGGCTTGGCGGCGCCTTCAAGGTGATCCCCGGCGAGGCCCAATCGGGCAACATCACCGCCGTCGACTACAACACCGGCAAGATCAAATGGCAGGTGAAGACGCCTGAACCGATGATCGGCGGCATCCTGGCCACCGCGGGCGGCCTTGTCTTCACCGGCGAAGGCAACGGCAAGTTCGCCGCTTACAATTCCTCCAACGGCAAGGAATTGTGGAGTTTCCGCGCGGGGGCAGGCGTCAACGCGCCACCCTCGACCTACATGGTCGGTGGCAAGCAATATGTTGTGGTAGGGGCGGGCGGCAACACGCAGATCGATTTCCGCCGCGGCAACAATATCATCGCCTTCTCGCTCGATTGAAGAGCAGACGATCGTCGCAATGTGAGGCGGGGCCGGTTATGGCCCCGCTTTTTTGGCACTGTTGGAAGCAATGATGTATGGCAAGCCGCACTGGTGCGTCTTCAGCGTCGTGGCGCTGGCAACTGCTTTCGGCGGCGGTGTCGCGCCGGCGAGCGCCGAGACCGTTGAGGAAAGGGTCCAGGTCTGCGCGGGCTGCCATGGCGAGAACGGCAAGCCGGTCGACAGGACGATCCCGACGATTTGGGGGCAGCAGCAGGGCTACCTCTACATCCAGCTTCGCGATTTCAAGCGAGGCGACCGCCAGAATGACGTCATGCAGCCGCTCGCCTCCATGATGACGCGCGACGACATGCTTGCGATTGCGGAATACTTCTCCAAAAAACCCTGGCCCGATCTCGGCCAACCGGCCGCGTCGAAGGAAGTTGCCAACCGCGC
Organism: Bradyrhizobium sp.; assembly: GCF_049691595.1. GTDB lineage: Bacteria > Pseudomonadota > Alphaproteobacteria > Rhizobiales > Xanthobacteraceae > Bradyrhizobium. The sequence goes on from NZ_JBAVNZ010000126.1 coordinate 9,735, forward strand.
GTTGCGCGCCAACAGCTCGGTCGGTTGCACCGGCTGTCATCTCGATCAATTTCAGGGTGACGGCACCGTGCCTCGGTTGGCTGGCATGAGCAGGGAATATCTGACGAAGACGATCGCCGATTTTCGCTCGCGCGCGCGCGGCAACAATCCGGGGATGTCCGACCTGATGCTTGCGACCGCCCCTGACGACCTCGCGGCGCTGACGGAATATCTCGCCGGCCGCTGAGCCGGCTTTCAGGGCTTCGTCAGCCGCTCCCGCAGCGAGGTCAGCACCGTCAGCTCTGCGGCCCGCTTTCCGGCCTTGTCCGTCAGCGCGGGATCGGCCCCGCGCGCCAGCAGCAGATTGACAATTCCAGACCGGCCGCCTTCCGCGGCGATCATGAGCGCGGTTCGACCGCGCGCGTCCCGGTCGTCGATATGCGCGCCGGCGTCGAGCAGGTGCTGGACGATCTGGATCGCCTGGGTTTCCGGCGTCGATTCATCGGGGCCGGACGCCCACATCAGCAGTGTGAGATCATTGGGGTAGCGGGCGTTGACGTCGACGTTTCGCGCCAGCAATCGCGCGACGACGTCGACCCGCGCGGCGGCGGCGGCATAGACGATCGGCGGTTTACCGGTCTGATCGACCACCCGATCGTCAGCACCACCGGCAAGCAAGGCCGCGACGATCGTATCATTGCCGCGATAGGCGGCGGCGGAAACCGGCGTCACGCCGCCGCGCCCGGCCAGATTGACGTCGGCGCCCTTTTCGATGAGCCGCTGCGCGACCTCGGTACGATCTCCCTCGACAGCGAAAAACAGCGCCGTCGCGCCGGCAAGGTTACGCGCATCGATCGGCGCGCCGCGCGCCAACAGAAGGTCAACCATCGGCCGATGGCCGAACCGCGCGGCGTGGCTGAGCGGCCGCGCGCCAAGCCGGTCACGCGCGTCGACCGAAGCGCCCTGGTCCAGCAGTTCGGTCACCAGATCGGGGCAATTCCTGTCGACGGCGGAAAACAGCGTGAGCGACACTTCGATCGCGCTGATGTGCGGCTTGATCGTCTCAAGTCGAAGACGAATATCCCGGCAGGCCTCGGACTCCGCCGCGCGTGCCGCTGACGCGGGGCTCAACGCGGCAACCATCGAGCAGAGCAGGGCGAATTGGCGGTACAATGGAGACCTCCCGGCAGGGCGCTTTTGGCAAGGGTGACACGGCAGCTGCGCAATTCCAAGCGTCGAGACGGAGGTTGCCAGGTCGCAGTTCATCCGGTGAATTCGCCGGCTCATCGACAGGCGCCATTGTCTGCGGCGGGTATCGCCAGAAAGGTAATTGTCGTGGGCGCAAACGTCAGCGCTCCGGCGGCCGTCGGAATGCCCGCAAGGCGCGGGAAGTCATCCTTCGGCTCGCGCTCCAATGGAACGCCGTTCAGGCGCACGGTGCCATCCTGCAAGTCGACAGCATCCAGGGTGAAGCGCTCCGATGCGCCGGCCAACACCAGCGACTGTGGCATGTTCCTGTCGGCGTTGATGACGAGGATGCTTGTTCCGCCCGGCGCGCCACGCTGGCAATGCGCATAGACATGGAAGCCCGCTCGAACCGGCACGCCGGAATCGAGCACCGTCGTTCCCATCAGTCGTCGCCACAGCAACGCACCCCAATAGTTTGGCCTCGGCGCGAGCGTCTTCTCGTCGAGCAAGCCATAGTCGCTTGCCGCCAGGGTGTTGTGCATCACGATCTGAACGCCGGCGCTCGCCAGTCGCCCGAGCTGATCGAGGTATCTGAACGTATCCAGAAAACTGGCGGCCCATCGGTTTCCACCGCAGGCTGCTTCCGCGGTTTCGGTGAGCCAGATCGGTTTGCCGGGTTCGAACCGGTCGCGAAGCGTCCGGTAGAAAGCGAGGGTTCCATCCGTTCGGGCGAGCCATTGCTCGGAAAGCGCTCCGTCCGGCGTGCTGGCGCCGGTGCAGCGTTCAGACAACATTCCATAGTGATGATAGGAGAACGCATCGAGCCCGGGTCCGGAAGCGACGAGCAGGTCCGAAGCCGCCGCCGTCGCGCCCACCGTGCCGGGGCCGAGGATCATCGTCTCGGGGGATCTCTGTTTCATGAACGCGCGGAAGATCCTGAAGTCGCGCCCATGGGCTGCGGCATCGTAGCCTGCCGGCGCACCGCCGATCGAGGCAAGGTCCGGTTCGTTCATGAACTCCGCCGCGGCGATGCTGCCTCCCAGGGATGCGGTGTAGGCGAGCAGGCGCGACGCCTGATCCGGCGACCATACGCCGGCCGCATCGCGGGTCCCCGGACTGATGGCGAACGATGTCACGATCGGAGCTTCGACCGCTCGCGAGAAATCGATCACCCCCCGCCATTGCTGGCGGGTCAGAACTCCCTTGAATCCAGCCGGCGGCGCGGCTGGCGCAATGTCGGAATCGGCAAAATAGGTGGCGTTGGCCCAGGTTCCGCTGACGCGCATATAGGCTGGCGCCAGAGCCGAGGCCAGTCTTCGCAACCGAGGGTTCGCAAGGTCGATCGGCGCCCGGTATGCGTACAAATCCGAACGGGCATCCGAAGCGCTGGTGCCGTAGGGCTTCCAGAATCTCCCGCCGGTCACCTCGACCATTTCGACATTATAGGACTGGAAGCGTTCGTCGATCGAGCCCGTCCGAACCAGACTCGCCGGTACGATGGCCGGTTCGTCGGCCAGTGTCCGCGGGCAATCGACAGCGATGCAGAAAATCGAAGCCAGGCAAGCCAGAAACCCGAAACCAGTCCGGTTATTCTGACGCATGCCAGTTCGTCGCATCCGGCCGAGCAGAGTTGGTTCGTCGGCGTCCTGCATCGTCACCGCCCATCATCCCATCGGAACGTGCGGGCAATTGCCGGATCGTGGCTTGCTTCCCCGTTTGTCGACCGGCACCTTGCAATTGTCGATCCGCTGCTCATCCATCCACTTTGGGCCAAGCCGCTCCTTTCCGGTCAGCGCCGTCGGCGTGCCGGACGGCAAGGCCGCAGCGTCAGGCGGCGGCTGATCGCGCCGCGATATGTCCTGGGCAGACGCCGCCATCGCAAGGCAAATGCCGAAAAGCGAGATCAGTGACAAATGTCTCATGGATGGCCTCGCGAACCTCAAAGCCTGGGCGCGGCGCGAACAGGGAACCGCTCGATAGAAATATATCACGATCGGCTTTTCCACCCGAAACCAGCGTCCGACGCCAGTCTGACATTTTATGGACATGGTTGGAATCATTGCGGCGCATCACGCAAGGTCTGCGTGAGCACTTGCACTACGCCCGGGGTGGCTTTAGGTTTACCAAGGCGCGAACACCGCGCCAACCTACTTGGGAGACCCGAATGACCTGGAAGACCCCAAAGATCGTCGAGGTGCCGGTGGGCATGGAAATCAACATGTACGCCTGCGCAGCACGCAAGTAGACGGCATCGAAACGACCTGCCCGGCTTCGACGGCAATCCGCCGTTCAAAGCCCGGGCAGGCGCTTTCAAACCTCTTTGGCATCGAAAAGGTAGAGGTCCGCGCCGCCGTCTGCGAAGTTGGCAAGATCCCCGGCCGCGGCTTGTCCCTGGGGAGACGCCAGGCCGGCCTTGAGCGCATCAAGCGAGTCAAAATGCAGGGTAGCGACAAGGTGGATCTGGCTCGGACCGGCCGGCGTTCCGACCACGCCCGTACTTATGTCGTACTTCTTCAGGCCGGGAATTTTCTTCGCAAGCGGAATATGGACCGCGGCGTAATGCTTGTCGAAAGCTTCAGCGCTCTTCGGCTTTTTGTAAAGCACGAGAAGTTTTGCCATTCGATTTTACTCCCTATCGTTATCCTGTTGTTGTCCCGGGTGGGCTTAGGCAGGCCAGGTTCGACATTGCAGCCGATATGATGTCGGGGATCAAGCGTTCCGATTCCTCGCCGCAGCTTTTGGATTATGATAGGGTGCGTGCTCGGTCGGCGGTGCTGCCGCTCCCATTCGTTTCAATGGCTGTCGGAATGTGAATGCCAATTTGCGCGAAGACGTTCTGGGCAGCGACTGTTTGTTTCGCCACGCTGCTGCCGGCATACGGGCGTGCCGAGGGCATCGATACCGAGCATCTGTTTGGCTTCATGATCGGCACCGACGTCGGCGACCTCGGCGAGCGCGAATTCCAGAGTCAGACGACCGGACGATTTTCCAAAAGCGGCGGTCGTTACCGAGCGCTCAGCCAGGAGCTGGAACTGGAATTTGTGCCCGCCAGGAATTTCCGGATCGAGATGGGGACAACGTTTGCATCCTATGACATCAACGGGGTTCCGGGCTTTGACGATCGCCGCCAATTGGCATGGCAGGGCGTTTCCCTGGATCTGCGCTACCGGCTTATGGAGCGGGACACATCCCCGTTCGGCCTGACATTTGCGGTGACAAGCCATGCCGACCGGATCGACGATAGCACCGCTGCCGTCGTCCGAAATTACGGGATGGAATTGACGCTGGCGTTCGACCGGGAGCTGATCCCGAACTTCGTCATCACGGCCCTCAACCTGACCTACCAGCCGGAATGGACGCGCCTTGCGGCAACTGGAGCGGCGGAGCCGGTATCCACCATCGGTGCTGCGTTCGCGGCGATGGCGCAGATACGTCCGGGCTTTTTTCTCGGCGGCGAGGCGCGCTATCTGCGGAGATATGAGGGCATCGGTCTGGAAGAACTGGCGGGCCACGCGTTGTTCATCGGTCCGACCGCCTATTTCAAACTGTCGCAACGTTCCCGGCTGACCTTGGCGTGGAGCGTTCAGGCATGGGGTCGTTCGGCCGGATCGCCGTCCGCCCTCGATCTCGTCAATTTCGAGCGTCAGCAGGCGCGGGTGGTTTTCGGCGTCAATTTCTAGCCCAGTGGCGTCCCTCGAAGTAGGATGAGCTGACGTCGTAGAGCACCGGCACGCCATCTTCGAGATGGCGCCGCGCCAGGCTATTCTCGATGCGCGCCTCACGTTCAAGCAGCCAATCCAGTGCCTTATAGGCCTCCCGCTCCTTGGCCCGGCCAAGATGCGGGACCGCGCCCAGACTCGATGCCGCCGTCTCCTCATCGACCGCGCGCACGAAGCCCAGCTTCGATCGGGGCGCCATCAGTCGATCAACCATCATGGCGACGATCAGATCGCGGCAGCGTCGCGAGGACGGCGGCTTGCCGGCGATCGGTCGTCAGCGGGCGCGTTCTGATGGCTCCAATATCATCGCGCGAACGCTCGCCGGGCGGCGGCGCGCTTGCGCGGCTCGCGGAAACCTGAATGATTTGGACCGTCGTCCCGACGGACGGATGGGAACGCGGTGAGGCCAGTGCTGCCCCTTATTGGAGATATTATGGACATGTCGACGCTCCCGCATGGCGCGTGCCTGCTGTGGAAGCCGGAATTGATCTGGCTGAATGCCATTTCCGACGCCCTGATCGCCGGCGCCTTCTTTGCTACCGCGTTCGTTCTGGCGTTCTTTGTGTGGCGCCGCCGCGATGTTATGTTCCGCAGCGTGTTCTGGGCATTCTCGATCTTCATCGCGGGCTGCGGGGTGACCCGTCTGCTGTCGATCCTCACTTTGTGGGTGCCGGCCTACGGCATCGAGGGCCTTGCCAAAGGCTTCCTGGCGCTGACCTCGGTGGGGATCACGGCGGCGCTGCTGCTGCTGCTGCCGCGGATCCTGGTGCTGCCGACACGCATTCAACTCAGGCAAGCCTATGAGGCGCTCGAGGAAGAAGTCAGGCAGCGCCGCAGCGCCGAGGCCATGGTCCAACGTTTTCAGGAGATCGAGGCCACCGAGTCCCAGGTCCGGCAGGCACAGAAGATGGAAGCCATCGGCCAGCTCACCGGTGGCGTCGCGCACGACTTCAACAATATTCTGACCGTGATCACCGGAACCATCGAAATCCTCGGCGACGCGGTCAAGGACCGCCCGCATCTCGCCCAGATCACCAACATGATCGGCGCCGCGGCAGCGCGGGGCGCCGACCTCACCAAGTATCTGCTGGCCTTTGCCCGTCGTCAGCCGCTGCAGCCGCGCAGCATTGAACTCAACGCCCTGGTCGTCGATGCAGCGCGGTTGCTACGACCGACCCTCGGCGAACAGATCGAAATCGAATTGATGCTGGCGCACGATTCCGCGCCGGCCCTGATTGATCCCAGTCAGCTCTCGACCGCGATCCTGAACCTCGCCCTGAATGCACGGGACGCCATGCCGAACGGTGGCAAGCTGACGCTGGAAACCAAGAACGTCGTGCTCGACGAGAACTACGCCGGCATGAACAGCGAGGTTAATCCGGGCCACTACGTCATGCTCGCGGTGAGCGACTCCGGGGTGGGAATCCCCGGCGGCCTGCTCGAAAAGGTGTTTGAACCGTTCTTCACCACCAAGGACGTCGGAAAAGGATCGGGGCTCGGTCTCAGCATGGTCTACGGCTTCGTCAAACAATCGAACGGACATGTCAAGATTTACAGCGAAGAGGGTCACGGCACCACCGTGAAGCTTTACCTGCCGCCGGCTGCGGGCGTCGCCGACGCGCTGCCCGCCGAGTCCGGCATCTCCGGGCTCGAACACGGCGACGAAGCCGTCCTGATCGTCGAGGACGACGCGCTGGTCCGCGAATACGTCGTGACGCAGATCCGCAGTTTCGGTTACGACACGCTGTCCGCCAGCAATGCCGCCGAGGCGCTGGCGATCATCAACGGTCCTGAACGCATCGATCTCTTGTTCACCGACGTGATCATCCCCGGGGGCATGAACGGCCGTCAGCTCGCGACCGAGGCGCTGAAGCGACGTCCGGGGCTCAAGATCCTCTACACGTCGGGCTATACCGAAAACGCCATCGTGCATCATGGCCGGCTTGACGCCGGCGTGCTGCTGCTACCGAAGCCCTACCTCAGCTCCGATCTCGCGCGGATGATTTGGACCGCGCTGGCGTCGTGAATTGAGGGCAGTCGGTATCGAAGCGTTGGCTTGCGTGCCAAGCGCCCGGGGACCATTTCAGCGAGGTGAACCAGCCCGTCGGTATGCTGACCGCTGAGCGGCGGGACTGCCGTCAGATAATGCTCCAGCCTGCGCTTGGCCTTGTTTCAGGTTTCACAGGCGAGGACCTTAAGACGAATTGGGATCGGCAGGTGCGGGTGGTTTTCGGCGTCAATTTCCAGCGGCGAACGCCGTTTTTCGACGCGGGAAGCGCCATTCGGGGCAATCTTCACGCTGTCTTGAAACTTCCCCCTGCCGGTTCCGTCTCTCTTTGTGCTATTCATTATCGGGTGTTTCAAGGACGTCAGGCATGAATCCGATCGATCTGGTCATAACGGTATGCGCCGTGCTTTCGCCGGCCACTTGTGAAGAGCGGCACCTGGCATTCTCGTGGAGCGGTTCGCTGCGGCAATGCGCCATGGGTGCGCCACCCTATATCGCCCAGTGGGTCGGCGAGCATCCGAAGTGGAATGCGGTCAAGTGGCGCTGCGAATATCCGCGCAGCAACGACAAGGCGGAGGTCGGCCAGGCGACGCCCGCGGGCTGAGCCCTGATTTGAGACGCGGCGGCCAGGACCATTGTTGCAGTGATTATTTGTTGCAGTCCTTCAGATCCTTGTCGGCGATCGAAAACACCGCGTCGGCCTTGATCTCGATATCCCGTACAAAGCATTGCCTCGAGCCCCGATACTCGACCTTGGCATCGTAGCGTCCCGGCACCACCCCGGTGATGCGCAGGCGTTCGTCGTGATCAACCTCCTTGTCCTTGTCGTTCAGGGCCTGGTTAGGCCCCCAGGCGTTCTTGCCGGCGGGCGAAAGTTGAAAACCGGAAATCGTCGCGGTGGTGAGGTTCCACAACCGGATGCCCTTGCCTTGCGCGGCAAGTTCGCCGGCGCCGGCTGACAACAGCGCAATCAAAGCCAGGATCCATCGCATCAGGTAATCCTCCAAAGTGAAACGCCTGGGGTCATCATTCCCTTATCATACGGTCGCGGTTCCTGGCCTTGTCGAAATTCCTTGCCCGGTCGAGGCCAATTGGTGCGATCAACTTCGCGGATGCGAGATCGGCGCCGTCGAAATCGGCGTCGATGACCGTGACGCCGGTCAGGTCGGCTGCCCCGAGCTGGGCGTTCTTGAGGGAAGCACCGGTGAGGTCGACGCCCTTCAGTATGGCAAATTCCAGATCGACGCGAGACAGGTCGGCGCCGCGCGCGTTAAGCCGCTCCAGATTGGCGGATTTCAGCACCGCGCGCATCAGGCCCATCGACTGGTTGCGCATGTCGGCGCCCAGCCGCGCGTCCGCGATCGAGGCTCCGACAAGGCTCGCGCCCGTCAGGTCGGCGGCTATGCGCGCTCCCGAGAGGTCGGCGCCGTCGAGACGGGCGCGAGCCATCTGCGCCGCGAACAAGTTGGCGCCCTTCAGGCTGGCGCCCGTCAGGTCCGCTTCGAGCAGCCATGCCTGGTCGAGGACCGCATGATCGAGTCTCGCGCCGGCGAGCTTCGTCTTGTTGAGCCGTGCCGCGCGAAAAATCGCGCCGGACAGGTCGAGCCCGGAGAGGTCGAGGCCGGACAATCTCTTTCCGGTGAAGTCGGCGGGCGCCGCGGCGGTCGCCAGCGCAAGCACTGCCTCGACCTCTCCGCGGGTCATTTCGGCCGAGACCATATCGGGCGACGACAAGTCGATGTCGCGCATCATGTCCTGCGCCGTCGCCGTCATGGCCATAAGACCGAGGCCAAGCGCTGCGGTTCCGATCATGCGGTTCATCGTCAACTCCGCCGCCGAGCCATTTTAGCGCACGCCTCGATCACTGCCTAGGAGGCATCTCGCTCGATGCGATCGCCATTGATTCGCCGCGCGATGTCTGCCTTGATCGCGGCGATCTCGGCTTCGCCACGCGCGCGGCGCGGGGTGCCGATCGAAAGGTCGGCGAGAATCCGCGCCGGTCGCGATGACAACAGGAACAGGCGATCGCCGAGACGAGCCGCATCGTCGACATTGTGGGTGACGAGCAATGTCGTCACCGAACGGCTGTCCACCAGGTTAGCGATCTGGTCGCGGAGGCGGGCGGCCAGGGCGTCGTCGAGCGACGCCAGCGGTTCGTCGAGAAGCAGGAAATCCGGCTCGACCGCGAACGCGCGCGCGAGCGCGACCCGGCGGGCGAGGCCGAGCGACAGCTCGCCTGGGAAGTGGCTGCGATGTGCGTCCAGCCCCAGAACGGCGAATAATGCTGAAAGCTTCGCTTCATCGGCCAGCGGCGCGGCAAGCCGGACGTTCTGCTCGACCGAACGCCACGGCAACAGCCGGGGCTCCTGAAACACCATGCCGATCCGTGCATTTGCCGGACGCGAAACGCGGCCATGGTAATCATGGTCGAGGCCGGCGAGAATTCTCATCAGGGTGGTTTTGCCGCAGCCGGATGGACCGACGAACACGCCAACCTCTCCGGCGGCCAGTGAAAAGTTGATGTCGGCAAGCACGTCATACCGTCCGCCCGCCGCGTTGTTCAACGTCTTGCTCGCGATATTGACCTCAAGGCGCACGGCGCCGCCACCGAAATAGCCGGGATTCAAATGGCTGTACCAGCAAGGTTTCGACGATCAGCACGACTGCCGCGAAGCTCAACGAATAGGCGAGCAAAAGCGGGATGTCGAACAGCTGAAAGGCCACGCCAATCTCGAAGCCGACACCGTTAGGGCGTCCGAGCAGTTCCGCGACCAGGACGATCTTCCAGACCAGGGAAAGACCTGTTCGCGCGGCGGCCGCGATATAGGGCGCCAGTTGTGGCAATATCACGTGCCGGAACGCCCTCCAGCGCGGGATCGCAAACACGGTCGCCATGTCGTCGAGCGCGGCGTCGAGCGCGCGTGTTCCCTCGCGCAGCGTGACGACGGCGGTCGGCAGCTTGTTGATGGCGATCGCCGCGATCGCGGCGACCTCGGTCAGTCCGGCCCAGATATAGGCGAGCACGATGACGACCAGCGCCGGCAGGTTGAGCAGCAGGATCAGCCAGGGATCGCCGAGCCGGTTGGCAATTCGTACCCGGCCCATCAGGTAACCGATGGCTGAGCCCAGCGTCATGGCGAGGACGAAGGCGAGCGCGACGCGCGCCAATGTCACGCCAAGATTGAAGAACAGCGCGCCGGAAGCAGCTTCGGCAACGGCTGCGGCGAGCACGGTGGGGGGCGGCGGCAGCTTCGCGCCTCCAGTGAGCAGCGCCGCGCCCCACCAGGTGGCCAGAAACACGATGAATGACAGCGGACGCAGCACCTCAGTCTCCGGGGATCGCGCGATAGAATGTGCCGGAATCCAGTTCGCGATCCGGCCCGACCAGTTCGCGACCGCCGGTCGCCGCCAGCACCCGATAGAGAACGCGCGCGTCGGCTTCTTCGTCGGCGATCGGGCGGCGCGGAATTCCTTCCCGATATCGGTCGCGGTAGGCATGCAGGGTTGCGGTGTCAGGGGCACCGGTCAGCGGCGCGATTTTCTCCCACTCCGCATCCGAGGTCGACAAAATCTCCTTCGCCATGCGCGTCGTCGCAATAAAGCGCGCGACCACATCCCGGTTTGCGCTCGCCCATCCTTCGTCGAACACGTAGCCGATCATCGCGACGCGGCCCTTGGCGCCAAGTTTCGGCAGGACATCCTCGATGCCGGCGACGCGACGAAAGCCTTTCGCCTCCAGCGCGGCGCAGAAATTCCAATAATTGACGGTGGCGTCCAGTTCGCCGCCGAGCGTCTTTGCCGCCAATAGCGGCGGCGCGCCGTAGACGATCGTCGATTCCGACTTCAGGTCGATGCCATCCTGTTTCAGCCATGCCTGCAGCAGCAGCCAGTTCTTGTCGATCGGCCCGCCGGCGACGCCGAGCTTATGGCCCTTCAGATCGGCCAAGGTCCGGATCGGGGATGAGGCCGCTACCATCACGGCGCCAAGCGCGCTCGAATACGGGTAGAATGTGAGTTTGGCGCCGAGCCCGCGTTCGCGCGACACCCACAGCCAGTCGGACACGACGAGATCGGCGTTGCCGCCGCGAAGTGCGATCTTGCCCGACTCCGGGCTCGCCAGTTCGACAAGCTGGATCGAAAGGTTGGCTTGCGTGTCGAGGCCGTGCGCGCGGATCACGGCCAGCTCCCAGGCGAATGTCCCGGTTTTCTGCACTGCAACCCGGATGGTCTCCGCGCCGCAGCACGCCACAACCGGCGTGACGGCGACGACAAATACGGCCAGCAGTGCGCGAACAAAGACTTTTTTCATTCCCTCTTGAGCCGTTTCCTGGAGTGTCTTCTTTTCGGCATGATAGTCATAGAATAGCTTCCGCTGCCAGCAGCGGGAGAAAGACCATGACATTTGCCGGATCGCAACGACTTATTCTCGCCGCATTGGCCACGCTGGCGGGGACGGCAATGGCGGCATGCGCCGAAGACGCCAATGACTATCCCACCTCGGCGCGCGCCGAATATGTCTTTGGCTGCCTGAAAGCGAATGGCGAAACGCGGCAGGCGATCGAACAATGTTCCTGTTCGATCGATGTGGTCGCATCGCTGGTGCCCTATGAGCGCTACGTCACCGCCGAAACCGTGCTCAGCATGTCGCAAGTGCGAGGAAATTTGGGGGGACAATTCCGAACTTCCGAACAGGCGACAAGCGCGCTCAATGATCTCAGGCGGGCCCAGGCCGAAGCGGAAGTGCGATGTTTCTAGGGTCTCGTCGGCCCCTGTTTCGCAAATGGGCTGCGGTCTTTTTGTCGCCACTGCCGATCCAGGCCGGGTCGGGCCCCGTCAAATGCCGGAGTCGTCGATTTTCCATTCCTTCTGAAAAACGTGGCCTTCGGTATCCCTGGCGTCGGCGCGAAATCGCCTGGCACCATTCGAAACATAGGTAAATCGGATGTTGGGATCTTCCGAAATTGAAATTCCGCCTTCCATCGCCAGCACCAGGCTGTCGTCCTGCCACAGCCGCAGTTCGTTGACGAAGAAGGCCGGAATGTAAAGCTGCGTGACCTGGTCCATCTGCAGGCCGGAATTGTTCGGATGGCCGATCATGATCTGGGCTTCGCGAGCGCCGCTCGCGGGACCCTGGCCGGGCTTTGGGAATGGCCGGTAACGTATCTGGCCCAGCCTGCTGTTGGCCTCTTCGATGTTCTTGGCGGCCGGTGCGGAGCAGCCGCCGGACGCCTTCACATACGTCTTCGTCATATAGAGCTTCCCGTCGCTCAGCTCGGCGACTGCATGAACGTCGGTATAATTGTTGACCCGCACGCGCGTTGAGATTTCCGACACATTGGCGTCCGCTCCGAGTTCGAACCTGGCCGCCATCGGCGCGGGATTCTGGTCGATGACCAGCGTGATCGTCAGCACGCGGCGGCGGTCGCCTGGGGAAAGCTTTGTCCGTAGCGTCACCGGCACGATCGCCGCATCCTCGGCACGGTACGGCATCTCGATGGCGATCACTTCAGCGCCGTCGTTCATTGCGCGGTTGTTGAAGATGTCCTGGACCAGGCCGGGCCACGGATCATACGCATCGGGCGTTGCGGCGTGCGCAAGCGGCACTCCGAACGCGGCACCCAGCAGGCCGGCAATGCAGAATTGACGGAAATGAACTCCGAGCATGGTCACATCTCTCGCAAAGGTGGCGGCAACCACGTCAATATAGGGTATGGCGCGCGCTATTCCCATTCAATTTCCGAAAATGCTGCGGTTGCGTTACGCGCATTGAAGTCGTCAAACAATTGCCATCGCGATCGCTCCGAGGCCGCGGCGGTACCGGCTGCGACCGTGATCGGCGCGCCGCGGGCGACAAGCGCGCGAACGTCCGACGCCAGCGTCTCCAGGTAGCGGCGCTCATCGGCGAGCGCCGCCGGCCAGTCGCTCACGGGTCCGTGACCGGGGACCACCCGTTCGGCGGGGACGGTGCCGAGCTGGTCGATTACGCTTAGCCAGCCGCGAAGACTGCCGTCCAGCACTGGCGCATGCGCAAGGAACACGAGATCGCCGGCGAACAGGGTTTTGGTTTGCTCGTCGAAGACTGTCAGATCGCTGTCGCTATGCGCGGCCGGCCATGCCCGCAGGATCAGCGTGCGCGCGCCGAGGTCGAGCCGAACGGTACCGTCGACGCGGAGCGTCGGCGGTACGATGCGTACCTCATCGATCAGTTGGTCGCCCATGGTCCGGCGAAATCCGTCGATATAGAACTGCCCGCGCGCCGCCAAAGCCCGCGGCAGGTTCTTGTGACCGACAAACACGGCACCATCGCGCTCAAAGGCAGCATTGCCAAAGACATGATCCGGATGGCCGTGCGTGTTGATGACGTACCGGACCGGCTTGTCGGTCCGGGCGTGGATGGCCGCGAGCAGTTGCGCTCCCTCACGAACACTGCCTCCGGTATCGATCACCGCGACCGCGCTCTCGCCGATGATGAATCCGATATTGGCGATCGCGCCGTCGTTCTCGCGTATCATCAGCGCGGTTTGGCCGGCATGCACGAATACGCCACGCGCGATTTCGCTGACGGCCAGTTCCTGTTGCTGCGCATTCGAGAACGTCGAAGCGCCGAGCAAGGCGAGCGCCGCAAGAACCGAAGCGTGATGAGCCATACTTCTGCCTCCATCTCACCACGAAGCACCGTTGACAGCTTCATGTCGCACCGTCGACGCGGTTTGCGTCGCAGCACGCAAGGCGAATTCATCATGAAGCTTATTCCCGTTGCACGCCCCAATTGACAAGCATGGCATTTTGCAAGCATAGCATTTTGCAAGTATAGCATTTTGATTGTCGCTGGCGTCTATTGAAAGGTCGGTTCATTGAGACGAGTGTTGGAAGTTGGCAACGATTGGCAGGCCGGCACGGCAACGGCTTCAATGACAAATCCCCCGCTGCATCGCTGGCTGCTGATTTCGCTGGTTGCGATCGCGGCAATGCTGGTCGGCAGGGACATCTCGCGGGCGCAGACCAGCGAAAGCAGTGATCTGTCAATCGAGCTTGTCGATCCCAAGGTGTTGAGGGTATGCGCCGACCCGCGCAATCTGCCGTTCTCGAACGCGAAGGGCGACGGGTTCGAGAACAAGCTCGCCGAATTGTTCGCCGAGAAGCTTCAGAAAAAGCTCGACTACATGTACTTTCCGCAGGCGACCGGCTTCGTTCGGATGACGCTCGGCGCGCATCGTTGCGACGTCATCATGGGTTTTCCGCAGGGCGACGACCTTGTCCAGGGTACCAATCCCTATTACCGCACGGCCTACGCGTTGATCGCCAGGCAAGGCAGCGGTCTCGAACAGGTCGCGACGCTGCAAGATGAGCGCCTGAAAGGCAAGCACATCGGCATCGTTGCCGGCACGCCTCCTGCCACCAACATGGCGGCAAATGGTTTGATGATGAATGCCAAGCCTTATCCGCTGATGATCGATACGCGTTTCGATTCCTCGGCGGAAGCCATGGTCAATGATCTGATGTCTGGTGAGATCGACGCCGGCATTCTATGGGGACCGATGGCAGGCTTTTACGCCAAGCGGGCAAGCCCGCCGCTCCAGGTCACGCCGCTTGTCAAGGAAACGACGGGACCTCAGCTTGTCTATCGCATCGGCATGGGCGTCCGTCCAGCCGACCAGAACTGGAAACGGTCGCTCAATCGGCTGATCCAGCAAAACCAGCCGGCCATCAACAAGATACTGCTCGATTTCGGCGTCCCCTTGCTCGACGAGAACGACCAGCCGATCGGCGCGGAGACGACGACCAAGTCGCCGTAATGCGGAGTTTTGCCGGTCCGATCCTCGCGGCCTTGGTGTTCATGGCCCCGGTGTATGCGCAGGTCGACGTTGCGGAGCCGGACGGGTACCGCATCGAAAACTACCGCGCGCCTGTCCCCGCAACGCTCGCCGGTGCACGCGTTCTTGCGACCGCGGAGGCCGAGATGATCTGGCGCGCCGGCACTGGCGTCTTCGTCGACGTGTTGCCGCGCGCGCCCAAGCCGCAAAATCTGCCCGCTGGCACGATCTGGCGCGACAAGCCGCGGCACAACATCCCCGGCAGCTTCTGGTTGCCGGACACCGGTTACGGAAAGCTGGCGGAAGCGACCGAAGACTATTTTCGGCGCGGACTCGTCCGGGCTTCCGGCGGCAACAACGCGGTGCTGCTTGTGATCTATTGCCAGACCGATTGCTGGATGTCCTGGAACGCGGCAAAGCGGGCCCTGTCGTATGGATACAGGCATGTGGCCTGGTATCCGGAAGGAACCGATGGTTGGGAGTTCGCCGGCCTGCCGATGGCGGAATCGCAACCGGAGCCGCGCTCGGACGAGGAGACGCCGTCTCCGCGCTGATCGCACGGGACGCGTGGCGTTCGCTATTCCATCTCCTGCTGGATCATGCGGCCGAGTGCGAACAGCCGCTGGTCGATCGCGACAGGCACCTCGCAGACGAATTTGACCACACGCCGCCGGTCCTCGAAAATCCGGGTTTGCCAGACGAGCTGGTTGCCGAGCTCGTCGATCCTGGACTGATCGGGCGGGGACGCATCCTGCAACGCCTGTAGCGCCAGCGTATCGGACCGGATCTTTTCCGCCGCCTCGCGCTGCTTTCGGGTCACCCGTTCGAGCCCGTTCATGACCGATGAGCGCTGGGCATTGAGGGTATCGAACAGGCCTGCGAACAGGAGCTTGGCCATGGTGACCTTTTCGGCCGCCGCCCCCGCCAGAAATTCCTTGATCGCCTGCTGGGCCTCTTCGAGAGGGGTCCGTCTCGCGGCCAGTTTCGACACCAGCGCGCTTACCCTGGCATCATTCTTCCACTTGTCCGAGGCGTCGTCGAGCGGTGGACCCGCCCACACCGCGGCAAGTGAAATCTCCGGCACCTTGGCCTGGGCGCACGGCCAATCCTGATGGCGCGGATCGGCGGCGAAGCCGAAGCCGGCCGATGCCGTGAGGGCAAGCAGAGCCCCGATCGCGATCTGCCATCTCATGTTTCGCCTCCGGCGGGCCCGCGGCGGATCAGGCCGCGCGATGGATCGTAGGCGTATACCGCGCCGACCATGAAGGCCAAAGTGCAGCCGCCGACGACCGCCAGCGAAATCCAGTTGGTCTGTCCATACAGCGCAAAACGTATCAGCTCGACGGCATGGGTGAAAGGATTGAACTGGCACACATAATAGAGCACCGGGCTGCCCTCCTGCACCCGCCACAGCGGATAAAGCGCGGAGGATGCGAAGAACATCGGGAAGATCACGAAGTTCATCACACCGGCAAAATTCTCGAGCTGCTTGATGCCGGAGGAGATCAGCATGCCGAGCGCGCCGAGCATCAACCCGGACAGGATCAGCGCCGGCAATACCGTGAGATAGCCGATCGGCGGAGGGGCGATATCCCAAAACCACGCGATCAGCAGAAAAGCATAGACCTGGAGCAGCGAAACCGCCGTTCCCGCCAGAAGCTTGCAGAACAGAAGATACCATCGCGGCAGCGGGCTCACCAGCAGGGTGCGCATATTGCCCATCTCGCGGTCGTAGACCATCGAGAGCGAGGACTGCATGCCGTTGAACAACTGGATCATCGCCATCAATCCGGGCGCGATATAGACCTCATAGAGGATGTAGGTTTCGTAGGGCGGGATGATGGAGATGCCGAGCACCTGCCGGAAGCCGGCGGCGAAGATGAACAGCCACACCAACGGCCTCACCAGCGCCGAGACGAAGCGCTCGCGCTGGTGCAGGAAGCGCAGGGCCTCGCGCCACACGATGCCGTTCAGGCAGGTGGCATACTCCGAGAGCGAGAAGCCGGTGCGGGCAGGCGTGATAGACGTGGAACTCATGGCGCGGCTCTCCCCGATTCCGCGGCGGCTCCGGTCAAACGCATGAATGCGGAGTTCACGTCATGGGCGCCCGCTGCGGTGATGACGCGGGCGACTTCGCCGTGCGCCAGCACGCGGCCCTGATGCAGGACCACGAGGTCATCCTTCGGCGTGATCTCGTCGAATAAATGGGTGGCCCAGAGCACGCTGATGCCCTGTTCGGTGACGAGCTGCCGGACGTGGTTGAGGATGTCGGCCCGGGCCTTGACGTCCAACCCGACGGTCGCCTCATCCAGCAACAGCAGGCGTGGACGATGCAGCAATGCACGCGCGATTTCCAGCCGACGCATCTGGCCGCCGGAAAGGTCGCGCACCTTGCTGCCGGCGCGGTCCGCAAGGCCGATGCGCGTGAGCACCTGGTCGCTGCGCGATCGTGCCTCGCGCCGGCCGATGCCGTGCAGGGCCGCGTGATAAAGCAGGTTCTGCGTGACCGAGAGGTCGAGGTCGAGCGTGCGCGGCTGGAACACCACGCCGAGCAGCCGTAGCGCTTCGCCGGGCGCAAGGCCGATGTCATGGCCGAAAATGCCGATGCGCCCGGCCTGAATTCCAAACAGCCGCGTGACCAGGGCGAACAACGTGCTCTTGCCGGCGCCGTTAAGGCCAAGCAGGGCCGTGAAGCTTGCCGGTGCCACGTTGAAGCTGACGTCGATGAGGGCGCGTCTTGTGCCGTAGGAATGGCTGACGCCGGCGATCGACAGGGCGGGCATTTCGGCTGGATCGCGCCGGGGACGGATCTCCGCCGGTATCGGGCCGGGGACGGGTGCATCGGTTGTCGTCATGGCTGCGCAATCGTGATGCCCCAGGGCAGCTCGCCGACCTGGATCGTCTTGATCACCTTTTGCGCGGCGACATCGATAACCGAGACGTCGTTGGATACGCCATTGGTCACCAGCAGATATTTTTCGTCCGGGGTGAACGCCATGTGCCAGACCCTCTGGCCGACCAGAAGATATTTGGTGACGGTGTGACTGGTGCCATCGACGATAGCGATGCGGTTGGCGGGCCCAAGCGCGACGAAAGCGGTCTTGCCGTCCCTGGTGATGCCGATTCCGACCGGCTGGATCGCTTCCCGCCGCAGGCCTGGAACACTGAAGGTAATCTTGCTGGTCACCGCGTGTTTGGCGGGATCGATCACCGACACGGTACCACCGATCTCCGACGACACCCACAATTCGGAACCGTCGCGCTTGAATTCGGCGAAACGCGGCCGCGCATCGACCAGCACGTTGGCGACGATCTGGCGCGTCGCGGTGTCGATGAAATGCGCCATGTTGGTGGTCTCGGAGGTATTGATCAGAATCTTGCCGTCCGGGCTCAGCGCCATGCCTTCGGGCTCGACGCCGACCTGAACCTCGCCCGCGCGCACGCGCTTTTCGAGATCGATGACAGTCACGGTGTTGTCATTCTCATTGGCGACATAGAGGATCTTGCCGGCGGCATCCTGGACGAACAGTTCGGGATCGGGACCGGAGGGCAGGGAGTCGACCACCTGCTGTTTCGCCGCGTCGATCATCTGAATCGTATCGTCATCGCCGACCGCGACCATCACGAACTTGCCATCTTTCGTGAACTCGATGCCGCGCGGCCGCTGGCCGACCTTGATGGTCCTGGTGACGGTCCAGTTGTCGGTATCGATCACCGACACGGTATTGCTTTTCTCGTTCGACACATAGGCGATGAAGGCCGAAGCGGGCGCTGCCGCCGCGAGCCATGCCGCTATTCCCGAAAGCAGACAACCACGCCACATATGCGATTTCTCCGTCTTCAATGCAGCTTGCACCTGGTTTCGGGCCGATCGACGCCCAGCGTATCGAGTTCCGAGACCTGATGCAGGAAACCCTCCTGCGGCGAAACCGAGACCACCATGCGGCCATCGACCAGCAAAATGGGCTGGCGAAGCTGCAGGTTCCAGTCCCGCAGCGTCAGCCGCTGGCCCTTGAATGCCGCAATGGAAAAATCGCTGCCCTTGAGAAAGTCGGATACCGGCTTCGGGTCGCCGGAATTCGCACGCGACGTCGCCTCGCCGATCATGCGCACGGCGGTCCATGCCTGCATGTCCAGCGCCGTCATGCGCCGCGAGTTCAGCTTGATGAAGCGGTTCTGCATCTGGGTCGCGCCCCACTGATCCTGCGCCGCGTCCCAACTCGTCGGCACCAGACCCGCCGAGCCGGCGACCGGTCGCGGGTCCCAGGTCCGGTAGGGCAAATAGGAAGCGAACACCTCGCTTTCGTCGGCTGCGACGAGAACGTCGTAGGCCGGCGCCTGCTGGGTGAAGACGGGCATCTGGCGCTGGATCAGGGTCACGCCGCTGTCGGTGCGACGGGCGCCGCCGGTGTCCTCGAACGTGCGCTCCTGAACGATCTTCGCGCCGAAGCGCACCGCGGCGCGTCGCAGGGCCACGGCATAGAGCTTGTCGGTGTCATGCGAGCCGACCACCAGCACCCAGCGCTTCCACTGCTTCCACACCAGATACTGGGCGAGCGCGTCCGCGAGCATCGAACGCGTCGGGGCGACGTGGATCACATTGGCACGGCAATCCTCCTCGCGCAGCCGGTCGTCGATCGATCCGGCGTTCAACAGCAGGGTTGCGCGATCGCGAAGCGCGTCGGCGGCCTTCACCAGCGCTTCCGGGGGCAGATCGGCGATGATGAAGCCGTTGCGGGTGGCGAGCGTCGTCGCCGCCTTGGCGACATCCTCCCCGTCCTTGAGCCGAAGCTCCTCCAGGGTGAAGGTCTGATTCAGGAACTTGCCGGTGGTGTTGTTGTCCTCGATTGCGAGACGCGCGCCGGCAATGCCGTCGTTCTCCGACGGCTGCTCGACCAGCGACAATTTCGACTTGACGCCGTAGCGTCCGAGATAGCCGATGCCGATCCCGACCGGCTCGGCCGCGAGCGCATGCGTGGCCACGACGCTCAAGCCGACCGCACCGACCAACCATCGGATCATGACTCCTCCCTGACGTTCCCCCGGCTTGACCGAC
Organism: Bradyrhizobium sp.; assembly: GCF_049691595.1. Classification (GTDB taxonomy): domain Bacteria; phylum Pseudomonadota; class Alphaproteobacteria; order Rhizobiales; family Xanthobacteraceae; genus Bradyrhizobium. Next base: position 29,499 of record NZ_JBAVNZ010000126.1, read on the forward strand.
GATGGAGGAATTCCTGGCTTGAAACATGACCGAATTGCCCTAGCTTGCAACCCTGCATTTCGTCATTGCGCCACCCTTGATTTGACCGGGACTCGATCATGAGAGCGCTTTTCGCCGTCATTGTGCTGTTGCTGTTGACTTCGGCGCCGGCGCGCGCCGATGCACCCAGGCTTGCGGTGTTCGATTTCGAACTGGTGGATACGAGCCTGCAGGGCGAGGTGGACGGGCCGCGGACCGACGAGCACGACAAGCTGATGCGCGTCGGCGACCAGTTGCGCAAGGAACTGGCCGAATCCGGCAAATTCCGTCTCCTCGACATCTCCCCGATCAATGCTGCGGTGCATGGCAGCAATCTGCAGGCCTGCGGCGGCTGCGATGTGCAATTTGCACGGCAGATCGGCGCCGATCTCGTCATCACGGGCGTGGTGCAAAAGGTCTCCAACCTCATCCTCAATATGAATATCTATCTGCGCGACGTCCATAGCGGACAACTCATCACGTCGATGAGCGCCGACTTTCGCGGCAATACCGACGAATCCTGGTCGCGGGCGCTGCGCTATCTGGTGCGCAACCGGCTGCTGGCGCCCAATTATGGCGCGCCCCAGGCTCGATAGAGCGAGATGACTTCTCTTCGAAACGTCATCCAGCTCTATCTTTTGTTTGAGCATGACCTTTTCGGAAAGCCGGTATCCACTTTTCCGGATCATGCTGTAGGCGCGTGAAATTTCAAGCGGCCAGTTGAGCAGCGTGCCAGCGTAGATGATCGGCCATGAAGGTGGAGATGAAGTAGTAGCTGTGATCGTAGCCGGGTTGGCGGCGCAGGGTGAGGGGAATGTTCGCTTTCTCGCACGCGCCTTGCAGCAATTCCGGGCGAAGCTGCTCGGCCAGAAACGGGTCGGCGTCGCCGTAATCCACCAGCAGGCTGGAAAATCTCGCGCCGTCCTCGATCAGTGCAACGGCGTCATGCTTGCGCCACGCCTCCTTGTCAGCGCCGAGATAGCCGCCCAGCGCCTTGATGCCCCATGGCACGCGCGAGGGGGCCACGATCGGCGAAAAAGCGCTGGCGGCGCGGTAGCGATCGGGATGGCGCAGCGCGACGGTCAGCGCGCCATGACCGCCCATGGAGTGGCCGAGGATCGATTGCCGCGTGCGATCGACGGGAAAATGCTCGGCGACCAATGTCGGCAGTTCTTCGGTGACATAGCTCCACATCCGGTAGTTGCGCGCAAACGGCACTTGTGTCGCATCGACGTAGAAGCCGGCCCCAAGACCGAAATCGTAGGCGCCGGCGGGGTCGCCCGGCACGTTCTCGCCGCGCGGGCTGGTGTCCGGCGCAACGAAGATCAATCCAAGCTCGGCGCATGCGCCGCGGAATTCGCC
>NZ_JBAVNZ010000127.1:0-8705 GCF_049691595.1 Bradyrhizobium sp.
CCCGCTCGAAGATGCCGAAGCGAAGTTTGCCGCGCAGGGGATCGCCAAAGACAAGCGCGTGATCGCCTATTGCGGCGGCGGCATTTCCGCCACCATCGATTTGTTCCTGCTGCATCGGCTTGGTTACCACGATCTCACCCTCTACGACGGCTCGATGGGCGAATGGGCAAAAGACGCGGCGCTGCCGATCGAAACGGATTAGACAAGACTTCGCGACCCCGCGGCGCGTTGCGCCCGGTTCCTGCGCTTGTCACCCTCGAGAATGGAGGGCGCAGGGAATGCCGGGTGCTTGCTGCACCCGCGGTCTCGTGTGCAAGGATGCACATAGAAGGCGCACACGAGCATACAGGTACAGACGGAGCATTCCGGCATTCCCTGCACAATGGTTTTACGGTTTATGCCGCGCTCTCCTCGGCGACGAATTCGTCTTGTCACCGTCATCAGCGGATATGGATTGTCTAAACCCGGTCGGGCCGACGCACCTCCGCTAATTTAGCACCAGCAACGGGTGCCAGGACCACACGGTTTTGCCGTCCGCATCAGCGCCGGTCGTCTGCGTGATGGTGATCGCTCACGGGTTGACCCGCCCTGCAATCCCGCTTCGCGCCCAACGCTGCCGCGTCCACCGCAACCCGTCCCAACGTTCGTGACGATGGCCAACGCCCCTCTTCTCGGGACGGGATGGCGCGAACTTGTAGAGATGATTTGCCCGACGAGCAAAGCGAAGAATTTTTCGAAAGGGGGCTGGACAGCATTTTGGTGATTTGCCCGACGGGCACGCTTTAACGGCTTCGCACGAGGGCGCTCGGAAGTCTCCGGTCATGCCGGGACGTTGGGATCCGGCACAATCCTCGGATCAGGCTTGTTGACGAGGTAGAGCCCGGCGATCACGAGCAGCGCGGCGGCGCCGAACGCTGCGGTCAGCGTGTCGTGCATGATGAAGTAGCTGGCGACCACGCCGAACAGCGGCGTGATGAAGGTGAAGGCCGACAATTTGCTGGCGGAATAGGTCTTCACCAGCGTGAACCACAACAGAAACGTGAGCCCGACCACCCAGACCGCCTGATAGATCATCAGCGACATGGCCAGCGGGCCAGGAACCCGGGCGATGGTTTCGCCCGAAATCCAGGCCGCCAGGCCGAGGATCGGGATCGAAACCGCCACCTGATATCCCAGCACCTTTTCGGGTGGCGCCCGCAGCAGAGAGGTTGCCTTGACGAGCAGCGTCGTGGCGGCCCACAGCGCGCCACCCGCGACGATCAGGAGGTCGCCCAGAATCACATTGGCATCGACATTGGTCTGGGGCACGCCGATCGCCAGCGCCACTCCGGCGAAACTGACACCCAGCCCGCCCCATTGCGAGGCGCGCAGCCGCTCCCCGAGAAACTGGTAGGAGCCGAGCGCAACGAAGAATGGCGCGGTGTAGAGAAATACCACCGCGCGCGAGGCCGAGGTCAGCAACAGGCCGCGATAGATCAGCACGAATTCCAGTCCGAACAGCACGCCCGCAAACAGGCCTACCCGCAGCGTACCGTCGGCTCCGAAGATCTTCACCCCGCGCAGCCTCGCGATCAGGAACAGCACCGGCAACGCGCCCACCGAACGGATCGTGGCCTGCAGCATCGGCGGAATGTCGGGAAGCACCAGCTTGACCGCGATCTGATTGAAACCCCAGCTGAAGCACAACATCAGGATCAAGGCGATGGCGCCGGGGCTGAGCGGACGCCCGGCAGATCGCACTATTTCGTTCGCTGACATTGATCCCCGTGGCCGGCTTGCCGCCGTGTCGTTGTTATGGCTTCTGACAATGCGCGCAGGTACCGGCGATTTCGACGACGGAAAGTTTCGGCGCAAAGCCGGACGCGCGCGCGGCGGCGTTGAGGCTTTGCGCCACCGGCGCGGCCGGAATTTCGCCGACCAGGCCGCAGTGATCGCAGATCAGAAACGCCACCATCGCGGCCGCGTCATGGTCATGGGCGCAGGCGAGAAAGGCGTTGCGGCTTTCGATGCGGTGAACGAGGCCGTTCTCCATCAAAAAATCCATCGCCCGATAGACCGTGATCGGCGCCGGGCGCGGCATCGATTTGGCGAGCTGGTCGATCACCTCATAGGCGCCGAGCGGACGATGGCTGGACAACAGCGCCCGCAGCACCTGGCGGCGGATCGGCGTGAATTTCTGCGCCCGGCGCGCGCAGACCTGTTCGGCATGCGAAATCGCTTCCGCGGTGCAGCGGCCGTGATCGTGGTCCGGCGCGGGAAATGTGGGTTTGGCCGAGGTCATCGTGGCAATTGGTAGCATTTTGGCGGGCAATCCCAAAGCCCCGGCCGGATCGAGGCTTCCAGCCATGTGGTTTCGGCGGGGCAGACCCCTGTTTACCCGCCATGCGGAATTCATAAGCTAGCTTATCATAGTCAAAGCTTATGGAGACGATGCCGATGCGCGGTTCGGTGGATATGAACTTCCTGTTTACGCTTGGCGAGGTGCAGCGGCTGGTGCGCGCCTATGCCGACAAGCAGGCGGCGCGCTACGGCATCACCCGCGCGCAATGGGCGGTTCTGGCCAAGGTGGAACGCAGTGAGGGCCTGAAGCAGTCGGAACTCGCCGAACTGATGGAAATGCAGCCGATCACGCTGACGCGGCTGATCGACAAGCTCTGCGACAATGGCTGGATCGAGCGCCGCGGCGACGCGACCGACCGCCGGGTCAACCGGCTTTATCTGCGCAAGGCCGCGCGGCCGCTGCTCGGCAAGCTCGGCGGGCTGCGCTCCGAACTCACCGCCACCGCGCTCGAGGGCATCCCTCCCGCCGACGCCCACCGCCTGCTCGCCCAACTCGAATCCATCAAGGAAAACGTTCGCAACGCGATCCAGAATTCGCCCGGCGAACCGCCGCGAAAGGAGCAGCGTTATGGCTGATCCGGTCCTCAAATTCCCGCCCGAACAGAAGACCAATCCGCCTGCCCCGGCATCCCGGCCGAAAATCGCCGCGGAACCGCGCCGCCGGCTGATGGCCGGCTTACGCCGTTACCGCCGCTTCCTGCTGCTGGTGGTGCTGCCGCTGGTGGCGCTGATGGCCGGACTCACATTCTATCTCAATGGCGGCCGCTACGTGACCACCGACGACGCCTATGTCGGCGCGCAGAAGGTGCTGATCACGCCCGATATCTCCGGCAAGATCATCAGCGTCGCGGTGAAGGAGGGCCAGCAGGTTTCGACCGGCGACGTCATGTTCCAGATCGATCCGGTGCCGTTTCAACTGGCGCTGGCGCAGGCGCGCGCCAAGCTCGATGACACCAAGACCAGCCACGACAACCTTGTTGCCAACGTGAAGCTCTACGGGCAGACGATCGAACTCGTCAACGCGGGTATCGCGCTCAAGCAGCGCGATGTCGAGCGCAAGACCTCGCTGGTGAAGAGTTCGGCCGGATCGCAGCTCGATCTCGACAACAGCGCCACCGCGCTGGTCACCGCGCAGGCCCAGTTGCAGATCGTCAGGCAGCAGCGGTCCAACGCTCTCAACCAGCTGCTCGGCGACCCCGATCTGCCGCTGGAAAAGTTTCCCGCCTACATGCAGGCCAAGGCCGTGCTCGACGATGCCCAGCGCAATCTCGACCTCACCACCGTGCGCGCGCCGATGAACGGCACCGCCACCCAGGTCGAGCAGATTCAACTCGGCCGCTTCGTCGCCGCCGGCACGCCGGTGTTCAGCGTGATCGATACGTCGAACCCGTGGGTCGACGCCAATCCGAAGGAATCCGACTTCACCTATGTCGCGGTCGGGCAGCAAGTCATTCTCGAGGTCGATGCCTTCCCCAACCATGTCTTCAGGGGCACGGTCGGCTCGCTCTCGCCCGGCACCGGCGCGCAGTTCGCGATCCTGCCGCCGCAGAACGCCACCGGCAATTTCGTCAAGGTGGTGCAGCGGGTGCCGGTGCGGATCTATTTCGACAAGGATGACAAATTCGTCGGCAGGCTGAAGGCCGGCATGAGCGTCTATGCGACCATCGACACCAACCACCGGCGCTCGCTCGCGGCCCTGCTCGGCTTCCACCCGGCGGCTGCGAACCAGGACTGACCATGTCCGCTCCCGCGCCATCCCCCAGCATGATCCCCGGCCTGCGCCGGAACATGGTGACGATCTGCGCGATGACCGCGACCATCATGCAGGCGCTGGACACCACCATCGCCAATGTCGCGCTGCCTTACATGCAGGGCACCTTGTCGGCGTCGCAGGACCAGATCAACTGGGTGCTGACCTCCTACATCGTGGCGGCCGCGATCATGACCGCGCCGGTGGGGTGGATCGCCAACCGCTTTGGCCGCAAGCGCATCTTCATCCTGTGCGCCGGCGGCTTCACGGTGGCTTCCGTGCTGTGCGGCGTCGCCCAGGACATCAACCAGATGGTGCTGTTTCGCCTGATGCAGGGCGTGTTCGGCGCGGCGCTGGTGCCGCTGTCTCAGGCGGTGATGCTCGACGGCTACACCCTGCAGGAGCGCGCCAAGGCGATGTCGATCTGGGGCACCGGCGTGATGATGGGCCCGATCATGGGGCCGTCGCTCGGGGCATGGCTGACCGAGACCTATTCCTGGCACTGGGTGTTCTTCGTCAATCTGCCGTTCGGCGTCTTCACCGTGCTCGGCCTGCTGGTTTTCATGGACGAGACCAGAAAGGACATCAACCTGCGCTTCGACTGGTTCGGCTTCACCGCGCTCGCGATCGGCATCGGCAGCTTGCAGATCGCGCTCGACCGCGGCGAACAGCTCGGCTGGTTCGAATCCGGCGAGATCATCGCCGAATTCATCGTCTCGGCGGTCGGCTTCTATTATTTCCTCGCGCATTCGCTGACGACCGCCAGACCGTTCATCCAGTTCGCGCTGTTCCGGGACAGGAATTTCATCAGCGGCTGCGTGTTCATGGCGGTCATGGGCCTGGTGCTGTTCTCCACCATGGCGCTGTCCTCGCCATTCCTGCAGAACGTGGCGGGGTACCCGATCATCACCGCGGGCCTGCTGCTGGCGAGCCGCGGCTGCGGCACCTTCATTGCCATGATGATGGTCGGGAGGATGATGCGCTACATCGAGGCGCGCACGCTGATCATCTCCGGCCTCAGCCTCACCTGCCTTTCACTGTTCTACATGACGGCCTGGACCGATCAGACCGGGGTGGCCGAGGTCGTGGCGATCAGCATCGTCCAGGGTTTCGGGTTCGGGCTGGTGTTCGTGCCGCTCTCCACGGTGGCGTTTCTGACACTGCCCGACCATCTGCGCACCGACGGCACCTCGATGCTGACCCTGATGCGCAATGTCGCGAGTTCGATCGGCATTTCCATCGTGATTTCGCAACTGACCGAAGGCTCGCGCCGCACCTACGCCGTGATCTCGCAGCACGTCAATCCGTTCAACCATGCTTTGCAGATGCCCGATGTGCGCGGCATCATCGACCTGACCACCGACAAGGGCCGCGCGATGGCGGACGCGATGGTCAATCTGCAGGCACAGATCATCGCATTCTCGCACGACTACCAGATGGTGATGGCCTTCACGCTGTGCGCCATTCCGCTGGCGGTCATGATCGGTTCGACCAAGGCCGCGCTGCGCAAGCAATCGGCTGTACCGGAACCCGCCGTCATCGAGTAGTTTCGCCGAGATTCGCCGGATCGGCCTATGGCAGCCTAGTTCCTGCCCAGCCCCGCGACCCGGCGATCGGATTGCAGTGTTGGCCCGGGCGCGCCGTCGGTCGCGTTGAAGTCCCAGGCGTATTCGGCCGGTCCGATATAATTTCGGACCGCGGGGTCCGCGATCAGGGCGCAGACCTTCGGGATTTGCGGGCAGTCCGGGATCGGCGTGGCGACGCCAGATTGCGGCGCCGCCAGCGCCAGCTGCGGGCTCACCACCCGGGCGCTGTCCGCGTTCTGAGCGAGCGCTGCGCCGCTCGATATCAGAAGCACGCCAGCCGCCTTTCGAAGGACACCCGCCACATCGAAACGATTCGTTGTCATCGCACCTGCTCCTTGATCGGAATCGGTGCAACGAGACTGTCATGACGAGGGCCGGCATGGCGTCATCCATTCGCCTGACGCCGGCGCGCCCTGGCATCATTCGATCGAATGATGCCGGCGAACTCGCTTTGTAACCTTACGCTTCCGGAGAACGAGGCCACGCGGCGCAGCACGTCCATCGCTGCCGCATGCGCGGGCTCGATTCGCGTATCCATCAATCTTCACAGAAGATTTTTTCGAAGTGGATCGATCACCGGGTCAGGCCCGGTGATGACAATCAACTCACACGTCGAAAAACACCGTCTCGTTGTCGCCCTGCAGGCGGATGTCGAGGCGATAGACCGCGTTGCCATTGCCGGGCTGGCGCGCCGCGATCAGCGTGGCGCGGCGATCGGCCGGCACCAGCGCCAGCACCGGGTCACTCGCATTCGCGGCTTCGCCGTCGAAATAGATCCGCGAATACAGATGCAGCAGCATGCCGCGCGCGAAGACCGCGAGCAGCAGATGCGGCGCCTGTGGCTCGCCGTCGGGGTCCGCTACCTGCCCCGGCTTGATGGTGTCGAAGGCATAGAAGCCGTTGGCATCGGTGCCGCACCGGCCGAACCCCCTGAACGAGGAATTCGGCAGCGCGCGCGTGTCCTTCGGATCGGAGAAACGGCCCTGCGCATCGGCCTGCCAGATCTCCAGCATGCAGTCCGGCACCGGCGCGCCGTCGCCGTCGAACACCCGGCCCTCGACGCGGATGCGTTCGCCCGAGGCGTCCGGCGTCACCAGGTTGTTGTTGAAGGCGTCGTTCCAGGCGTATTTGCCCTTCGGCGTCAGCCCATAGGCGAAATACGGACCGACGGTCTGCGACGGGGTAATTCCCTTGGCGGTTTCGGACACTATTTGGTCTCCATCGGCGTGGCGCTGCGCCCGCGCAGCACGATTTCGAAGCGGTAGCACAGCGCCCATTCCGGCCTGGTGTTTTCCAGATCGAATGCGGAAATCATCCGCAGCCGCGCCTTCTCATCGGTCACCGAATTGAAGATCGGATCGAACGGAAACAGGGGATCGCCGGGAAAATACATCTGTGTCACCAGCCGCGAGACGAAGGCATGGCCGAACACCGAGAAATGGATGTGGGACGGCCGCCAGGCGTTGTGATGGTTGCCCCAGGGATAGGCGCCGGGCTTGATGGTGACGAATTTGTAGTAACCGTTGGCGTCGGACTGCGTGCGCCCGGCGCCGGTGAAGTTCGGATCGAGCGGCGCCGGGTGCTGGTCGACCACATGGATGTAGCGGCCGCAGGCATTGGCCTGCCACACCTCGAGCAGCGTGTTCGGCACGCCGCGGCCGTCTTCGTCGAGCACGTGGCCGTGCACGATGATGCGTTCGCCGAGCGGCTCGCCCTTGTGCTGGATGGTGAGGTCGTGGTCGTTCTCGCGCACCGTCTGATGGCCATAGACCGGCCCGGTCAGTTCCGACAGCGTATGCCGCATCGGAATCAGCGGCTTTTGCGGCGACCGTTTTACGGTGCTCTTGTAGGCGGGCGACAGCCGCGGCGGATGCGCCGCGTTGCTCGCGATGGGGTAGATCAGGGTCATGGATCAAGCCCTTTCGGCATATTCTCCGTCATTGCGAGGAGCGCAGCGACGAAGCAATCCAGCTTTCGGCGCTATGGATTGCTTCGCTGCGCTCGCAATGACGGCCTGGGTCATCCCCGTCAATTCAATTTCTCGATCGCCACTGCGACGCCCTGACCGACGCCGACACACATGGTGGCGAGCGCGCGTTTGCCGCCGCGCTTTTCCATGCCGTGCACCGCCGTCATCGCCAGCCGCGCACCGCTCATGCCGAGCGGATGGCCGAGCGCAATCGCGCCGCCATGCGGGTTGACGAAGTCGGCATCATCCTTGACGCCGAGTTGCCGGAGGCAGGCTATGCCCTGGCTGGCAAAGGCTTCATTGAGCTCGATCAAATCGAAATCGCTGATTTTGAAGCCGAGCCGTTCCATCAGCTTGCGGGTCGCCGGCACCGGGCCGATGCCCATGATGCGCGGCGGCACCGCGGCCGAGGCAAGGCCGAGAATGCGCGCGCGGGGGTTAAGGCCGTGCTTCTTTACGGCGGCTTCGGAGGCGAGGATCATCGCGGCAGCGCCGTCATTGACGCCGGACGCGTTGCCGGCGGTCACGGTGCCGGGATTGCGCACGATCGGCTTCAGTTTTGACAATCCTTCGAGCGTGGTCTCGGGGCGCGGATGCTCGTCCTTGTCGACGCTGATCGGTCCGGCCTTGCCGCCCGGCACCGAAACCGGGATGATCTCCTCGACGAAATAGCCCGACGCGATCGCCGCCGCGGCGCGCTGCTGCGAGCGGATCGCAAACGCGTCCTGATCGGCGCGCGACACCTGAAATTCCTCGGCGACGTTCTCGCCGGTCTCGGGCATCGCATCGACGCCATACTGCGCCTTCATCAAGGGATTGATGAAGCGCCAACCGATGGTGGTGTCGAAAATATCGGCCGAGCGCGAAAACGCTTCCGGCGCCTTGCCCATCACGAACGGCGCCCGCGTCATCGATTCGACGCCGCCGGCAATCGCGAAATCGATCTCGCCGGCGCGGATCGCACGGCCCGCCGCGCCGACCGCATCGAGCCCGGAGGCGCAGAGGCGGTTGAGCGTCTGGCCGGGAACCGTCTCGGGCATGCCGGCCAACAGCAGCGCCA
>NZ_JBAVNZ010000128.1:0-6841 GCF_049691595.1 Bradyrhizobium sp.
GCCCTGGTATTGGCACGGTTTCGATATGTTCTGGTTCGCGGCCGTGATGGTCGTTCTGGTCCCGGGTCTATTGGCTTTCTGTTTCGGCTGGCTGGCGTTCCGCTCCCGCGTCACCGGCGTCTATCTCTCGATCATCACGCAGGCGATGACATACGCTCTGTTGCTCGGCTTCTTCCGCAACGATTTCGGCTTCGGCGGCAACAACGGCCTGACCGATTTCAAGGATATTCTGGGCTTCAACGTGCAGGCCGACGGAACCCGCGCCGCGCTGTTCGCGCTCAGTTGCCTGGCGCTGATCGCAGCCTTCCTGATCTGCCGCGCGGTCGTGACCTCGAAGCTCGGCAAGGTGCTGATCGCGGTCCGCGACGCCGAATCCCGCACCCGGTTCCTCGGCTACCGGGTCGAATCCTACAAGCTGTTCGTGTTCACGCTGTCGGCCTGCATGGCCGGCGTCGCCGGCGCGCTTTATGTGCCGCAGGTCGGCATCATCAACCCTTCCGAATTCGCGCCGGGCAATTCGATCGAGGCGGTGATCTGGGTCGCGGTCGGCGGCCGCGGCACGCTGGTCGGCGCCGCGCTCGGCGCCGTCGTCGTCAACTACGCCAAGACCTACTTCACCTCGGGCCCGCTGGCGCCGTACTGGCTGTTCATGCTGGGCGCGCTGTTCATCCTGGTGACGCTGCTGCTGCCGAAGGGCATCGTCGGCACCTTCGATAGCTGGTGGGAGCCGTGGCAGGCCGACCGCCTCTCGGCCAATGCCGCAAGTGCTGCGCGCGAAGACGGCGTCAGCGAACCGAACCCGGCGGAGTGAGCGCATGAACATCATGGATAGCCGCGCCACTTCCGCCCTGCTTTATCTCGACGGCGTGCACGTCTCGTTCGACGGCTTCCACGCCATCAACAACCTGTCGCTGACGCTCGAGCCCGGCGAGATGCGCGCCGTCATCGGCCCGAACGGCGCCGGCAAGACCACGATGATGGACATCATCACCGGCAAGACCAGGCCGGACGAAGGCACCGTGCTGTTCGACGGCGTCACCGACCTGACCCGGCTCGACGAGACCCGAATTGCCGAACTCGGCATCGGCCGCAAATTCCAGAAGCCGACGGTGTTCGAGAGCCAGACCATCGAGGACAATCTGCTGCTGGCGCTGAACGTCGATCACAGCGTCAGGGGCACGCTGTTCTGGCGCGGCAGCAAGGCCGAGTCCGAACGCATCGCGCGCGTGCTGGAGACGATCCGCCTGAAGGATGCGCGCGGCCGGCTGGCCGGAAGCCTGTCGCACGGCCAGAAGCAATGGCTCGAGATCGGCATGCTGCTGGCGCAGGATCCGAAACTCTTGCTGATCGACGAGCCGGTGGCCGGGATGACCGACGTCGAAACCCATCAGACCGCCGAGCTGTTGAAGGAGATCAACAAGGATAAGACGGTGATGGTCGTCGAGCACGACATGACCTTCGTCCGCGAGCTCGGTGTCAAGGTAACCTGCCTGCACGAAGGCACGGTGCTGGCCGAGGGGACCATCGACCAGGTGTCGTCGAACGATCGCGTGATCGAAGTGTATTTGGGAAGATAGGGCGAATGGCGAGTAGCGAATAGCGAATGGAATCTCCCCTCAACTATTCGCCATTCGCTACTCGCCCTTATGAGGACGTGCCGCATGCTCGACGTGAAAGACATCAGCCTCTATTATGGCGCGGCGCAGGCGCTGCGCGGCGTTTCGCTCGCGGCCGAGCCGGGCAAGGTGACATGCGTGCTTGGCCGCAACGGCGTCGGCAAGACCTCTTTGCTGCGCGCGATGGTCGGCCAGTACCCGATCGCCTCGGGCTCGATCACGCTTAATGGTGACGACATCACGGGACTGAAGCCCTACGAGCGGGCGCGGCGCGGCATCGGCTTCGTGCCCCAGGGCCGCGAGATCTTTCCGCTGCTGACGGTGGAGGAGAACCTGAAGACCGGCTTTGGCCCGCTGAAGCGCGACGACCGCAATATCCCCGACGATGTGTTCGCGCTGTTTCCGGTGCTGCAATCGATGCTCGGCCGCCGCGGCGGCGATCTGTCCGGCGGCCAGCAGCAGCAGCTCGCGATCGGCCGCGCGCTGGTGATGCGGCCGAAACTGTTGCTGCTGGACGAGCCGACCGAGGGTATCCAGCCGTCGATCATCAAGGATATCGGGCGGGCGATCTCCTATTTGCGCAATCTCGGCGACATGGCGATCGTGCTGGTCGAGCAATATCTCGACTTTGCCTGCGAGCTCGGCGACAATTTCGCGGTGATGGACCGGGGCGCGGTGAAATATGCCTGCGACCGCCGCAACCTCGATCCCGCCGAAATCAGCCGCCAGATGGCGCTGTAAAGTTTTTGCGACACGCCGCGCCGAGGCGGTGTCCCAGGGGAGCGTTTGGGGACGGATGCGGACCGAGGCCACGCGCGCAGCTACCTTCGCGGCCAACCGCGCCCAGGGCACGGTGACGTTCGACGTGCGCCTTCAGGACGGCGTCACCCGCCGCGCTGACGTGCACGAATCCGGCTCGCTGCGCGTGCGGTTTCCCTCCCCCGAGGCGGAAGGTCTTTCAGCCGTGTTCGTCAACACCGCCGGCGGCATCGCCGGCGGCGACCGTTTTGATATCGACATTTCGGCCGGGGAGGGTTCGCGGCTGACGTTGACCACGGCGGCAGCGGAGAAGGTCTATCGCGCGCCGGGTCCGGCCGCGCAGCTCAATATCGCCTTGAAAGCCGAGGCCGGCGCGCATCTCGCCTGGCTGCCGCAGGAGACCATCCTGTTCGACCGCGCGCGGATCTCGCGGCGGATCGATATCGATCTCGCGGAAGACGCGTCACTTCTGCTCTGCGAAATCGTGGTGTTCGGCCGCGCGGCGATGGGCGAGCGGATGCGGCACGGCGAATTCGTCGACCGCTGGCGGATGCGCCGCGGCGGCCGGCTGGCCTTCGCCGAGACGGTCCGGCTCGATGGCGATATCGGCGAAAAGCTCGCGAAGCCTGCGATCGCCAATGGCGGCGTCGCCATCGGCACCGCGCTGATCGTGCCCGGCGACGAGGCGGTGGCGGCGCGCATCCGCGAAGCATCGCCATCGTTCGGTGGCGAAGTCGGCATCTCCGCCTGGAATGGGTTTGCAATGGCGCGCTTCTGTGCCCAAGATGCGGCGAGGCTCCGCGCCGACATGATGACGGTGCTCGGCCGCGCCTCGGGCACCGCGTTGCCGCGGCTCTGGCTCAGTTAGATGGCTCAACCGGATCGTTCGGAATGATCAGAGTGCTCGCATGAATTTGTCTCCCCGTGAAAAGGACAAGCTGTTGATCTCGATGGCGGCGATGGTGGCGCGCCGCAGGCTGGAGCGCGGCGTCAAGCTCAACCACCCGGAGGCGATCGCCATCATCTCCGACTTCATCGTCGAGGGCGCGCGCGACGGCCGCACCGTCGCCGAGCTGATGCAGGCCGGCGCGCAGGTCCTGACCCGCGCGCAGGTGATGCCCGGCATCGCGGAAATGATCCACGACATCCAGGTCGAGGCGACATTTCCCGACGGGACAAAACTTGTCACTGTGCACGAGCCGATCAGATGACAACGTCATTCCGGGATGCGCCGAAGGCGCAGACCTCAGATGTGCAATTGCACATCGGGGAATCCAGAGGTTATTATTTCGAGATTCCGGGTTCGCACTTCGTGCGCCCCGGAATGACTTGGGAGAGCGGGCACAATGATTCCAGGCGAATTATTCATCCAGGACGGCGAGATCGAGCTCAATGCCGGCCGCAAGACCGTGACGCTGTCGGTCGCCAACTCAGGCGACCGGCCGATCCAGGTCGGCTCGCACTACCATTTCTTCGAGACCAATCCGGCGCTGAAGTTCGACCGCAGGAAATCCCGCGGCATGCGGCTCGACATCGCCGCCGGCACCGCGGTGCGGTTCGAGCCAGGCCAGACCCGCGACGTGCAACTGGTGGCGCTGGCGGGCAAACGCGTCATTTATGGCTTTCGCGGCGAGGTAAAGGGCAAGTTGTGATCATGTTCGAAGTCGCTGGAGCGAAACCATGTCCGTAAAGATCAAGCGTTCCGTCTATGCCGGCATGTTCGGGCCGACCACCGGCGATAAGGTGCGGCTCGCCGATACCGATCTCATCATCGAGGTCGAGAAGGATTTCACCGTCTATGGCGAGGAGGTGAAATTCGGCGGCGGCAAGGTGATCCGCGACGGCATGGGGCAGTCGCAGGTCACCAACCGGCAGGGCGCGGCCGATACCGTCATCACCAACGCGCTGGTCGTCGACCACTGGGGCATCGTCAAGGCCGACGTCGCGATCAAGGAGGGCATGATCGGCGCGATCGGCAAGGCCGGCAATCCCGACATCCAGCCCGGCGTGACCATCATCATCGGCCCCGGCACCGACGTGATCGCGGGCGAGGGCAAAATCCTCACCGCGGGGGGATTCGACAGCCACATCCATTTCATCTGCCCGCAGCAGATCGAGCACGCGCTGATGAGTGGCGTCACCTCGATGCTGGGCGGCGGCACCGGGCCCTCGCACGGCACATTCGCGACCACCTGCACGCCCGGCCCCTGGCACATGGCGCGGATGATCCAGTCGTTCGACGCCTTCCCGGTCAATCTCGGCATTTCCGGCAAGGGCAACGCGTCGCGCCCGGCGGCGCTGGTGGAGATGATCAAGGCCGGCGCCTGCGCGCTCAAGCTGCATGAGGACTGGGGCACCACGCCGTCGGCGATCGACAACTGCCTGTCGGTGGCCGACGATTACGACGTCCAGGTGATGCTGCATTCCGACACCCTGAACGAGTCCGGCTTCGTCGAGGACACGGTGAAGGCGTTCAGGGGCCGCACTATCCACGCCTTCCACACCGAGGGCGCCGGCGGCGGCCACGCGCCGGATATCATCAAAA
Source organism: Bradyrhizobium sp. (assembly GCF_049691595.1). Taxonomy (GTDB): domain Bacteria; phylum Pseudomonadota; class Alphaproteobacteria; order Rhizobiales; family Xanthobacteraceae; genus Bradyrhizobium. The sequence continues at coordinate 4,921 of NZ_JBAVNZ010000128.1, forward strand.
TTGCCGGCCTGAAGAACGTGCTGCCGTCCTCGACCAATCCGACCCGGCCGTTCACCCGCAACACCATCGACGAGCATCTCGACATGCTGATGGTGTGCCACCACCTCGATCCCGCGATCGCCGAGGATCTGGCGTTCGCCGAAAGCCGCATCCGCAAGGAGACCATCGCGGCGGAGGACATTCTGCACGATCTCGGCGCGCTCTCGATGATGTCGTCGGACTCGCAGGCGATGGGCCGGCTCGGCGAGGTCATCATCCGCACCTGGCAGACCGCCGACAAGATGAAGAAGCAACGCGGCGCGTTGCCGGAGGACAACGGCAACAACGACAATTTCCGCGTCAAGCGCTACATCGCCAAATACACCATCAACCCCGCGATTGCGCACGGCGTCTCAAAGCTGATCGGCTCGGTGGAGAAGGGCAAGCTCGCCGACCTCGTGTTGTGGTCGCCGGCGTTCTTCGGCGTCAAGCCGGACTGCATCATCAAAGGCGGCTCGATCGTGGCGGCGCCGATGGGCGATCCCAACGCCTCCATTCCCACGCCGCAGCCGGTGCACTACCAGAAGATGTTCGCGGCCTGCGGCAAGTCGCTGACGGCGTCCTCGGTGGTGTTCACCTCCAGGGCGGCGATGGCGGGCGGGCTGGCGCGAAAACTCGGCATCGAAAAGAAGCTTTATGCGGTGCAAAACACCCGCGGCGGCATTTCCAAGAAGAGCATGATCCACAACGGCGCCACTCCCAAGATCGAGGTCGATGCCGAGACCTATGAAGTGCGCGCCGACGGCGAACTTTTGACCTGCGCGCCGGCCGAGGTGCTGCCCATGGCGCAGCGCTATTTCATGTTCTAAGGTTGCGCCCGGCCATCGAGCCAAAACAAAACCGGGAGGATATTCGTGATCTATGTCGTTGCCACGCTGACCGTCAAACCCGAAACGCGCGCCGAATTCATCGCGGCCGCCACCGCCTGCATCAGGGAGACCCGAAAAGAACCGGGCAACATCGCCTATGATCTGCACGAGAGCGTCACCGATCCGACCAGGATGGTGTTCGTCGAGCAGTGGCAAAACGCCGAGGCGCTGGTGCCGCATCGCGCCGCCGAGCACATGAAGACGTTCGGCCGCGTCGCCGTGAAATGCTTCTCCGCGCCGCCCAGAATCGAGGTCATCACCCCCGAAAAGGTCGACGTCCGTTGATCGGGGAACGGAGCAAACGTCCATGATCCATGTCGTCGCCAGCACGCAGGCAAAGCCGGAAGCGCGCGACGCCGACATCAAGGGCGAGCGCGACGGCACGGCGAAGAAGTTCTAGGGATGCTCGCATGATCCGCGCCACGCAAGTTCACGGCCAGCATCGCTGGAACGACCCGCCGGCCGATACCGTGGTGCTCGATTTCGACGATCGGCACCGGCGGCGGGTGGCGATGATTGGCACGCGCGGGCTTGAATTCCTGCTCGATCTCGAACACGCCATCGCGCTGCGCGGCGGCGACGCGCTGGTGCTCGACGACGGCCGGCTGATCGAGGTGGTCGCGGCAGCCGAGCCGCTGATCGAAATCCGCGGCGTCGATCCGCAGCATCTGGTGCGCCTCGCCTGGCATCTCGGCAACCGCCATCTGCCGACGCAGATCATGCCGAAGGGCCTGCGCATCCGCAGGGATCACGTCATCGAGGCGATGGTGAAGGGGCTTGGCGCGCGGGTGATCGAGATCGAGGCGCCGTTCGATCCGGAAGGCGGCGCCTATGCCGGTCATGCGGGCGCGGCGGCGGCCGGCGCGCTCCAGCACGCGGCGCATGACCATGGGGCACATGACCACGGTCCCCACCATCACCATGACGACCATCGCCATGACGAGCATTGCGGCCACGACCATCATCACCACTACGACCACTCCCATGCTCATGACCGCAAATGAGCCCGCGCC
>NZ_JBAVNZ010000129.1:0-4577 GCF_049691595.1 Bradyrhizobium sp.
AGGATACACTCGAGCGATGCATAACCGCGTGATCGTGCCGCAAGGCAAACGATGGGACGATCTGTTCCAGAACGGTCCGCGCGCGAGCAAGGATTTCATGGCCGAACGCGAGCAGCCGCCGGCCGAGGCGCGTGAGCAGCTCTGATGCTCACCTACATGCTCGACACCAACATCTGAACTGGGTTTGACGCCAACTGAAGCGATCACTCATTCAACGGCGTCCCCCATCACGCCACCCTGCCCCGCAAGCCATCGGCGAGCGCGGAAAGCGCATTGGCGAGTTGCCTGGCGGTTTCCGGCGCCGGCAGCGGCATTTTCAGGCTTTGCGCGCCGGTGGCAGGATCACGCTCGATCCACGGATGCGCCGCGGCGGTTGGATTGTTCGCAGCAGCCAGCGCGGCGACAAACTGCGCGCCAACCTGCATCAAGGCCTGCCATGGGTCGGAACCCATATCGCGCGGTGATGCCCGGGGTCCATCGGTACGCGCAGCCGCAATCTCGCCAGCGCTAATCTCTACATCGGCACCGACATCTTCGGCGGCCGCTGCGCCATCAGCCTTGCCGATATTGTTCACTTCCTCGGCCGGCGTCACGGCTTCGCCCTCGCCCATCCTGCCGGTAACGCTTTCCACGTCCTTCATGAAGCGGCTGAGACGCGAACCGCCGAGCGAAATCTCGCCGCTGCCGCCATCGAGAATTCCCTCCGACAGAGAGCGCTTGAAGGCCAGCACCGAAAGCATGCCCTCCTCGATGGTGCCCTTTGACACGAAATTGATGACCCGCACCGGCCGCGCCTGGCCCATGCGATGGATGCGCGCGATCCGCTGTTCGAGCACCGCCGGGTTCCACGGCAAGTCGATATTCACCAGCGTCGAGGCGTGCTGCAGATTGAGGCCGGTGCTGCCGGCATCGGTGGACAGGAACACGCGGCAAGCGGGATCGTCGCGAAACCGCTCGACCAGCGCCGGCCGCTTCTCGGACGGCACGCCACCATGGAAGCTGACATAGCCGATGCCACGCGCTTCGAGCCGGCGGATGACGATATCGTGGGTCCGCGTCCACTGCGAAAACACCACCGCCTTGGCCTCGGGGTCGGCGAATAAATCGTCAAACAGCGCCGCCAGTTCGTCGGCCTTGACGCCATGGTCGGTTTCCTGATCCAGCAGGTAGGTGCTGTTGCAGGACATGCGCATGTTCTGCAGCGCGCACATCAGCCGCCGCTGATCCTTGTCCGACAGAAATTTGGTCCGGCGCCAGCGCAGGACGATTTTCCCCACCTGGTCGGCGTTTTCCCGATGATAGTCCATTTGCGCCTCGGTCATCGGCACCAGCAGGTTCTGGTCGGTCCGGCCTGGCAATTGCCGCAGCACCTCGGATTTGCGCCGGCGGATCATGATCGGCGCCAGCGTCTGGCCGATCTTCTCCAGCCCGGTATAGCCGGTGACGCGCCCGGCTTCGTCCTTGACCTGATGCTCGTGCAGCAGCTTCCAGGTCGGTCCCAGCCGATGCTGATCGACGAACTGGACGATGGAGATCAGCTCTTCCAGCTTGTTTTCCAGCGGCGTGCCGGTCAGCACGATCGCATAGGCGCTGTCGATGCGCTTCAGGGCGCGGGCGGCGATGGTATTCCAGTTCTTCACCCGCTGGGCTTCGTCGACGATGACCAGTTCGGGCGCCCAGGCGGCGATCAGATCGAGATCGGGCTTAAGTTTCTCGTAGTTCGTAATCTTGCAGAAATCGTCCAGCGCGTAGTCGCTGCGCCGCTGCGCCCGGCCGCCCGCGATGACGCGCGCCGCCTTGTCACCCTTTCGTCCCGAGAAACGCGTGATCTCGCTCTGCCACTGGTACTTGAGGGAGGTCGGGCAAATCACCAGAACCTTGGCGACGCCAAAATGCCGCGCCAATATTTCGCTCGCGGCGATGGCCTGGATGGTCTTGCCTAATCCCATATCGTCGCCGATCAGCGCCCGGCCGCCCCGCACCGCGAACAACGCGCCCTCGGCCTGATAGGGAAACAGCGGCACCTTCAGAAGCGACAGCAGCTTTGGATCGGCAGCACCGCGCGGGAACAACTGTTCGAGCATCGAGGCGCGCCGGGCAGCATCGCGCCTGCCCGCGATGAAATCGAGCGCATCGTCATAGGCCCGCAACTCATGACCGCTGTTCGACACCATGGTCATGAAATGGTCGAGCTCGCCAAGCCGCTCGTCGGGCAGCATTCCGTTGTGTTCGGCGTCGAACAAACCGGCGGCGGCGCCCCTCACCGCGGGAGGGCAATCCGTTCCGGCGCGAAAATACACGCACCGTTGGCCCTCATTGCGCAGATACAGTTCGGAAAATGCGGGCTGGTAGCCGCGCGCGAACGCCGCCCGCGCGCCGCGCTTTTTCTCAAGCTTGCCAAGCGTGAATTCGAGGTGCTTGCAGGTTCCCAACTCGCTGGTGGCATAATCCGGGCATGAACAGAAATTGCCGCCTGGACCCGGACCTCGAACCGCCACGCGATAGCTGGATTTCGACACGGGATTGCTGACCCGAAACTCGGAGAAAAACGGCTCGCCGCCCAGATTTTCAAGCCCGAAGGCCTGCTCGCGGCCGAACTGGCGGCGCAAGCCGCGTTGCCAGTCCGCCGGCGATAGATTGACCGGGGCATGGGTGCGCGAGAGCTTCGGTTCCCGGTTCGGCCTGGCAGCGGAGTTCGGATTTTGGCGCGTGGATTTCATCGAAATACTTCCCGTTCAGGACAGTCTCTCGAGAGATACCGACCTGGCATCCCGCGTTGGCGTCCGATGCCTTTTCCCACGGGCGCGGGCTACTTCCAAATTCGCAACAACGCCGGGCGAGCGGTGTCCACAGGATCGATGATCGGCACATCACGGTTCCAACGGTCGTAACCCCGGTCTTGTTACCGAAGGAGACGCCCGCCCATGGCGCGGGCAGTGCTACTTGAAGAGCGCCGCGATGTCCGCCATTGGCCGGAACAGCCTCATCGGCTGGTCCGGAAGCGACAGGAAGCTCTCGCGTTCGTAGAAGCGCCGCGTGGCATCGTCTTTGGCGTCCACAATGTCAGATATTTTCTGTGAAGGTTGAATCGCAGTCGTTTCTTGCATTAGCCGGACAACGTCGTCGATCCCATCGTGGCTAGCAATATTGCCCATCTTCGTCGACCTTGGCGCGCCACTTCGTGGAATCACGCCCTACTGTGTGGTAAGGTGCGCTACCGGTTCGACATTTGGAAGCATCACGATGGGATCGCCGCTCCTCGAATGGCCACGGCGGCACTATGTGCCTGGAGGCAAGCACCCTTTCTTGTTTTACGCGATCTACGGTAGGGTCGACACCACAAAGGCCTTATCCAGGAGCAAGTACAGGTCGAACGGCATACCGGACGGAATCGATGTCATGACCTATGGCCCGACGGAGCATGCGGACCAGGTAGCGGCGTTTCGTGACGGATATCTGTGGGATCATCTCTCCACCGAGGACCCGAATTTGGCTGCCAAAGTTGCCGCGCAGGACTGCTGCTTGGTTCTGACGGGAGAGATCATTGATCCGCCAACCCTGAACTACTTTCGCGACGTTGTTGGTTTCCTGACATTCTGCTTGGATGCCGGCGGGGTCGCGATCTATGACCCGCTAATGTTCAAGTGGTGGGCACCATCCGAGTGGCGTTCTCATGTCTTCGATATCGGTTCGTCCGCGCCGCGGCATCACGTCGTCATTTTGCTCTCGACAGACTCTGACGGAACACAGTGGATTCACACGCGCGGAATGCGAAAGTTCGGTCGTCCGGATATCAGTGTCCATAAGGTAGGGCCGCAGCATAAGGACGCAATAATTGATCTTTGCAACCGATTCATCGAACTGCTCGCCTTTGGTGGAATTGTTGAGGACGGTCAAGAGGTCCGACTGAGTTCGCTGCCTTCTGGAATGAAATGCTTTCGCAGGGGCAGTGAAGAGGACCTAGACTTCAACAATGAGCACATCGAAATCGTGTGGCCAACTTCCACCGAAGCGACAACCTAGCATTACAATTGCCTTCTGTGGAGCTTTCTGAATCCATGGGCAACCATGATTCGAACATCGTGGACGCAGGCAGCGTCGATTGAAGAGACGCTTGCGTTGTGGGCGGCGTCGCTTCGAGAGGTCAAGAAGCGGATACGTCCGCTGTTCGGGCAAGAGCGTGTTGCGAGGAATGCAAGCTTGTTTCTGGAAGGTCTGCTCGGAGATGAGCAACGCAAGACCGGTTGGATGCGTGCGGAGGCGGCTGGTGAGGGGCGCGCGCCGACGCGCTCCAGCCAGCCGGCGATATTCCAGTTCGAGGGATCGATCGGCTGACTGACCTTAACGAAGAACGTCATGAAACAGTACAACAAGATGTCGGCAAGGGTGAAACCGCTGCCGCACAGGAATTCCCGGCCATCTGGCCGTCCAACCACTTGATGCGGTTCTGCGCGATCGCCTTCAACCCGAACGCGGCCTCGGGCGCGGTCAGAGGGTTCAAAGAGTATCACCGTCGTTGGTAGCCTTGGTAATCGCTTCCGTGGCGCCGGGCTCGTTCATGGCACCATACCCTCGGC
>NZ_JBAVNZ010000130.1:0-7180 GCF_049691595.1 Bradyrhizobium sp.
AGGCAGATTTCGGTGCGCTGGGAAAGGTATCGGTGGCGTTTCGCTAGACTCTTTCCACGTCATTGCGAGCGCAGCGAAGCAATCCACGCCGCAGTAAAGCAAGAATGGATTGCTTCGCTTCGCTCGCAATGACGAAGATGACGAGCGTATCGCGCTACCGATGCCCGAAGATCGCCGAGCCGACGCGCACATGCGTCGCGCCGCACTCGATCGCGACGGCGAAATCGGCACTCATGCCCATCGACAGTTTCTGGAGGCCATTGCGCCCGGCGATCTTCGCCGTCAGCGCGAAATGCGGGGCCGGCGCGTCGTTGACCGGCGGGATGCACATCAGGCCGGAAATCACCAGGCCGTATCTATCGCGGCAGCTTGCGATGAAGGCGTCGGCTTCGCCGGGCGAGACGCCCGCCTTCTGCGGTTCCTCGCCAGTATTGAGCTGAACGAACAGTTCCGGCTGCTTTTTTTGCGACTTGATTTCCCTGGCCAGCGCCTCGCAAATGCTCGGACGGTCGACCGAATGGATGGCATCGAACAGCGCCACCGCCTCCTTGGCCTTGTTGGATTGCAGCGGCCCGATCAGATGCAGCACGATGCCGGGGTAGGTCGACATTAACCCTGGCCATTTCGCCCTGGCTTCCTGCACCCGATTTTCCCCGAATACGTGCTGGCCGGCCTCGATCACCGGCGTAATCGCGTCGGCGCCGAATGTCTTGGACACGGCGATCAGCGTCACCGACGCGCGGTCGCGACGCGCTTGCCGGCACGCGCGCGCAATGTCCTGCTCCACCGCGGCGAGGCCGTTTGGTGAATGGGAGGTTAGCGGCGTTGTGGTTTCGGGCGCCATGCCATCTGCCGGTCGTGCAATTACGGGGTTCGCTCGAATTTTACCGAAATCGGGAAAGGCTTCTTGAACCCTTCCCGCTACCGTCGGTCGCGGGGCAGGGGACAACGATGCCACGCGTTACTTTCGACCGCAAAAGGGCCAAACTCAAGAAGCTTCTGGGAATCCGTGCGCGGCTGGCGCTGCTGGCGGTGATCCTGGTGGCGCCCTTGATGCTGGAACGCGCCCGCTCGCTCGAGGACACCCGCGCCAAACAGATCGCGCAGGCTTCCGAGGAATTCTCCAAACTGGCCCAGCACAGCGCCGATGCCCAGCGCGAGGTGATTTCTTCGGTCGAGACGATCCTGAAATCGGCCGCCTATCTGCGCGCTTCGACCGGTGGCGTCGGCCGCAGCTGCGATTTGCTGCGCGCCAGCCTGCCCGACCATCTGCCGTGGATTCGGACGCTTTTGATCGTCGGCGGCGACGGCCGCGTGCAATGTTCGACCAACAACATCTATGTCGGTCTCGATCTGAGCGACCGGGCCTATTTCATCCAGGCGCGGGAGAGCGGCGAATTCGTTTTCAGCGACTTCCTGCTCACCAGACCCGCCAACAAGCCGATGGTGATGGCCGCCTATGCGGTTTCAGCCATCAATCCCGATTCCGATTCCGTCGTGCTCGCCAGCGTCAATCTCGACTGGATGTCGCAGATCATGGGCAATCTCGGCGGCCGGCCCGGCGTGGTGGCGGTCGTGATCGACAGCCGCGGCACCGTGATGGCGGCGCCGGCGGACCAGGCCAGCATGATAGGCCAATCGCTCGACTCGCTCCCGCTGTTGTCGGCCATCGCCGAAAGGGCGCTTGGCTCGGACGCCCCGCAGGGATCGCTTTCCTTTGTCGCTGCGGATGGCTCGAAACGAGCCCTCAGCTTTGCGCGCATTGCCGGCACGCAATCGCGGCTGATCGTCAGCATCGACGAGGCCAGGGTGACCGCCGCGACCAACCGCGATATCCGCATCGCCTATCTGCAACTCGGCTTCGTCTGCGTGTTCGTTCTGCTCGGCGCCCTGATCGCCGCCGAAACGCTCATCATCCAGCCGATCGACATCATGACCGGCATGGCGAAACGCTTCGGCGAGGGCGACTGGTCGGCGCGCGCGGCCCATAGCAGGCTGCCGGCCGAATTCGCTCCGCTCGCCCGCGCCTTCAACGCCATGGCAGCACACCTGGGCCAGCGCGAGCGAGAACTGATCGCCACCAATGACCGGCTCACCGTGATGGCGTCGGTCGACATGCTGTCGGGGCTGGCCAACCGGCGCGGTTTCCAGAGCCGGCTCGATTTTGAATGGCTCAAGGCGTTGCAGTATGGCAACGAGCTGTCGCTGCTGATGATCGATATCGATCACTTCAAACTCTACAACGACACTTACGGCCATCCCGAAGGCGACGCCTGCCTCGCCAGGATCGGCGAAACGCTCTCCGGCGTCGCCGCCGACGCCAAGGGATTTGCCTGCCGCTACGGCGGCGAGGAATTTTGTCTGCTGCTGCCCAACACGAACACCGCCCGTGCCATGGAAATCGGCGAACGGGTCCGCGCCGCGGTGCAGGGCCTCGGACTGCCCCACGCCACCAGCAGCTATCAGACGGTCACCGCCAGCGTCGGCGTGGCGGGCACCAGACCGAGCGACACGCAACGGCCGGGCGATCTGATCGAGGCCGCCGACATTGCGCTCTACGCCGCCAAGCACCGCGGCCGCAACACCGTGGTCGAGCACGGGTTTGTGCGGATCACGGATGGCGGCGAGGCGATGGCGAGCTGAGCCTTCGGCGGGCCGCGTCGGCCGCGAGCACGCGGTCGTTCCCACCACCCAACCGTTGACCCCCGCGCTGCTTTTGTGGCCTAGTCCGCCGTCCTCCGACCGGACCCGAATCCACGAAAAGCCCAAGCGATTTCATGACCTCCGAACGCTACAACGCCCGCGAATCCGAACCGCGCTGGCAACGCCAGTGGGATGAAAAGGCGATCTTCGCCGCCAAGAACGACGATCCGCGGCCGAAATATTACGTGCTCGAGATGTTCCCCTATCCGTCCGGGCGCATCCATATCGGGCATGTCCGCAACTACACGCTGGGCGACGTGCTGGCGCGCTTCATGCGCGCCAAAGGGTTCAACGTGCTGCACCCGATGGGCTGGGACGCGTTCGGGCTGCCGGCCGAGAACGCCGCGATCGAGCGCAAGGTCGCGCCCAAGGCATGGACCTACGACAACATCGCGGCGATGAAGAAGCAGCTGCAGTCGATCGGGCTGTCGCTCGACTGGTCACGCGAATTCGCGACCTGCGATCCCGCCTACTACAAGCATCAGCAGAAGATGTTTCTGGATTTCCTGCGCGCGGGCCTTGCCGAGCGGGAAAAGCGCAAGATCAACTGGGATCCGGTCGACATGACCGTGCTCGCCAACGAGCAGGTGATCGACGGCCGCGGCTGGCGTTCCGGCGCGGTGGTCGAGCAGCGCGAGATGAACCAGTGGGTGTTCAAGATCACGAAATACTCGCAGGAACTCTTGGACGCGCTCGACACGCTGGACCGCTGGCCCGACAAGGTGCGGCTGATGCAGCGCAACTGGATCGGCCGCTCCGAAGGCCTGCTGATCCGCTTTGCGCTGGACGCCGCGACATCGCCAGCCGGCGAAACGGAACTGAAGATTTTCACCACGCGCCACGACACGCTGTTCGGCGCAAAATTCATGGCGATTGCGCCGGACCATCCGCTGGCGCGGGCCGCGGCCGCGAAGGATCCGAAACTCGCCGACTTCATCGCGGAAGCGAAGCGTCACGGCACCGCGCAGGAAATCATCGACACCGCCGAAAAGCTCGGCTTCGACACCGGCATCCGCGCCATCCACCCGTTCGATCCGGACTGGAAACTGCCGGTCTATGTCGCCAACTTCGTGCTGATGGAATACGGCACCGGCGCCATCTTCGGCTGCCCGGCACACGACCAGCGCGACCTCGATTTTGTCAACAAATACGGGCTCGGCAACACGCCGGTGGTCTGCCCCGAAGGCCAGGACCCCAAGACCTTCGTCATTTCGGATACCGCCTATGACGGCGACGGTCGCATGCTCAATTCCCGCTTCCTCGATGGGCTCACCATCGAGCAGGCCAAGGAAGAGGTGGCAAAGCGCCTGGAACGCGAAGTCCGCCGCCTGCCTGACCCTTTCCCGCAAGCGGGGGAGGGAAGGGTGGGGCCCGTGGGCGAACGCCAGGTGAACTTCCGCCTGCGCGACTGGGGTATTTCGCGCCAGCGCTATTGGGGCTGCCCGATCCCGGTGATCCATTGCCCGAAATGCGACGTGGTGCCGGTGCCCGACAAGGACCTGCCGGTGACGCTTCCGGAGGATGCGACCTTCGACAAGCCCGGCAACGCGCTCGACCATCATCCGACATGGAAGCACGTCGCCTGCCCGAAATGCGGGGCCAAGGCGCAGCGCGAAACCGACACCATGGACACCTTTGTGGACTCGTCCTGGTACTTTGCGCGTTTCACCGACCCCTGGAACGACAAGGCGCCGACCACGCAAGGCGTCGTCAACCGGATGATGCCGGTCGATCAATATATCGGCGGCGTCGAGCACGCGATCCTGCATTTGCTCTACAGCCGCTTCTTCACCCGCGCGATGAAAGCGACCGGCCATATCGACATTGAAGAGCCGTTCGCCGGCATGTTCACGCAGGGCATGGTGGTGCACGAGACCTATCAGAGGGTCGACGGCAGTTACGTCACCCCGGCCGAGGTGAAGATCGAGACCGGCAGCAACGGCAGGCGCGCCAGCCTGATCGACAGCGGCGAACAGGTCACGATCGGCGCGATCGAGAAGATGTCGAAATCGAAGCGCAACACCGTCGATCCCGACGACATCATCGCGAGCTATGGCGCCGATGTCGCGCGCTGGTTCATGCTGTCGGACTCGCCGCCGGACCGCGACGTGATCTGGAGCGACGAGCGCGTGCAGGGCGCCTCGCGTTTCGTGCAGCGGCTGTGGCGGCTGGTCAATGAATCCGCCGCTATCGCCAGGACCGCGCCCGTGGCAAGACCGGCATCGTTTAGCGCCGATGCGCTCGGCTTGCGCAAGGCCGCCCATGGCGCACTGGACAAGGTCTCCTCGGGCATCGAGCGGCTGCACTTCAATGTCTGCCTCGCCCATATCAGGGAATTCGCCAATGCCCTGGCCGAGGTTCTGGGTTGCGAGGGGACGCCGTCCCCGGACACCGCTTGGGCCATCCGGGAGGCGTCGGTCATCCTCGTTCAACTGGTCGCGCCCATGATGCCGCATCTGGCCGAGGAGTGCTGGCAGGTTTTGGGCCAGTCCGGGCTGATTTCGGAAGCGAATTGGCCCCAAATCGAACGCGATTTGCTGGTTGAAGACAGCGTGACACTGGTGGTTCAGGTCAACGGCAAGAAACGGGGCGACGTTATCGTGGCCAGAGGCGCGCAAAATCAGGAAATTGAGGCTGCCGTTTTGTCCCTCGATGCGGTAAAAGTCGCCTTGGGCGGCAACGCCGTCCGCAAGGTAATCATCGTGCCCATGAGGATCGTGAATGTCGTTGGCTAGGACCCGGATCGCCGCCCGGCTGCTCGCCGTCGCCGCCCTGGCGGCGCTGACGGCCGGCTGCTTCCAGCCGATGTATGCCGAGCGCGCCGATGGCACGCCGGGCCTGCGCGAAAAGCTGCTGGGTGTGGAGCTCCCGCCGGTTGACAAGCCCAACGCTTCCCGCGAGGCCCGGATCGGGGTCGAGATCCGCAACGCGCTGGCGTTCAAGCTTTACGGCAACGCCACCGGCATGCCGCCGACCCACCGGCTGGTGCTGCGGTTCTCGACCAACCGTTCGTCGCTGATTGTCGATCCCAATACCGCGCTGCCGTCCAGCGAGAATTATGGCATCGATGCGCAGTACAATCTGATCGAGATCGCCAGCAACAAATCCGTGATGACCGGCTCGACCTTCTCCCGCGTCTCGTATGACATTCCGGGCCAGTTGCAGCGCTTCGCCCGCTCGCGCGCGTTCCGCGACGCCGAGGATCGGGCCGCGAACGAGATCGCGGAGAACATCCAGACCCGGCTAGCGTCGTTCTTCGTCGCCGGCACCTGACCGCTGCCTTGGTCGCGCTTCGCGGAAGAGACATCGACGCCTTTCTCGCCCGGCCCGATCCCGGGCGTCCGATCATCCTGCTCTACGGCCCCGATGCCGGCCTCGTGCGCGAACGCGCCGACGCACTGATGGCGTCCGCGGTCGACGATCCCAACGATCCATTTTCGCTGGTGCGGCTGGATGGCGACGAGCTGTCGGCCGAGCCGTCGCGGCTGGTCGACGAAGCGATGACGGTGCCGCTGTTCGGCGGCCGCCGCGCGATCCGCGTCCGCGCCGGGTCGCGCAACTTCGCCAGCGGAGTCGATACGCTGGCCGGTTCGCCGCTGAAGGATTGCCGGATCGTGATCGAGGCCGGCGAACTGCGGCCGGAATCGCCGCTGCGCAAGGCTTGCGAGCGCGCCAAAACCGCGGTCGCAATCGCCTGCTACCCCGACGGCGAGCGCGACCTTGCCAGGCTGATCGACGACGAATTGCGAGTCTCGGCCTTGCGCATCGCGCCCGACGCCCGTGCCGTATTGATGTCGCTGCTCGGCGGCGATCGGCAGGCGTCGCGCAACGAACTGCGCAAGCTCGCGCTTTACGCCCATGGCAAGAAAGACGTGACGCTGGACGACGTGATGGCGGTGGTGGCCGACGCATCCGAACTCAAACTTGATCCCATCGTGGACAGCGCTTTCGCCGGCAACGCCGCCATGGTCGAAAGCGAATTCACCAAGGCGATGGCGGCCGGCACCTATCCGGGCGTGATCATTTCCGCCGCCCAGCGCCAGGCGGCATGGCTGCACAAATCGGCGCTCGCGGTGGCCGAGGGAACGCCGCTATCGACCCTGCTCGAGAGCGGATTTCCGCGCCTGCATTTTTCCCGAACAGGAAGCGTCGAAATCGCGCTGCGCCATTTCAGCGCGGCGCGGCTGGTCGGCATCATCGACCAGCTCGCGACCGCGGCGCTGGACATGCGCAAGCAGGCATCGCTGGCCGCCCCGATCGCCCAGCGCACGCTGCTCTCGATCGCCGCGAATGCGAAGCGGCGGGGGTTGTAGTAAACTGTCATTCCGGGGCGTGAGCGAAGCGAACGAGCTATGATGTGCAATTGCACATCAGAGAATCCATAACCACGATCGGGGAGTATGGATTCCGGGCCTGCGCCAACGGGCGCATCCCGGAATGACCACTAGTTATTCTTCGCCAGCCGCCGCATGACCTC
>NZ_JBAVNZ010000131.1:0-2380 GCF_049691595.1 Bradyrhizobium sp.
GCAAGGCCACCCGGTCCGCGCCACCGTCACGGAAATGGGGCCGTTGCTATTGTCGCGGATGCTCGACCTGAACGACGTGCAGGAAGGCGTCCTCAATGTCGCGTTCCGTGTTGCCGACGATAACGGCCTTACGCTGATCGATATGAAAGATCTGCGCGCACTGCTGGATGCGATCGTCCCGGACACCGGCAAAAAGCCTGGGGATGCCGGCGAAGATCCGCTGGCGCCGATCCGAAAGGCCGCGCAGGGTTTTGGCAACGTGACCAAGGCAACCGTCGGGACCATCCAGCGCCAGCTCCTGGTGCTGGAAAACCAGGGCGGCACGAAATTTTTCGGCGAGCCGGCGCTCACGCTGAAGGATTTCTTGAAGACCGACGGCGATGGCCGCGGCATGGTGAATATTCTCGTGGCCGACAAGCTGATGCAGAACCCGCGGCTCTACGCGACCTTCCTGTTGTGGATGCTGTCGGAACTGTTCGAGGAACTGCCGGAAGCCGGCGATCTGCCGAAGCCGAAACTGGTGTTCTTCTTCGACGAGGCGCACCTGTTGTTCACCGATGCGCCGAAGGCGCTCCTGGACAAGATCGAGCAGGTGGTGCGGCTGATCCGCTCCAAGGGCGTCGGCGTCTATTTCGTCACGCAGAACCCGATCGACGTGCCGGACAAGGTGCTCGCCCAACTCGGCAACCGCGTACAGCACGCGTTGCGCGCCTTCACCCCGCGCGACCAGAAGGCGGTGGCGGCCGCCGCGCAGACTTTCCGGCCCAATCCGAAGCTCGATACCGCGCGCGTCATCATGGAATTGGCCAAGGGCGAGGCGCTGGTGTCGTTCCTGGAGGGCGGCGGCACGCCGGCGATGGTCGAGCGCGTCATGGTGCGGCCGCCGTCGGCGCGGATCGGGCCGATCACGCCGGAGGAACGCACGGCGATCATGAACAACAGCCCGGTAAAGGGCAAATATGACACCGTGGTCGATGCCGACTCCGCCTATGAGATGCTGCAGAAGCGCGTGGCGGGAACGGTGGCGCCGGCTGACGGCGGGCAGGGCGGCGCCGGCGGCGGCATCCTCGGACAGATCGGCGCCATTGTCGGCACGATTTTCGGCACCAACGTATCGCGCGGCAGGATGTCGACCGGCCAGCTCATCGCCAGAAGTGTCACACGTTCGGTCACCAACAAGGTGGTCGGCGGCGTCGTCGCCGATCTCGGCAAGTCGGTCGGCGGCTCGCTCGGCGGTTCGGTCGGCCGCGCGCTGGTGCGCGGCGCGCTCGGCGGGCTGTTGCGGCGATAGAGCATGATCCCGGAAAAGCGAAACCGGTTTTCCGGAAGGATCATGCTTCCAATGCCTCGCGGCGAGGCGAGCTTCCTCTGATGTCCGGAACGAATTCGTGCTGAGATACCCGTCGCTGCGAGCGCCGCTCGATATCCTGTTTCTGGTGTGCTGTATCGCGCTGACGGCCGATGTTCTGGTTCCGGAGATCTGGGGCCAGGGGAAGACCAAGGACTATCCGCTGTGGTACTGGGCGGGACAGCAGGTGCTGCAGGGGAGCAACCTCTATCCCGGCGATCCCAAGACCTATTTCGAGTTCATCTATCCGCCGCTGCCCGCGGTGCTGCTCGCGATACCCGGTTATTTCGGCAGGATCCCGCTCTATCTCGGCCTGTCGCTGCTGAACGCCGCGGCGTGGTGGATGACCGCGCAATTCTCGCACGCCATGACGGGATCAGGCCAAAAGCCCGCGCCGTGGCTGGAGGCGCTGCCGGGGTTCGTCACCGTCACCTTCGTGTTCGACATGTTCGATCTCGGGCAGCCGAACCTCGTGCTGCTCGCGCTGATGCTGTACGGATTTTGGCTGTTGCGCCACGCGCGGCCCTGGATGGCGGGAAGCATGTTTGCGCTGGCGACCGCGATCAAGGTTTTTCCGGTCGCGGTATTTCCCTATCTGATCTGGCGCCGGCAGTGGGCCAGCGCGGCGAGCATGGTTGTGGCGCTGGGCGTGCTTCTGTTCGTGCTGCCGGCCCCGTTCCGCGGTTACCAGCACAACGTCGCGGAGCTGAAGACCTGGTATCAGGGCATGGTCGGAACCAGTTCGGAGAAGGGTTTTGGACAGCGCGACGAGCAGAACTGGTCCTGGGTCAATCAGTCCATTATCGCGATCACGCACCGGCTGACGCGGCCGGTCAACTACAACCAGGATGATCCGGCCAGGCCCGCGCGCACCATGAATCTCGTCGATATCGATTTCAAAACCGCGAATGGGGTCGTGGTCGCGATCTCGCTGTTGATCGGACTTGGATATATCGCGGTGATGCCGTCAGCCTCGCGCCGGACGGAACGGTCGGACGCCGAAGAGCTCGGCATCCTGTTCTGCCTGATGAC
>NZ_JBAVNZ010000132.1:0-1911 GCF_049691595.1 Bradyrhizobium sp.
GCTCTATCTTTCAAAATCCTCAGACCGATCTTGGCGACCGCATTGGAGGCACCATCGTCACGGCCACTGCAGGAGGTCTCGCCTCGGTTGCCGGCGGCGGCAAGTTCGAAAATGGCGCGATAACATCCGCATTTGGATATCTATTTAACTTCTTGGGTTGCTCGGCAAGCGTGCAGAAATGCATCGCATCTGACCCGACGCACGAAGAGTATGCCCAGCACTGGGCAGATGGCACTGGATGGCCTGTCCTGCGACTAGGTAATGACCTGAGCCCCAACTTTCATCCACCGATGAGTAGAGTCCCGGTGACATTTGAGCCCAAAGGGCTCGGTGAAGCAACGGGGCGGGGCGCGGAGCCCCTGGCATAGCGCAGCGCCTCGCCCCGTTGCGGTCGGCAAGCACTGCGATCGATGAATTCGTTCGGCGTGAGATCGCCGAGCGAACTGTGAGGGCGAACGTTATTGTAATCGTCCTTCCATGTAGCCAGCGCGGCGCGAGCCTGGACGAGCGAGGTGAACAGCGTCTCGTTGAGCAACTCGTCGCGTAGCCGGCCGTTGAAGCTCTCGATGAAGGCGTTCTGGGTCGGCTTGCCGGGCGCAATGTAGTGCCATTCGATCTGCAGCTCCTGGCTCCAGCGCAGCATCGCCATGCCGGTCAGCTCGGTGCCGTTGTCGGAGACGCACATGACCGGACGGCCGCGCCAGGCAATGATCGCCTCGAGCTCGCGCACTACCCGCAGGCCCGGTAACGAGGTGTCTGCGATCAGCGCCAGGCATTCGCGACTGAAGTCATCGACCACCGCAAGGATACGAAAACGGCGGCCATCGGTGAACGCATCCGACAGGAAGTCGAGGCTCCAGCGCTGGTTCGGCCCCTGCGGGATCGTCAGCGGCGCCCGCGTGCCAAGCGCCCGCTTGCGCCCGACGCGCCGTCGCACCTGCAGCCGTTCCTCACGATAGAGGCGGCGGAACTTCTTGTGGTTCATGGTCAGACCCTCGCGGCGCATCAGCACGAGCAGACGGCGGTAGCCGAACCGGCGGCGAACGGCTGCCAGTTCGCGCAGGCGTGCCCGCACGACGCCATCGTCCGGTCGGCAGCTCCGATAACGGTGCGACGTGCGGTCCGCCCCGATCACTGCACACGCCCGTCGCTCGCTCACCTCGAAGGCACTCTGCAGGTGAGCGACGGCCTCTCGCCTGGCGGCGGGCGTCACCATTTTTTTGAGGTAACGTCCTTGAGCATGGCGTTGTCGAGCATGGCTTCGGCCAAAAGCTTCTTCAGCTTCGCGTTCTCATCCTCCAGCGCCCTTAGCCGTTTGGCGTCGGAGACCTCCAGGCCGCCGTACTTCGCCTTCCACTTGTAGAAGGTCGCACTGCTGATCCCGTACTTGCGGCAGACGTCAGCCGTCGTAGCCCCTGCCTCCTGCTCTCGCAAAATCCCGATGACTTGTTCTTCGCTGAACCGGCTCTTCTTCATCGTCCATTCCCCTATCCGGGTTATGGACTCTACCCATTTTTGGAGGAAATACCGGGGCTCAGGTCACCCGGAATGACGATGCGGAGACCTCACCCCACGCTCACCACCGCGACCGCCAGCAGCGACAGCAGCATCACCGTCGTTACCAGCCGCAGCGAGGCGGTCGGCTGGGTTCGCCAGCGGAACAGTTTTTCGGAAACCGACAGGCTCGCGTCGAAGAACAGCGGTTCGTAGCTGCCCGCGACCAGTTTTGGTAATCGCCGCGCGAGGAAGGGCATGGCGAAGGCGTAGAACAGCGCGGCCAGCGCGACGAAGATCGCGGCGCCGCCGGGATCGCCGACGATCTGGCGGCTCCCGACCAGCTTGAGCAGCAACACGGCGGCGGCGAACGTCGAGACGCCCTGGAAAATGGCGGTCAGCGTCATGCCTTCGAGC
>NZ_JBAVNZ010000133.1:0-4714 GCF_049691595.1 Bradyrhizobium sp.
GGAGAGGGAAGAGATCACGCTGCCGCCGTGGTCACGCCGCCGTCGACCACGATGGTCTGGCCGGTCATGAAGCTGGAGGCGTCGGAGGCGAGATAGGCCACCGCGCCGGCGATCTCGTCGGGCTCGCCGATCCGGCGCAGCGGCGTGGTGGCACAGCGGCGCTTCAGCCGATCCTCGTCCTCCCACAGCGCGCGGGCGAAATCGGTCTTGACCAGGCCCGGCGCGACGCAATTGACGCGGACGCCCCGCGGGCCCCATTCGCCGGCGAGGCTGCGGCACAGCGCAAAATCCGCCGCCTTGGAAATCCCGTAGGCGCCGATCACGGTCGAGCCGCGCAAGCCCCCGATCGAGGACACGATCACCACCGAGCCGTTGCCGCGCGCGGCCATCTGGGGAATCGCGCGCGCGCAGAGCCAGATGTTGCTCTTGACGTTGGAGCCCATGATCTTGTCAAAAGCCTCGTCGGTGATGTCGAGCAGCGGGCCGTAATAGGGGTTGATCGCGGCGTTGCAGACGAGGATGTCGACCCTGCCGTAATGTTTTGTCGTGCCCGCGATCAGCGCCTCGACTTCCGCGGGGCGGGAGATGTTGCAGGGGATGACATGGGCGTCGCCGCCGGCCTTGACGATGCCACCAGCGACTTCCTCACAGGCGTCCGCCTTGCGGCTGGAGATCACCACCCTGGCGCCGAGCTTTGCGAGCAGCTCGGCGGAAGCGCGGCCGATGCCGCGGCTGGAGCCGGTGATGACCGCGACTTGTCCGGTGAGATCGAACGGGGTGTTTTTCATTTGGCCGGTTGCTCCTGATTCGCCCCCTCCCGTCATTGCGAGGAGCGACGCGACGAAGCAATCCAACTATCCGTTATGCCGCGGCATGGATTGCGTCGCGGAGCCTGTCATCGGGCGCGCATTCGCGCGACCCGTTGGCTCGCAATGACGTTGATGGGCCTTACACCAATCCCCCGCCGTCGGTGACGCGGCGCAAATGATAGTCGGTGTCGCCAAAGGTGTTCTCGATCATGGTCAGCCGCTTGAAGTAGTGGCCGATCTTCGCCTCCTGGGTCATGCCGATGCCGCCGTGGAGCTGGATCGACTGCTGGCCGACGAATTTCGCCGACTTGCCGATCTGCACCTTCGCCGCCGCGACCGCCGTCGCGCGCTCCCTGGCGTTGTCGAAATCGGCGGCCATGGTCGCGAACATCGACATGCTGCGGGCCTGCTCGACCGCGACGAACATGTCGGCGGCACGGTGCTGCAGGGTCTGGAAACTGCCGATCGGCACGCCGAACTGCTTTCGCGTCTTGAGATATTCGACGGTGGTTTTCAGCGATTCATCCATCGCGCCGACCGCTTCCGCGCACATCGCAATTCGGGCCTCGTCGACCACGCGCTCGATCAGGGCCAAGCCGTCCTCGGGATCGCCGATCGCGGCATCGCCGCCTATCTCGACGCCGGTCAGCGTAATGTCCGCCGCATGCAGGCCGTCCTGGGTCGGATAACCCTTGCGGGTGACGCCCTTGGCGCCGGCCGGAACCAGGAACACGCCGATGCCGGCCTTGTCGCGCCGGGCGCCTTTGGTGCGCGCGGTCACGATCAGGGTGTCGGCGTTCTCGCCATTGAGCACGACGAATTTTTCGCCATCGATCACGTAGGCCCCACCCTTCTTCTTGGCGGTGGTGGCGACGTCGGAGAGATCGTAGCGCGAGTTCTTCTCGAGCTGCGCGAAAGCAAAGGTCTTGCTGCCGTCGATGATGCCGGGGATGTGCGCGGCCTTCTGCGCGGCGGAGGCGCCATGGCGCAGAAAACCGCCGGCGATCACGACGGTCGCCAGATACGGCTCCAGCACCAGCGCCTTGCCGAGCGCCTCCATCACGATCATGGTCTCGACCGCGCCGGCGCCGAAGCCGCCGTCGGCTTCCGAGAACGGCAGGCCGAGCAGACCCTGCTCGGCGAGCCTGCCCCAGACGGCTTGGCTCCAGCCGCCCTTCTCCTTCATGTATTTCTTGCGCGCGTCGAAGTCATAGGAGTCGTTCAACAGCCCGTCGACGCTCTCCTTGAGAAGCCGCTGCTCCTCGGACAAATCAAAATCCATGTGAGTTACTTTCTCAAATCATGCCTGAAGCGTTTTGTTCGAACGCCGCCTGTAGGATGGGTTGAGCGCTTGCGAAACCCATCGCACCGTTTCGGTCTTGTGATGATGGGTATCGCTTCGCTCAACCCATCCTACGAATTCTCGCGGCCGGCCGCTCACAGCCCCAGCACCGCCTTGGTGATGATGTTGCGCTGGATCTCGTTGGAGCCGCCGTAGATCGAGACCTTGCGGTTGTTGAAGTAGCTCGGCGCGATCTGGGCGGTCCACTCCATCGCCTCGTTGGAGCCGTCGTCGCCATGCTCGTCAAAGGGTGCGGCGAACGGGCCGATCACTTCCATCAACAACTCGGTGGTGGTCTGCTGGATTTCCGAGCCCTTGATCTTGAGCACCGAGGACGCCGGGTTGGGCTTGCCCTTGCCGTGCTTGTTCTCGTCGGCGACCACGCGCAGCTGCGTCAGCTCGAGCGCCTTCAGCTCGATCTCGACGGCGGCGAGTTTTTCGCGGAAACCCTGGTCCTCGAGCACGGGCTTGCCGCCGGACTCCACCTTCGACGCCAGTTCCTTGATGCGGCGGATGCGCTCCTTGGACACGCCGACGCGGGCGATGCCGGTGCGCTCGTTGCCGAGCAGGAACTTGGCGTAGTCCCAGCCCTTGTTCTCCTCGCCGACCAGGTTCTCGACGGGCACCTCGACATCGTCGAGGAACACTTCGTTGACCTCGTAACCGCCGTCGATGGTCTGGATCGGCCGCACCGTGATGCCCTTCGACTTCATGTCGATCAGGATGAAGGAGATGCCGGTCTGCTTCTTCGCGGCCGGATCGGTGCGGCACAGGCAGAAGATCATGTCGGCGTGCTGCGCCAGCGTGGTCCAGGTCTTCTGGCCGTTGACGATATATTTGTCGCCCTTGCGCTCGGCCTTGGTCTTCAGCGAGGCAAGGTCGGAACCGGAGCCCGGCTCGGAAAAACCCTGGCACCACCAGTCGTCGACACTGGCGATGCGCGGCAGATATTGCTTCTTCTGCGCCTCGTTGCCGAAGGTATAGATGACAGGGCCGACCATGCTGACGCCGAAGGCGAGCGGCGCCGGCGCCGGATGCATCTGCAATTCCTCGTTGAAGATGTAATGCTGCACCGAGGTCCAGCCGGTGCCGCCATATTCCTTCGGCCAGTGCGTGACGCCCCAGCCCTTCCTGTTCAGGATGCGCCACCAGGCCACCATCTCGTCCTTGGAGAGATGCCGGCCCTCGACCAGTTTTCGCCGCGTCTCCGGCGGCACGTGATCCCTGAAGAAGGCCCGCACCTCCTCACGAAACGCCATCTCTTCCTTGCTGAAAGCGAGATCCATCGGATCCTCCTGTGAGCGAATGATGATCGGCTACTAACTCAGGACCGTCATTCCGGGGCGCGAGCAACGCGAGCGAGCCCGGAATCCATACTCCCGATCGTGGTTATGGATTCCGGGCCTGCGCAAAGCGGCGCACCCCGGAATGACGCGTTTTCCCAATGTCGGTCACGAACGACCTCCCGATGCGAGTTGCTGTTTGATTTGTGGCGAAGGCTGCTGCTGGCGCAGTTCGTGGCGCGAGAGTTTTCCGACCGAGGTGCGCGGCAGTTCGTCGACGAATGCCACTGCCGCGGGCAGTTCATGCTTGCCGAGCTTGCCGGCGAGGAAGGCGCGAAGCTCCTCCACCGAAAACGGCTTCTCGCCGGCGCGCAGCTTGATGAAGGCTTTTGCCGCCTCGCCGCGGTAGTCGTCGGCAATGCCGATCACGATCACCTCCTGCACGGCGGGGTGGGTGTAGACCGCCTGCTCGATCATCTGCGGATAGACGTTGAAGCCTCCGGAGATGATCATGTCCTTCTTGCGGTCGACCAGATAGAAATAGCCGTCGGCATCCATGTAGCCGATGTCGCCGGTCAGGAAGCGATCGCCGACAAACGCCTCGGCGGTCTCCTTCGGCCGGTTCCAGTAGCCCTTTGTCACATTCGGGCCGCGGATGCGGATCTCGCCGACCTCGCCCGTCGGCATCACCTGCGTCGGATCCTGCAGCGACACCACGTCCATCTCGATGCCCGGCAGCATCAGCCCGATCGAGCCGGGCTTGTCCGGCCCCTCCTTCGGGTGCGCGGTTCCGGGCGAGCAGGTCTCGGTCATGCCCCAGCCGCTCTTGAGCTTCATCCCGACCTTGCGCTCGAAGATTTTTGCCACCTCGACCGGCAGCGGCGCGCCGCCCGATCCGCAGCTCACCAGCGACGACAAATCGCGCTTGTCGAGATCGGGGAGCGATGCGATCGCGATCCACATCGTCGGCACGCCGGGAAACGAGGTGGCACGCTTGACCTCGATGTCGCGCATCACAGCCGCGACGTCGAAGCGCTGGTGCAGCGAGATCAGATGCCCGCGCCGGATCGAGGACAATAGCACCACGGTCAGCGCAAAGATGTGAAACAGCGGCAGCACGCAGATCACGCGCTCGATCGCATCGCGCTCGGCGCGGGAAGGCTTGCCCCAGACGTCATAGACCGACACGGCGGATGTCAGATTGCCGTGGCTCAGCATCGCGCCCTTCGGGAGTCCGGTGGTGCCGCCGGTATATTGCAGCAACGCGACATCGTCGGCGC
>NZ_JBAVNZ010000134.1:0-2757 GCF_049691595.1 Bradyrhizobium sp.
AGATTGAGCTGGTCTTCGAACGAGTTTTCCGGGCTGTCCCAATAGAGCTTTCGGATCAGCGACAGCGCGATAGTGGGACCATTGGCGAGATCATGCGCCAGCTTCATCGCCTCTTCCATCAACACCCCATCGTCGTGGACGCGGTTGACGAGGCCCCATTCCAGCGCCTTCTCGGCCGGCAGCCGCTCGCCCATCAGCGACAGCTCGACCGCGCGCGCCTTGCCGATCAGCCGCGGCAACAGCCAGGTCGATCCGCAATCCGGCACCAGCCCGATGCGGCGGAACGCCTGCAGGAAATAGCACGAGCGCGCGCACAGGATCATGTCGCCCATCAACGCAAAACTCATCCCCGCGCCGGCGGCCGGACCGTTGACCGCGGTGACGATCGGGCAATGCAAATTGCGCAAGCGGCGCAGGAACGGATGGAACGCGGTCTCCAGCGCGGCGCCGGCGTTGCTTTTTCCCGGCTTCGGGTTGTTGCGGCCCTGCAGGTTGGCGCCGGTGCAGAACGCGCGCCCGGCGCCCGTGATGACGAGGCAGCGCACCTCGGCGCGCCGCTCGTCGATCGCATCCAGCGCCTCGGCGAGGCCGCCAAGCATGTCGATCGAGACCGCGTTCATGACCTCCGGATGGTCGAGTTTCAAAACGGCGACCGGTCCATCGAAATCGAGCGTGACGTGCTTGAACTGCATGGTTTCCTCTTCGATTGCGCCCCGCCTTGTCAGGTCGCGGCAGGTCGGGTCTGAACTCGGCCCATATTTGATTTTCCAGGCGGGCTTGTCCATGGTCGGCATCGGAACACCTGCCCGCCCCCGGACGCACGACTGGCGCGCGCCACGCCCAATGGAAACGCCGCAAAGGAAACACCCATGAGCATCTTCGATCTCTCCGGCCGCGTCGCCGTCATCACCGGCGGTAATGGCGGCATCGGGCTTGGCATCGCGCAGGCGCTGTCGGCCGCCGGCTGCGACGTCTCGATCTGGGGCCGCAACGCGGAGAAAAACCGAAACGCCGCCGCCACCCTGGCGGCCGGCCCCGGCAAGGTCGACACAAGGATCTGCGACGTCAGCGATGCCGCCTCGGTCAGGAACGCGATGAAGGCGACGCTGGATGCGTTTGGCCGGGTCGACGGCTGCTTCGCCAATGCCGGCATCGGCGGCGGCGGACGCCGCGCCTTCATCGACCGCACCGAGGAGGAATGGCGAAAAATGTTCGCAACCAATCTCGACGGCGTGTTCCATGCGTTTCAGGCCGCAGCCCGCCACATGACCGAGCGCGCCGAGGCCGGCGACCGTTTTGGGCGGCTGGTCGCGACCTCGAGCCTGGCGTCGCTGTTCGGCACCGCGCGCAACGAGCACTACGCCGGCACCAAGGCCGCGATCAACGCGCTGTGCCGCGCGCTGGCGGTCGAACTCGCGCGTTACGGCGTCACCGCGAATGCGATCCTGCCCGGCTGGATCCGGAGCGACATGACCGCGGGCATCATGGCCAACGAAAAA
Organism: Bradyrhizobium sp.; assembly: GCF_049691595.1. Taxonomy (GTDB): domain Bacteria; phylum Pseudomonadota; class Alphaproteobacteria; order Rhizobiales; family Xanthobacteraceae; genus Bradyrhizobium. The sequence goes on from NZ_JBAVNZ010000134.1 coordinate 1,500, forward strand.
TTCGTCGCCAACGTGATGCCGCGGATTCCGCTGCGCCGGTTCGGCGAGCCGGCCGATTTCGGCGGCATCGCGGTATATCTGATGAGCCAGGCGTCGTCCTATCACACCGCCGACTGCTTCGTGATCGACGGCGGCTATACAGCGTTTTGACGAATGCAACGTCATTGCGAGGCACCAGATCGCGCGAATGCGTGCCCGATGTTAAGACCGTCATTGCGAGCCAACGGGGCGCGCATTCGCGCGACCCGTTGGCTCGCAATGACGATGACGCACCTTCGCATTCCCGCGGCGCGTTACGCCCGGGCTTTGCAAGGAACGGGCGCGCGCAGCACCGCGCGGCTCGCAGCGGGCGCATCGGGGATGTGCCCTGGCGATCCCCTAAAATGCTTCAACCAAGTGCGGCTGCCGCGGCCTATCCAGGCTCTTTATCCCTGGTGAATGACAGAATAGGCTGAATTCATCGGACCCGCGTTGGCGCGATCCGGAGCTGATCCAACGCGCCGATGCCGAAACGGGAGTGCGCATGACCGACAATTTCCGCGACCACGAGGACCGCGACCGATTCGAACTCGAAGTCGATGGCACCATCGCCTTTGTCACCTACCGAAAATCGCCCGGCGCGATCATGCTGGTGCATACCGAGGTGCCGCCGGAATTGGGCGGTCGCGGCGTAGGCTCGACGCTTGGCCGCGCGACCCTTGATGCCGTGCGGGCCGGGGGACGGGCGCTCTCGGTCGAGTGCGATTTCATCCGAAACTTCATGACCAGGCATCCTGAATACAACGATCTGCTGGCGCCCGGCGAAGAGGCGAAAACGAGTGCCGCGACTTACAAGGCCGGCTGTTTTTGCGGCGCCGTCGAACTGGAGGTTAAGGGCAAGCCGGTGTTCGCGGGATATTGTCATTGCCGCGACTGCCAGGCCTGGTCGGCGGCGCCGATCAATGCCTTCAGCCTGTGGAAGGCGGACAGCGTGCGTGTCACCAGGGGCGAAGCCGAGATCGGAACCTTCCACAAGACCGAGAATTCCTGGCGCAAGTTCTGCAAGGTTTGCGGCGGACATCTCATGACCGATCATCCGCGCATGCGGCTGATCGATGTCTATGCCAATCTGTTGCAGGGCTACACCCATGAGCCCACGCTGCATGCGAATTACGCGAGCAAGATGGTTTCGGTGAAGGACGGGTTGCCGAAGTTCTGGGATCTGCCCGCCGAGCTCGGCGGCTCGGGGAAAACCCTGCCGGATTAGCAGCCTGCCGCT
>NZ_JBAVNZ010000135.1:0-2504 GCF_049691595.1 Bradyrhizobium sp.
AACTGATGGCGATGAATTCGACGATCGCCGTCTACGCCACCAACGGCAATCGCACGCCGGTCGTGCCGATGCGCGAGCTGATGGAAAAATGCATCGCGTTGCGCGCGCTGGTGCTGTTCGCGCTGCCACCGCCGCTGCTCGCGGCCGCCCAGGCCGACATCTCGAAATGGCTGGCGGCGGGAACACGAATTCACAACATCGCCGGGCAGTTCTCCCTCGCCGACACCGCGCAGGCGCATCTGGCCGTAGAGAAGGGCGACAAGCTCGGCACGGTCATCGTCGACTGCGCGCGATAGCCCCTGCGCCTCAACAAATAAAGGAAACCGCCGGATGCACTGGAATGTCGGCAAGGTCAAGATCACAAAAATCATCGAGATGGAAACCGTCGGCAGCACCCGGTTCATCCTGCCACTCGCGAGCAACGAAGAGATCCAGAAACTGCCCTGGCTCACGCCGCATTTCGCGACCGCGGAAGGCCGCCTGAAAATGTCGATCCATTCGCTGATGCTGGAGACGCCGACGCGGCGGATCGTCGTCGATACCGGGCTTGGCAACGACAAGCAGGGCCGCAACATACCGACCTGGAACAACCGCCAGGATCCGTTCCTGGACACGCTGACCCAAGCCGGCTTCCCGCCCGACAGCATCGACACCGTGCTGTGCACGCATCTGCACGTCGATCACGTCGGCTGGAACACCAGACTCGTCGGCGGCAAATGGGTGCCAACGTTTGCGAACGCGCGCTACGTGTTCGGCAGGGCCGAATACCAGCACTGGCGCGACCACAGCGATACACCCGACAAGGTCGCGGTGTTCGAGGATTCCGTGAAGCCGGTCGCCGACGCCGGCAAGGCCGACCTGGTCGCCAGCGACCACCAGCTTTCCGACGAAATCACCCTGATCCCGACGCCCGGCCACAGCCCCGGCCATATGAGCGTCCACATCAGGTCCGGCGGCGAGGCAGCCCTGCTCACCGGCGACGTCGCCCATCATCCCTGCCAGATGGCGCATCTCGACTGGTCGTCGACGGCCGATTCCGATCCCGGGCAGTCCGTGACGACCCGGCGTGAATTGTTTTCGCGCTTCGCCGAGACGCCGACACTCGTCATCGGCGGCCACTTCGATGCCGGCCATATCAGGCGCGACGGCGACACCTTCAGGTTCATTGCGCTGGCGTGACCCCGGCCCGCCCCGCGGAATAAGGCTGGCTGCAATGCAGCGCGCAGTCGGCCATTGAATTTCCCCCCGCCCTGTTCCATGAAGCGTCCAAAGACCGGAAAGTCTCCAAAAAACCCCAGGGAGTGATGAAAATGAAGCTTGTTCGTTACGGCGTGATTGGCCAGGAAAAGCCCGGCCTGATCGATAAATCCGGCCAGCTGCGCGATCTCTCGGGGCATGTTAGGGATCTCAATGGCGAGGCCTATGCGCCGGACTCGCTGGCGAAGCTCGCCGGCCTCGATCCGTCCAAGCTCCCCGCCGTCAACGGCAAGCCGCGGTTCGGCGCGCCGGTCACCGGCATCTCGAAATTCGTCGCCATCGGCCTCAACTATGTCGATCACGCCAAGGAAACCGGCGCGCCAATTCCGACCGAGCCGATCTTCTTCCTGAAAGCCAACACCGCGCTCAGCGGACCCAACGACCCCGTGGAGAAGCCGCGCGACTCGATCAAGCTCGACTGGGAAGTCGAAATCGCCGCCATCATCGGCACCCGCGCCAAATACGTCTCGGAGGCCGACGCGCTCAATCACGTCGCCGGCTATTGCGTCTGCAACGACGTGTCCGAGCGGAATTTCCAGCTCGAGCGGCTGGGCCAGTGGACCAAGGGCAAGTCGCACGACACGTTTGGGCCGCTCGGCCCGTGGGTTGCGACCAGGGACGAAATCCCGGACGTGCAGAAACTGTCGATGTGGCTCGACGTCAACGGCGAGCGCCGCCAGACCGGATCGACCTCGACCATGATCTTCTCGATAGCGAAGTGCATCGCCTATGTCTCGCGTTTCCTGACGCTGTTGCCCGGCGACATCGTCACCACGGGCACGCCGCCCGGCGTCGGCGCCGGCATGAAGCCGACGCCAAAGTTCCTCAATGTCGGCGATGTCGTCACGCTCGGCATCGAAGGCCTCGGCGAGCAAAGGCAGGAGATCGTCGCGGCGTGAGGTTGATGGCGCGGAATTCCTTAGCGCCAACTGCCGTCATTGCGAGGAGCATGGCGACGAAGCAATCCAGTCTTCCTTTGCGGCCCTATGGATTGCTTCGCTTCGCTCGCAATGACGGTGGAATTCCGGTCCAAGCATTTTTCAAGGACATCCCATGAAACTCACCTTCTCCCCCGCCTCGCCGTTCGCGCGCAAGGTTCGTATTGCCGCGATCGAACTTGGCCTGATCGACAGGATCGAATTCGTCGCCGCGACCGTCGCGCCGGGCCAGCCCAATGACCAGTATGCGCGCGACATCAATCCGCTGAAGAAACTGCCGGCGCTGATCCTGGATAATGGCGAGGTCGT
>NZ_JBAVNZ010000136.1:0-2026 GCF_049691595.1 Bradyrhizobium sp.
GCCCTATGGCGGCATCGCCACCGAGTTCGACGACACCGTCGCGGCCGACGGCAAGCGGCTGTATCCGCATCGGGACCTGGTCTGCGCGCACATGCTTGAGCCGCTTGGCCGGAAGTTGCGCGTGACCAATGTCGCCAACGGAAAATCCGTGGTCTGCACGGTGGCGGACAAGGGGCCGAACCGCAGGTTCTGGCCGCGCCGCGAGGTCGATCTGACCCCGCCCGCATCCAGGGCCATTGGCTGTGATGGCATGTGCACCGTAAGTCTGGAGCGGGTGGCGCAGTGAAGCGGCGCCGTCGGCCCTGACCCTTCACCGGGATCAATGCGGCGGCGCGGCCGAGCACCCCGGAAATGGCTTCATCGGGTCGCTGCTGTCGGACGATCGCTTTCTCTGGTATCGCTCGATCACCGACCCGCTGCCTGCGCGTCAACAACGAGGATTCTTGCCGATAGGACGCTCCATCTGCATTGAACAAGGGATGGCCATGCAGGTTCCCCAGGATATTGCGAACGCGATCGTTGACCCGCGCGCCTATGCCGATGGCAAGCGCGTGGATGACGCCTTCACCTGGCTTCGTCGGGAAGCGCCCTTGGCCAAGGTCCAACCCGATCGATACCATCCATTTTGGGCCGTCACCCGTCATGCCGACATTCTCGCCGTCGAACGCCAGAACGAGCTGTTCCACAACGGCGACGATTTCGTCACCCTCGCCACCGTCGAGGCCAAGGAAAAGGTTTTGCAGATCACCGGCGGCAGCCCGCATATGGTGCGGACGCTGGTGCATATGGACAACCCCGACCATCACAATTACCGGCACCTGACCCAGGGCTGGTTCATGCCGCCGAACCTGCGTCAGCTCGAAGCGCGCATCCGCGAACTCGCCCGCGGTTTCATCGATCGCATGGCCGCCTATGGCGGGCGCTGCGATTTCGCCCGCGACGTCGCGTTCCTGTATCCGCTGCGCGTGGTGATGGAAGTGATCGGCGTGCCGGAACTCGACGAGCCGCGCATGCTCAGGCTGACCCAGGAACTGTTCGGCAACGCCGATCCCGAGCTCAGCCGGACCGGATCGGCCGAGATCGACGACAAGGCCCGCATCGCGGCGATCCAGGCGACCTTCGTCGACTTCATGATCTATTTCAACGCCATGACCGAGGACCGCCGCAAGCACCCGCGCAACGATCTGGCCAGCGTCATCGCCAACGGCGCCATCAAGGGCCAGCCGCTCGGGCATCTCGAGGCGATGAGTTATTACATCATCGCCGCTACCGCCGGCCATGACACCACCTCGGCGACCACCTCGGGCGCGCTGTGGGCGCTGGCCGAACGGCCCGACCAGTTTGCCAAACTCAAGGCCGACCCTTCGCTGATCCCGGCATTGGTCGAGGAAGCCATCCGCTGGGTGACGCCGGTCAAGCATTTCATGCGCGCGGCGACGCAGGATACCGAACTGGCGGGCGAGAAGATCGCCAGCGGCGACTGGCTGATGCTGGCCTATCCCTCCGGCAACCGCGACGAGGCCGCGTTTGAAAATCCGTTCGCGTTCGATGTCGGGCGCGCCCCCAACCGACAACTGGCGTTCGGCTATGGCGCCCATGTCTGTCTCGGCCAGCATCTCGCCCGGATGGAGATGAGGATTCTCTGGGAAGAGCTGCTGCCGCGCCTGCACAGCGTGGAGCTCGACGGCGAGCCGAAAAACTCGGTTTCCAATTTCGTCTGCGGCCCGAAGACCGTGCCGATCCGGTTCAGGATGCACTGAGCGGATGCGGGCTGATCCGTCTCCCCGGCTATTTCGGCTACAGCGGCTGACGGTTGATCCAGGCTACCACGATCCCCATCAGCACCACCCGGACGGTGTCGAACACGATCTGCTTGAGGGCAAGGGCGAACGGCACCGGCGTCACCACGTGATAGATCAGATACATCGGAATCACGCTCAGCAATGCGATGGCGATGCCGTATCGCGCGCCCTGCGCCAGCCAGGGTTTGTCTTCCCTGCCATGCAGATAGACCCAGGCAAAGGCG
>NZ_JBAVNZ010000137.1:0-8893 GCF_049691595.1 Bradyrhizobium sp.
CCGGCAGCAACAGAAAAGGGCGGCGGACATCATCGTCCGCCGCCCTTCTTTCGTATCTGGCTCGTTGCCGGAGCAACGATCCCGGCCGTTACTTCTTGACGGCGAACACCCAGACGACGCCGCCCTGAGGCACGTTGTCCTCGATACCGAGCTTCTTATCCTTTGAGAGCGCGTCCTGAATGCGCTGGGCGTCTACGCCCCAACCCGACTGGACCGCGATATATTGCGTGCCGTCGACCTCATAGGCGATCGGCATGCCCATGATGCCCGAGTTGGTCTTTTGCTCCCAGAGCAGCTCGCCCGTCTTGGCATGGAAGGCCCGGAACATCCGGTCGTTGGTGCCCCCGACCAGGATGAGATCACCCGCGGTGGCCGTCACCGAACCAAACAACTGGGACTTGGCGAAGTTGTGCGACCAGACCTTCTTGCCGGTTGCCGGGTCCCACGCCTGCAGTTCGCCAAAATGATCGGCGCCGGGACGAGCCGACAAACCGATGTCTTCAGGCCTGGTGCCGAGCCAAAGCTGGCCTGGAACCAATGGCACCTTCTCGCCGGTAAAGCCGCCGCAGAAGTTCTCGTTGGCGGGAACGTAAACCAGGCCGGTCTTCGGACTATACGCCGCCGACGGCCAATCCTTGCCGCCCCACAGCGACGGACAGAATTCAACCCGCTTGCCAACAACCGGCTTGTGGGCCGGGTCGACGATGGGCTTGCCGGTCTCGGGCTCGATGCCCTTCCAGACATCGGTATAGACGAAAGGCCAGCCGGCGACATAATTGATCCGGTCCGGCTTGCGCTCGAGTACCCAGAAGATCGCATCGCGGCCGGGATGGATCAGGCTCTTGAAGGAGCGTCCGTCCCGTTGCAGGTCGACCAGCATCGGTGCCTCCACCTCGTCCCAATCCCAGGAATCGTTTTGGTGGTACTGGTGGTATGTCTTGATCTTGCCGCTGTCGGGATCGAGCGCGAGCACCGAGGTGGTGTAGAGATTGTCACCGGGGTGAGTATCGCCTGGCCAAGGCGCAGCGTTGCCGGTACCCCAATAGATCGTCCTGGTGTCGATGTCGTAGGTGCCTGTCATCCAGGCTGATCCGCCACCCGATTTCCAGTCGTCTCCCTTCCAGGTTTCGTTGCCCTTCTCGCCCTCGCCGGGGATGGTGAAGGTCCGCCACAGTTCCTTGCCGGTGTCGGCATCGAACGCAACGACATAGCCTCGTACGCCGTATTCACCGCCGGAACCGCCGACGATCACCTTGCCTTCCACCACCAAGGGCATCAGCGTCAGATACTGCCCCTTTTTGTAGTCCTGAACTTTGGTATCCCAGACCACTTTGCCGGTCTTGGCATCGAGCGCGACGACGTGGTCGTCGGTCGTCGCCAGGTACAGCTTGTCCTGCCACAGGCCCACACCACGGCTGGTCGGATGCAGCTGGAACAGATCGTCCGGAAGCTGGCGCTTGTATCGCCAGTACTCGTCGCCGGTTTTGGCGTTCAGGGCGATCACCTGCCCCATCGGGGTCGCGACGAACATCACGCCATTGTTGATGATCGGTGGCGCCTCGTGCCCTTCGATCACGCCGGTCGAGAAGGTCCACACCGGGGTGAGACTTTTCACGTTCGAGGTGTTGATCTGGTCGAGCGGGCTGTATCCCTGCCCGTCATAGGTCCGGCGATAGTGCATCCAGTTGCCGGGTTCCGGGTTCTTGAGGCGATCGGCGGTCACCGGGCTGTATTTCTCGATCGGGCCGGCGCCGGCGGCGATGGAGAAAAGGCACGTGGACGCGACCACACTCGACAATAGGCATTGCTTCATAGTCATAGATGCTCCTCCCTGTTGTTTTGTTGATCTGTTTATGGTTGCGCGGAAGCCGACCGGGCTGCCGCTACCCTGCTTGCTGTGCTCCTACCTTTCCACCAAATGCCGCAGTTACCGTGAGCGCGCCATCGGCTGTCGCCAGCGCAAGCGCCGCAAGACGCCGGGGCGCTGGCCCGAATACGACTTGCGCGCTTTGCCGGGGATCGAATTCGGAATTATGACAAACGCACTGCAAGACAGCCTTGTCACCCGCCGCCCCCTTGACCCAGGCTGTGATGGGACATCCGGCGTGGGTGCAAATGGCCGAATACGCAACGATTCCGTCGGCCCCGCGTGCGCGCGTCTCGTCATCCAGTTCGGCCGGATCAAGCCTTACGACCAGCACCTCGTTTAACCGAGAACCTTTGCGTATCACTGAGGTTTTTGGATCCTTTGGCCATGCGCGAACCGGCGGTCCGCCGAGCGTCAGATCCTTCGGATTGATGATTTCTCCCGCACGTTCCCCCTCGGCGAATACGAGAACGTCGGCTTTTTGAGGGCGCTCGTCACTGCCGGGCAGATCCTCGTCGGCAGCAGCGGCAGGATTCGATGCCGCCATGTGCGCCGCCGCGGCAACAGCCGTCAGGATGATCGTACGCCGTGTCTGATCCGAGGACGATGACATTGCCCCTCTCGATTTCTGCACTGATGCCTTCGCCCAACATTGCGATTCGTGATCGCATTCAGGGAGCTGCCAAGCTGAACGGTCGAACTCGGCCAAAAAGAGGCAACAGACAAGTTTTGTGATGCAGCCTCGATCTTTTTTCAACCCGAGCGAGAACTCTTCTCTCCCGATACGGCTGTATTTATCTGACCAAACATAAAGATAACTACGTCATGCACCTTTCGCAGATCAGCCGAGGCGCCTCCGGCTTTGTGCAGCGCATGATACGAAGGCGCGGATCCAAATGCAGGTTCTAGCTGTCCAGCGTCGGGGCGACTTCGCGCGCGACCTGCACCAGCGCGGCGATCAATGGCGTCATCGGGTCGCGCTGCGGGATCACCAGCCCGATGCTGTAATCGACCACGGGATCGACGATCGGAATGCTGCGGACGCTGTCCTTCAGCCCCAGCGTTTCCGCGAGTTTCGCCGGCATCACGCTGGCCCAGCGTCCGGTCTTCACGTGGGTGAAGAGAACCAATAGCGAGTTCGAGGTCAGCGTCGGCGTCGCCTCCGCGCCGACCGAACGCAGCGCGCGGTCGATGATGCGCCGGTTCTGCATGTCCGGCGTCAGCAGGCACAGCGGCACCTGCCCCACTTCTCTCCAGGTGACCTGATCGCGGTCGCCGAACATGCCGTCCGGCGAGGTCAGCAGGCGGTAGCTCTCGTTGTAGAGCGGGATGGTGCGGACCTTTCCGATCGGCTCGTTCTCGATATAGGTCAGACCCGCATCGACCTCGAGATTCTCCAACAGGCCGAGCACGTCGGCCGAGGTGCAGGACTGGATACGAAAGCGCACATCGGGGTGGCGCGCGCGAAACGGCGTCGTCAGCGATGCCACCATGCCGAGCACGGTGGGCATCGCAGCTAACCTGATCTCGCCCGACAGCTTGTCCTTCAGTCCGTTGATCTCCTGCCGCATCGCGCGGGCGTCGCCGACGATGCGCCGCGCCCAGTCGAGCGTGCGCTCGCCTTCGGGCGTAAAGCCCTGAAAGCGGGAGCCGCGCTGCACCAGCATGACGCCGAGAATTTCCTCGAGCTGCTTGAGGCTGGTCGACATCGTCGGCTGGGTGACGCCGCAGGCTTCGGCGGCCCGTCCGAAATGCCGCTCTTTTGCCAGGGCCAGCAGAAGTTCAAGCTTGTCGATCAAGAGGAAAGCCTCATCGAAGGCATCTATGATTTTGACAGATATCACGGCCGGAAGAGCACCAATACGCCAAAAAGCCGCCGGCGGCGCCGGACCTGGTCCCGACATCGGCGCCGCCCTTGAGAAGTTGAAGAAGACCCAGTTAGTTTTTTGAAAACGCCAGACAATGTCATGACAAAGCAGGCCAGATGTGCTAGATAGCGAGCCAGGAGAAGTCATCATGGCCAATGCGACCAGATCCGAGAAACTCGATTTGCGCCTGACGCCGGAGGCGAAGCGGGTGCTGAACGCCGCCGCGCAAGCCTCGCGGCGCTCGGTCAGCGAGTTCGTGCTGGAGAGTGCGCTCGACCGCGCACAGGAAGCTTTGCCTGATCGTCAGCATTTTGGGCTGGACGCGGCGCGCTGGAAGGCGTTTCTGGCCGCGCTCGATGCGCCGTCCCGGCCCCTGCCGCGGCTCCAGCGGCTGTTGACCGAACCCAGCGTGTTCGAGCCAGCGCCGACCGAATAGATGACGTTCCGCATCGAGAAGCTGCGGCGTGACCATCGCGTCGAGGGGTTCGATTGCGGCAAGGAACCGTTGAACCGCTTCCTGATCCGCTTCGCCCTCCAGAGCCAGCTTTCCAACAGCTCGCAGACTTATCTGGCTTTCTCGAAAGACGAGGTTGTCGGCTTCTACACCTTGGCGTTCGGGGACGTGGCCTACGAGGATGCACCGGAGCGGCTACGCAAGGGCGTCGCGCGGCATCCGATTCCCCTGATGATCCTCGCCCGCCTCGCGGTCGCCAGCGCCTGGGCGGGAAAACGGATCGGGTCCGGTCTTTTGAAGGACGCGCTCGCCCGGACGCTCGCGGCGGCCGAGATCGCCGGCCTTCGGGCCTTCGCCGTCCACGCCAAGGATGATGAGGCGCGGGCCTTCTACGAACGCTTCGATTTCATCGCGTCGCCCAGCGATCCCATGCACCTCTTCGTCTTGCTTAAAGATGTCCGGGCCTTGATCGGCCCTTAACGCGGCGGCTCAGCCTTTTCGGTAGGATCGCCGCAGCAGCGGATCACCCGGCTCGACCCCCAGCGCTTCCGCAATCCGTCCGAGCACGGTGACGCTCGCCGACACGTCACCACGCTCGATCGCGCCGACATAGCGCGCGCTCAGGCCCGCGCGCTCGGCTTGCGGATATCCATCGGAAAAGAGAGGGTGCGCTGTGCGTGTAAAGCCTGAACTTGATCCCGATGTCGACGACGAGGCGCCTGACGGTCCCGACATCACCCCATATGACGAGGCGCATTTCGTGACCTATTTGCGCCTGCTCGACGCCGACGCGGATGGTGCTGATTGGATCGAGGTAGCCCGGATCGTCCTGCATCGCGATCCCGCTTTCGAGGAGCTAACTAGGCTTCGCCGCCAACCACGGCGTTGAACACCCGCCTCACCTCGGCCTGGGTCTCGCGCAGCCGCGCTTCCAGCGTCGAGAAATCAGGCGTGTCGCCGGCGCGCGCCATCACGCGCAACAGATCCTCGCCCGCCGTTCCCGGATTGAACTTTCCGGCAACGCAAAGCCGCAGGATTTGCGTCAGGTCATGGTAGAGCCGCGCCGCCGCGCGCAGGATTTCGGCCTCCGATGGCGGCAGCACGCCGAGCCGCGCGGCATTGTCGAGCACCTGGAGCGTGCTGACGCTAAGAATCTCCGGCGTGTGCGCGGCATGGATGAGCTGGAGATACTGCGCGATGAAATCGATGTCGACCAGGCCGCCGGCGGCAAGCTTGAGGTCCCAGACGTCGTCCTCGCCCTTCTCCAGCGCGATCGCCCGGCGCATGTCTGCGACGTCGGCGGCGGTGCCCGCGGCATCGCGCGGCCGCGTCAGCACGCCGCGAATGATCCCTTCGATCCTGGCGCGGAGTTCCGGCGGGGATGAGATCACCCGCGCCCTTGTCAGCGCCATGTGCTCCCAGGTCCAGGCGTCGCGCTCCTGATAGTCGGCAAACGCGTCGACCCGCGAGGCCACGGGCCCGGCGCGTCCCGACGGACGCAGCCGCATGTCCACGTCGTAGAGCACGCCGTAATTGGTCCGCGTCGTGAATGCGCTGATCAGCCGCTGGGTGAAGCGGGCAAAATACTGCGCGCCGTGCAGCGAACGCGCGCCGTCGGAATCCGGATGTTCATGGTCGAAATCATAGAGCAGGATCAGGTCGAGATCGGAGGACGCCGTCATCTCGCGGCTGCCGAGCCGGCCCATCGCGAGGATCGCGGTCTGCTGTTCCTTGATCCGCCCGTATTGCGCGGCGAACTGGTCGGTCACAAGGCCATGCACGGTGTGGACGATGCCCTCGGCGACGTCGGCAAAGGCGATGCTGGCCTGCTGCGCCGACACCGTGCCGGACAGAATGCGGCTGCCGATCAGGAACAGGCTTTCCTGGCCGAACAGCCGGAGGCGATCGAGGAAATCCTCATAGGAGTCGGCATCCCCGAGCGTTGCCGCGAGCCGCCCGGACAACTCCTTGCGGTCCGGCATGGCGCCAAAGAAGCGCGGATCGATCAGCCCGTCCATGATCTGCGGCTGGCGCGCCAGCATGTCGCCAAGCCGCGGCGCAGCGCCCAGGATCAGCGCCACCAGGGCGACGAGGTCGCGGTTCTGGCTCAGCAGCGAAATCAGCCGTCCGCCGCGCTGCAACGCCCCGAGAAAGCGATCAAAGGCCGCGACCGCATTGTCAGGCTCTTCCGCACGTGCGAGGCCGTCGATCAGGCCGGGAATGAACTCGACAAAGGCGTTTCTGGTCGCCTCGGCGCGGAGCGCGCGATAGTCACCCTCCATCCATTGCTGAATCGTTTTCGCGACCGCGATCGGCTGCTTGAATCCGAGCGTCGCAAGATGGTCCAACAGGCGCGGATCGTCGGGACCGGCGCCGTAATCGACCATCGGAAGCTTGACGGTGCCGGTCGGATCGCCCTCGAACAGCCGGCTGTAGTGCCCCTGCACGATATCAAGATGCCCGATCAGATCGCCGGCGAAGGCGGCGCGGCTTTGATAGCCGAGGAAATGCGCAAAACGCTCCACCGCTTCGGCCTGTTCGGGCAGCGCATGGGTCTGTTCGTCCGCGATCATCTGCAGCCGATGCTCGACCCGCCGCAGGAATTCATAGGCTGCCGTGAGCTGATCGCGTGCCTCGAACGTGATCCAGTTGCTCGATGCCAATACGTTCAGCGCCTCCAGCGTCGATCTTACCCGCAATTGCGGATGCCGGCCGCCGGCGATCAATTGCTGGGTCTGCGCGAAAAACTCGATCTCGCGGATGCCACCGCGTCCAACCTTGACGTTATGGCCCTCCACCGCGATCCCGCTCTGGCCGCGATAGGTCTGCATCTGCCGCTTCATGTCGTGGACGTCGGCCAGCGCCGCGAAATCCAGATGCTTGCGCCAGACGAACGGCGCGACTTCCGCCAGCAGTGCCTCCCCTGCCCGAGGATCGCCGGCGCAGGGCCGCGCCTTGATCATGGCGGCGCGTTCCCAGGTCCGCCCCTCCCGCTCGTAATAATGCAGCGCCGCCTCGGTCGAGATCGCGACCTGGGTCGAGGCGGGATCGGGCCGCAATCGCAGATCGACCCGGAATACATAACCGTCGCCCGAGCGCTGCTGCAGCAGTCGCGCCAGAGCCTGGGTAACCCGCACGAAAAACGGCTGCGGTTCGATATCCTCGACCAGCGACGTCGCGGCCGGATCGAAAAACACGATCAGATCGATATCGCTGGAAAAATTCAGCTCGCCCGCGCCCATCTTGCCCATCGCCAGCACGATCAGGCCACAGCCCTCCTCGGGACGATCGGGATTGGCAGGCCTCATCCGGCCGCGCGCCACCTCCTGCCGCAGCAGGAAGCCGAGCGCCGACTGCACCGAGGCAACCGCCAGATCGGTCAGCGCCGCCGTGACCCGCATCACCGGCCAGACCCCGCCGATGTCGCACAACGCGATCAAGAGGGCTGCTTCCGCTTTCATGCGCCGGAGCAGATGCATCACGTCGGTTTCGCCGGCGGCGGCGAACACCTCGCGCGAGGTCTGCTCGATCAGCGTCGAGAGATGCTGCTCCGGATCGCATCCGAGCAGCCGGATCAGCCGCGCGGCGTCGGCACGGACCAGGTCGAACAGATAGGGCGAGAATTCGGCAATGCCGAGCAGAATGGCTTTGGCGAACGGACGATCCAGCCATTCCCCGATCGCAGCCGATTGCCGCGGCTCGAGCTCGGCGAGCCAATCTCCCAGGCGTTGTTCGGCTTGACTGGAAGCGGAGACATGCGGTCCGTCCACGAAGCGCGCGGCCAGAGCGTGTCGCTCCATAACAGGCGCGGATGAGTTCATGCCGTCTTCTGTGGCACATCCTGCATTTGAGCCGCAAGCCTGTCGCCTGCGCCGCCGATCGCCGGGATCGCCAATGTCGCGATCAGCCCCGGATGCGAATCGTCAAGCCGGAGTTCGCCGCCATGCAGCGTCGCCACCGCCGACGCCAGACTGAGGCCGAGCCCGGAACCCGGCAAGGTGCGGCTGGCCTCGAGCCGAACGAACCGCTCGATCGCATGTTTGCGGTCGCCTTCCGGAATGCCGGGACCGTGGTCGGTGACGCTGAGCAGCACGGAATAGCCTTCGCGCCGCGCCTCGATCAGGATCTCCCTGGCTCCGGCGACCGCGTCGGCGCCGAGCGGCTGCGCGGCCGGAACCGGTTTGCCGTATTTGATGGCATTCTCGACCAGATTGGCCAGGGCCTGGCTGATCAGTTCGCGATTGCCGTGAAGCCGCGCGGGCGCGGTCTTGACGCGGAGCGTCATGCCGTTGTCTTCGGCCAGCGGCTCGTAGAGTTCGTGGATGCCGCGCGCAACCTCGGCGGCGTCGAAATCGATCATATTGCCGCGCGCCTGCCCGGATTCGGCCCGCGCGATCATCAACAGCGCATTGAAGGTGCGGATCAGGCCGTCGGATTCCTCGATGGTCCGTTCAAGCGCCGCACGGTAATCGGCTTCGCTGCCGGACCGCGCCAGCGCCTCTTCGGCGCGGTTGCGCAGACGCGTCAGCGGCGTCTTCAGATCGTGGGCGATATTGTCGGAAACTTCCTTCAAGCCCATCATCAGGGCCTCGATCCGCTCCAGCATGGCGTTGAGGTTTTCCGCGAGGCGGTCGAGCTCGTCGCCGCTGCGCCCGACCGGCAGGCGTCCGGAGAGGTCGCCCGCCATGATGCGTCGGGTGGTGC
>NZ_JBAVNZ010000138.1:0-1599 GCF_049691595.1 Bradyrhizobium sp.
GCGGCGAGCAGCTCGGCCAGCGCGTGCAGCGTGGCGTGATGATAATTGTACACCCGCTCGATCTTGTGCGGCACCACCAGCGCGCGGCTGCGCGAGGGGTCCTGGGTGGCAACGCCGGTCGGGCAGCGGTCGGTATGGCAGCTCAGCGACTGGATGCAACCCAGCGAGAACATGAAGCCGCGCGCCGAATTGCACCAGTCGGCGCCGAGCGCCATCGCGCGCGCCATGTCGAAGGCGGTCGCGATCTTTCCGGCGGCGCCGATCCTGATGCGATCGCGCGCATTGATGCCGATCAGCGCGTTGTGGACGAAATTGACGCCCTGGCGCATCGGCATGCCCAGATGATCCATGAATTCGAGCGGCGCCGCGCCGGTGCCGCCTTCGTTGCCGTCGACCACGATGAAATCAGGATAGGTTCCGCTCTGCAGCATCGCCTTGCAGATCGCGAGAAACTCCCAGGGATGGCCGATACACAATTTGAAACCGGCGGGCTTGCCGCCGGACAGCCGCCGCATCTCGCCGATGAAGGCCATCATCTGCAGCGGCGTCGAAAATGCCCGGTGCGACGCCGGCGAGATGCAGTCCTCGCCCATGGCGACGCCCCTGATCCTGGATATCTCTTCCGAGACCTTGGCCGCCGGCAGCACGCCGCCATGCCCGGGCTTGGCGCCCTGGCTGACCTTGAGCTCGACCATCTTGATCTGGCCGTCAGCGGCGACGCGCGCGAATTCTTCCGGATTGAACGAACCGTCGCGGTTGCGGCAGCCGAAATATCCGGAACCGATTTCCCAGATGATGTCGCCGCAGTTCTCGCGATGATAAGGGCTGACGCCGCCCTCTCCGGTGTCGTGCGCGAAGCCGCCCTTCTTCGCGCCCGCGTTCAGCGCGCGCACCGCATTGGGGCTGAGCGCGCCAAAACTCATGGCCGAGATGTTGAAGACCGAGGCCGAATACGGCCTGGTGCAGTCCGGGCCGCCGATGGCGACGCGGAATTTCTCCGCCGCACGCGCCTTCGGCGCCACCGAATGGTGCATCCATTCATAGCCTTCGCGATAGACGTCCTCCTGGGTGCCGAATGGCCGCTTGTCCAGCACCATCTTGGCACGCTGATAGACCACCGCGCGGGTGTCGCGGCTGAACGGCATGCCGTCCTTCTCGCTCTCGAAGAAATATTGCCGCATCTCCGGCCGGATCTCTTCGAGCAGGAAACGCAGATGCGCCGAGATCGGATAGTTGCGCAGGACCGCGTGGCTCTTCTGCAGGAGATCGCGAACGCCGAGCAATGTGAGGGCGCCGAAAATCAGAATCGGAATCAAGACCAGTTCCCATACCTTGGGATTGGCATCCAGAATCCCGATCGAGAGCAGCAGTGCGGTGACGACGGCGCAAATCGTCAGCACGATGAAGCGCGGCGAGAACGGAAGCAGCAGCGTTTCCATAAAATCCCTCAACCAGGTTCTGCCGGATGATTCCTGTCGGCAGCCTGATCCAACCGGCGGAACGGGTGCCACACGTTATACGTCGCCGCAGTCAAGGTTGTGACCGCGAATCGCGGAAAAGTTACCCAAATCGGCCGCGGAGGACCAATCGACCCGGAAC
>NZ_JBAVNZ010000139.1:0-1577 GCF_049691595.1 Bradyrhizobium sp.
GCGCTCGCCAGCACCATCGCACCGCCGGCCGCCGTACTCAGGAACAACCGTTTGCGGATCGCTTCCCGATCTCCGTAGTAGTAGCCGTAACGGACCACCGTCAGCGGCGACGCCTCGCGCGGGTTGAGGTGCAGCGACCACAGGAACACGTAGCCGGCCAGGTACGCCGCGACCATCAGTGCCGCCGCGAAGCCCGCGACGATCTTCAGCGCGAGCGTGCGCCGCGCTGGACTAGCGGGCGGCTGCCAGGGCGCTGCGCTTGCGTGCGGGGTCATACCAGATCTCTTTGATGAACCGCTCATGACGATCCACACCAAACTGGATCACGATGTCGACGAGCAGAAGCAGCAGACTCTTGATGTCTGCGCGCGCCAGTTCCGAACCCGCGCGGCTCTGCTTGACCAACAGAACCAGCTGCTCAAATGCGAGTTCGGCGCTGGCTGCATGCACGCTCGTGATCGAACCCGGGTGGCCGGAGTTCACATTGCGCAGATAGTCGAATGCTTCGTCGGCGCGCAGCTCGGCCAGGAGGATGCGGTCCGGCTTCATGCGCAGACAGGCTTCGAGCAACTGCCGTGGCGTGGTTTTCGCCTGTCCCTGGTGTTCCTTGCTGTAGTAGAGCCGGACGTGATTGGGGTGATCATCGAGGACGAGTTCGCGTGCATCTTCGATGGTGATCAGCCGCTCGTCTGGCGGAATCTCCCGGATCAGTGCCTTCGTGTACGTGGTCTTGCCAGATCCCGTTGGCCCGGAGACCACGATGTTCTTGCGGCTCCTAACCGCCAGCCGCATGAACGTCTCGTAGTCCTGGACATCGAGGAGCCGCAGCAGCTCGGTCTCGGTCGCATCGAGCGCATCGCTCGCCCGCCGAGTCGAGCGGAAGATCCCGCTGGCACTGAGTTCACTGAGGGACCAGACAGACTCCGACGGCCGACGGATCGTGATCGCCACGCATCCCGCAGTCGTGGCCGGCGGCATCACCAGCTGCACGCGCTCGCCACCTGGCAGTGAGGCTGAGAGGATCGGTGACTCCTCATCGATGCGCTGGCGGGTCGAATTGGCGATCAGCTTCGCGAGCCTGCGGCACCAGTCGAAGTCCGCGAACGGCAGGCGCTCGCATCGCCAGCCTTCCCGTGATTCGATGAACAGCTCTCCGGGCCGGTTGATGCATAGCTCAGTGATCTCGGGAGACACGAGAAAGGGCCGCAACGGGCGAAGCATGAGTTCAAGTGACGAGACCTCGCCCACCGTTACAGCACCCGCCAGATTGGACGCTTCAGCGTGCATTGGCCGTCGACCTGAGTTCATACACAGAGCGGAAGTCGAGATCCCGGGCGACCAGGATCTGGATTCGATCGCCGTTCTGCTTGCGAACCGTCGGTGGAATGTTCACCGTGCTCTTGAGGACTTCCGTCACTACATCGGAGGCGTTGCTCGGGTTGTAGATGACAGTGCCGCTTCCGCCCCGGGACTGGGCGGCCGCCTGGATCGTGCCGTCGACCATCGAGATCAAGATCGCGGCGCCGAAGCGGTCTAGGAAGTGACGATCGACGACGCCCGGCAAGCCCGACCGTCCA
>NZ_JBAVNZ010000140.1:0-10557 GCF_049691595.1 Bradyrhizobium sp.
GATTGCCGCCGGCTTCGATCACGCCGCGCATCGCGTCCTGCAAGCCGAGGCGATTGCCGGTGCGCTTGCGGATTTCGATATCGGCGAGCAGGCAGAATATCGCGCCGCCCCAATATTTCCGGCCCCAGCTGTCGGTGTTGTCGAGGCCCTGGTCGTCGGCTTGCGGCAGGCCTTTCGGCATGTCGCGCGCCATCGCCTGCCAGATTTCCCTGGCGCTTAGATCGCCGGACTGCACGCGTGCAACCGGCTCGACGTAAACCGCGAGCCCTTCCGACAGCCAGGCGTTGCGATCGTCCATGTCGGGCAAAGCCAGATGCACCATCTCGTGCACCATGACCCAGTCGCGCCGCAGATCGTCCTCGCTGGCATCGCGCCCGATCAGCACGCGGATGGCGGCGCCGCGATAAGCCCAGGTCGTGCCGCCGCGTACGCGCGCGCCATCGACGGGCACCAGCAGCAGTCTCAGCGAGCTGACGGGAAACCGGCCGTAATAGGTCGAGACCGCCTTCGCCGACGTCCTGATCCAGTCCAGTATCTTTTCTTGGGGCAGGGCGATGTTGCCGGGCGCCAACGCGACCTGGATGGTGCCGCCGGGCACGTCGAGGTCGGTCTTCGGCAACTTGTCGAAGGCATCATAGGGCATGCGATTGCCGCGCATGAATTCCGATTGCGCATCGGCATGGAAGGAGGCCACGCCTGCCAATGTCGCCGCCATCAGCGCCGCCACGACGATCCAGCGAAATCTCGCGGTGCTCTTCACAGGAATTTGCCTCGGATCGGGTTCGGTCGCTGCTTGCCAACTGGCTGCTCGGCCATCAAGGCCGCCACCTGTTCGGTGAGATCGCCGAGCATCGCCGCCAGCAGGATTTCACCCTTGGCCGATGTCGCCAGGGTCGGATCGCCGTAGCTGCCGGAGCGGCTGTAATTCGGCGAATTGCTGTCGAAGGACGTCAGACGACCCGGCACCTGCTGCTTCAGGGCCGGGCTTGCTTCGGCGCGCGCCATGTCGACGCGTTGCGGCGCCAGCGCCAGCATCAGCGAAGTCTCGAGTTCGTCGGCATGGCCGCCATGGCTCTGCCCGGCCAGCGCCTCGGCGGCGCGCCGGTAGCGCGGGCCTTCGTGAATCCGCAAATGCATGACCTGGCCGGCGTCGAGACGCGCCAGCGCGCGTTCGACCGGGGCCAGCGTGCTGATCCCGGTATCGAGCACCAACAGCGATATGCAGCCGGCGTCGAGGATTCCAGTGGCGATCTCATGCACGACAGCCTCGAATGTCGATGCCGACAGGCTGCTGCTGCCGGCGTATTCGACAAAGGCGGGATAGTATCCGTAAGTCACGGTCGGCCAGATCAACGCGCCGATCGGTTCGGCCACTCTCGCCGCCAGCAGCTCGGCCTGAATGCGGTCGGTATTCAGCGGCAGATGGAATCCGTGCTGCTTGGTCGCGGCGCCGATCGGCAGAATCGCGGTGCTGCCCCCGGCAATGCGCCGCGCGACTTCGTCCCAGCTCAGGTTCTCGATAAAATTCCGACCGGCGTCCGTGCCCATGGGGCGGACCTTTCATCTAGAGCGTGATGACTTTTCTTCGAGTCGTCATCTCGCTCTATCTCTTTGTTTGAGCATGATCTGTTCGGAAAACCGGTACCCACTTTTCCGGATCATGCTCTAGTCGCCGACCGAGACGGCGGTCAAACTTCCCGATGTGACCCAGCCATGCAGATAGCCGGCGCCGCGCGCGGCCGCGCCGTCGGGGTCGTCATAGGTCGCGAGCATTTCGCAGAGGACGCCGAACGGGATTCCATTGGCGGCTTCGTCCCACATCATCGCTTCCTCGGTGGCCAGCTCGCGAAACATCGGCGTGGTGTCCTGGCGCCAGATCAACAGGCGCGAAGGCTGTTGCAATATTTCCGCATCCGGCGGTGTTTCGTCGTTCTTGAGCGCCAGCCAGATCGCCGAGGCGTTGGTCGCAAGATCGAGCCTCAATGCGCTGGGGTGAGGCCGGAATATCAGATCGTTCCAGATCTCCGGCGCAAACGAGGCCATGTCGGTCAGCTCCAGCACCGGGGCATCGGTCGCGTCGAAGGCGTCGTTGAGCGCCTTTTCCAGCGCGGCGAGATCCGACAGCGCGGGATGATCGCGGTAGGGCTCCGCCGATTTCAGGAAATCGGGCAGGCCTTGCGAAAACCAGCGCAGGTTCGGATGCTCGGATGGCCTTGCCTTGACATAGGCATGGCCCATCTCGTCGAACATCTCGTCGCCGAGATAAAGATGCAGGAGCTCGTGGTCGTTGCGCATGGCCTCGACCAGCCGCGAGCCATAGGCATAGCGGTAGACGCCGAACAGCGTCTCGCGCTTTTCGCGGGGGCTGTCGAGAATTTCGGCCAGAATGCTGTCGTCGCCGGCCAGGATGCCGCGCTGGAACTCGCCCTGCTGCCGCGCAAAATCGCTCATCCCGCAAGCTTGCCCGCCGGCAGGATTTTTTCGGCGATCTCGCGGGTCCTGACGACCTCGAGCAGGAGTTCGTCGAGCGGCGGGATGTTGTCGTCGCGCTCGATCATGGTCGAGACGCGGCCGAACCGCTTCAGGGCCGCGGCGTAGAGATCCCAGACGTCCTCGCACACCGGGTGATCGTGGGTGTCGATGATATGCGTGCCCATATGGCTGTGGCCGGCCATGTGAAACTGCACCACGCGGTCCACCGGGATGCCGTCGAGGAAGGCGAGCGGATCGTAGCCGTGGTTGAAGGCGCTGACATAGACGTTGTTGACGTCGAACAGGAGCCAGCACCCGGAGCGGCGCGAAAGCTCGGAAAGGAATTCCCATTCCGTCATTTCGCAATTGTTGAACTGGACATAGGTGGAGACGTTCTCGAGCACGATGGCGCGGCCGAGAAAGTCCTGCACCAGCTGAACCCGGCTGACGACGTGATCGAGCGCTTCGCTGGTGTAGGGGATCGGCAGCAGATCGTGCAGGTTCTTGCCATGCACGCCGGTCCAGCACAGATGATCAGACACCCATTTCGGCTCGACGCGCTTTGCGAGTTCTTTCAGGCCCTGCAGATAATCGAAATTGGGCGGCGCGGTGGATGCGATCGACAGCGATACGCCGTGCATCACCACGGGGTAGCGCGCGCAAATCCGGTCGAGGATGCGAAGCGGATTGCCGCCTGGCAGCATGTAGTTCTCGCTGATCACCTCGAACCAGTCGATCGGCGGATTGCCGGAGAGGATTTCGTCGTAGTGCTGCGCGCGCAGGCCGAGGCCAAAACCGAGGAACGGCGGCTTGGCGGATGCCATGGCGGATTTCCTGGCGGATTTCTTCGGGCGCTCCGCAAGCGCCGCCGCCGGGGTGTCTGGCAATCTGCTTGCGACGTTCATGATGTCTCCGCGCGAACGGCACCGGCGCATGGCGCGGTGCGGCGTATTTCGCGATCAAATTATCATGGAAAAGAGGCCCGGCCTACACCGGGCCCCGTTCCCGGACTGCCTTCGCGTCAGGCGGGTTCGTACTTGCCCTTGGCGGCTTCGCACTTGTCCTTGGTCATGGCCGAGAAGCCCTGACCCTTGCAGGCGTTCTGGCCCTTGCAGGCATGGTTGCCGCCCTTGCAGGCGCTCTGGCCCTTGCAGGCATTGGCGCCGATGCACTTACCTTCGCCGGCGGCGTAGGTCACGGTCGACATGGTCGCACCCGCCAGGAACAGGGTGGCTGCGGCGGCGGCAATGGCGGCGCCGGACTTGGAAGTCATCTTCATGAGCATCTCCTCGAGAAAGAGTGGGAAGGCGCATCGCCCGCAAGCCGCGTCGGCCACCGCTCACGGACTGCACCAGCTATCACTACGCGCGTTGGCTGGATTTGGTTACGCGGCCCTCCAGCCTTATTTTAGGCCGGCCGTCGAAATGATGGGGGACCCGGCCCGGCCGAGCCCCCTTTGCGTCGGAAAATGGGCGATCAGGACTTGACGTATTTGCCGCCGATGCTGGCGCACTGCTTTTCGCCGGTCATCGAGAAGCCGTTGCCCTTGCAGGCGTTCAGGCCCTTGCAGGAATTGCCATTGCCCTTGCAGGCGCTCTGGCCCTTGCAGGCGTTGCCGGCCATGCACTTGCCCATGGCGGCGTTGGCGGGGGTCGATGTGGTCGATACGACCGAGCCGGCGAGGAACAGGGTGGCAGCGGCGGCTGCGAGCGTCGCACCGGACTTGGAATTCAACTTCATGACGGTCTCCTCGATGATTGTTTGACGAAAAAGTGACGCCGTGCGCATCCGATGATCGTTCGATCACGAACCGCACAACGAACGGAAGGCTCGGACAAGCCGTCAAGTCGCGGGGGCTTCCGCGGAGCAACCGGGGCCACCACGATCTGGGTGCTCGTCCAGGAACAGCTACGGGGCATCGGGTGAATTGGTTACCGAGTTTCGAAAGAAAATTTTCTTTTTTTCGGTTTGGACATCCCGTCTATCGCTAACACCGCCTCCTCAGGAGTATTTCGTTGCGCAACGCGGCAATGATGCGGTCGCGACCGCGCCCTGGGAAATGCGGCGCTTCAACCAATTAGCCGGAACTCGACCCGTCTCGCCGCATTGCACAACAAAATCAGGCCGCTGCGTTCAGTTCAGCGCCGCCCGCGCGGCGATGGCGAGGGCGGCCATGCGGACGAGTTTCATGACATCTCTCCGAGCTCGGTGGTTTCGACAGCTACGACGCCACTGAAATCCGGGCTCAGACTTTCCGTGAGCTCACAGCAACGTGAGAGCTCACGTGAATTCTCAGGTCGATTTCTCGGCATGCCCGGCCGCATTCACCAGCAGCCGATCCAGCGAGGCGGCGCCGGGGCCTGCTATCGCAAGCCACATGAAGGCGGCGAAATAGGTCGCTTCCTCGAAGCCGAGCAGCGTTTCCAGCGAATCGACGTCGCCCCATTTCGCGGACTTGATGGCGACGACCATCACCACGGCGAGCATCGCGGCGGGGATGCGCGTGAACAGCCCGAGGATCAGCATGGCGCCGCCAAAACATTCCACGCCGGACACGAAGGGGGTGAGGATGTTCGGGAAAGGGATGCCCCAGCCGACGAAATTCTCGATCACCTGCGGCAGGTTGGTGAGTTTGCCCCAGCCGCTCAGCAGGAAGGTGTAGCCGACGACGAGCCGCATCAGCAGCGGGCCCGCCCAGGAAAAACAGGACGCGATTCGCGCGGGCAGCAGGATGAGCAGATTGACGATGAAACTCATGGGTACCCCCCTTTCGGAATATTGTCGTTTGGTTGAAACTTCACCGGCGGTCTCAACAAGGCAAAACACGCGCGAACCGACGCGGCCGCGACGGCGGCAACCCCGTCTGGGAGGAGTTTCGCCGCGGCCGGCCGGCCTGTTACGGGTCCTAGCCGAAATTTTGCAGTGCCGGGAAGGTTTCCAGGAGCCAGATGCTGACGCTGGAGACGGCGCCGGTGAGAAAGCCGATGCCGGTGATCACCATCAACACGCCCATCGCCCGCTCGACGCGGTCGAGATGCCGCTTCATCCGCGAAAACAGCGACGAAAACTGCTCGATCATGAACGCCGCCAGCAGGAATGGAATGCCGAGCCCGGCGGAATACACCGCGAGCAGGCCCGCACCCTTGGTCACGGTGGCTTCGGCCGCGGCAATCGACAGGATCGCGGCGAGGATCGGCCCGATACAGGGGGTCCAGCCGAACGCGAAGGCAAGCCCCATGACATAGGCGCCCCATAATCCGACCGGCTTCGGCGCCCTCAGCCGGCCTTCGCGCATCAACAGGCCGATCCGCGTCAGCCCCAGGAAATGCAGGCCCATCACGATGATGACGATGCCGGCGACGATCGAGAGCTCCGCCGACCAGGCGCGGATCAGGCCGCCGACCAGGGAGGCGCTGGCGCCGAGCGCCACGAACACGGTGGAGAAGCCCAGCACGAACACCAGCGCCGAGGCCATCACCGCGCGCTTGGAAGCCTGCACGGTCTCGTCATGGGCCACGTGTTCGATGGTCGCGCCGGTGAGGTAGATCAGATAAGGCGGCACCAGCGGCAGCACGCATGGCGACAGGAAACTGACAAGACCGGCGATCATGGCCGCCGGGATGGAGACGTCGTTCATTGCTTGACCCTGGATATTCGCCGTCCGGCATAACCCCGTCTTGGCGTTTATGAAACCAACAATCCAGAAGTTTCGCGGCGCGCAAGGTTAATTCAGTCGTCATTCCGGGATGCGCCTCTTGGCGCAGGCCCGGAATCCATACTCCCGATCGTGGTTATGGATTCCGGGCTCGTTCGCCTCGCTCACGCCCCGGAATGACAGCTTACTATAATTTGAGTTCACCCCCGCCGCTTCACAGGCCCGTGTCCGGAAAGCCGGGATGGCGCCGCCGGCGAAACAAGCGCTAGGATATTCCGTATTGCGGGTACCAGCCCGCAGGCCAGGAACCCCCGCATGCGCATCGGCATCCGCAGCGCCATCTCAGCCCTCGTCCTGACGTCGATCATCGTCAGCGCCGTCGGCGTGCATCTATTGTGGTGGCGTACCGCCCAGCAGGTCAGCCAGACGCTCGCCGATACCATCAACGACCAGATCGTGTCCGCGGTCGGCGACGAATTGCAGTCGATCACCACCGAGGCGCGATCCTCCGTGACCGCGGTGCGCACGCTGTTTGTCGAAAAAGTGATCGAGACGAGCGACGTCAGGAAGCGCGAATTCGTATTCCTCTCGCAATTGCAGTCGCAGCCGACGATTTCCTGGGTGGCGTTCGCCTGGCCGGACGGATCGTTCTTTGCCGGGCACAAGCTCGGCGATTCCCGCATCGAAATGCTCGAGCTCACCAACCCCGACCGCAAGCTGCGGATCGACCAGTATGAAAATGCCGGCAACGAGATCCGGCTCACGAACCGCCGGGTCGAGGACACCAGATACTCCGTCACCGACCAGGAATGGTTTCGCGAGGCGATCGCCTCCAACGACGATCACTGGTCGACCCTGACGAGCCATCCCGACGGCGAGCGTCCGGCGGCGGCGTTCGCAGCGCCGATCGATATCGACCAGAAGCGGGCCGGGGTGCTGGCGATCATCATCGAACTGACACGGGTTTCGAACTTCCTGTCGCAGCTCACGGTCGGCAAGTCGGCCGGCGCCTTCATCCTCGACCGCGGCGGGGCTGCGATCGCGGCGCCCGATCCGAATGCCGATGAGCTGCATCCGTTGAAGACCGATCATCCGCTGTTTGCGGTCGCGGTCGATGCGGTCAAGCAGGCCGGCCGCGCCTACGACCCCGGCGAGGGCCAGGCGTTTCATGCCCAGGTGACGCGGGAGGGTCGGGCGTATCAGGCGGTGCTGACGCCGATTTCCTTTCCGGGCTGGTCGCTGGTGACGGTCGTGCCGGAGTCGGAATTTCTCGGCCCCGTGCAGGCGACGATCCGGAAACTGCTGATCGGGCTCGCGGTCCTGATCGCCATCGCCGGCCTGCTGTCGGCGTGGCTGGCGCAGCGCCTGATCGCGGCGCCGCTGCTGAAAGTGGTCAACGAGATCCGGCATGTCGAGCGCTTCGATCTCGACAAGGTTCAACGCTATTCGTCGCGGCTGACCGAGATCGAAAATCTCTCCGGCGCGATCGGTGACATGGCGCAGGGGCTCGCCGCGTTCAGGAAATATATCCCCGCCGACCTCGTCAAGCGGCTGATCGGCGACGGCACCGGCGCGCGGCTCGGCGGCGCGGTGCGGCCGATGAGCGTGATGTTCATCGACCTCGCCGGCTTCACCGGCATGTCGGAACGGCTGGGTGACCGCATCATTCCGCTGTTGTCGCGCTATTTCGACGCCGTATCGGCGGAGGTTCAGGGCCATGGCGGCACCATCGACAAATTCATCGGCGACGCCGTGATGGCGTTCTGGGGCGCGCCTTCGGCCAATCCCGATCACGCGCTCGATTGCTGCCGCGCCGCGCTGGCATGCCGGCGCGCCATGGACAAAGCGGGTCTTGCCGACGACAACGGCCAGCCGGTCAAGATCCGCATCGGCATCAATTCCGGCGACATGCTGGTCGGCAATATCGGGTCCGAAGTCCGCCTCAACTACACCGTGATCGGCGACGCCGTGAACATCGCAAGCCGGCTCGAGAGCACCAACAAGGTCTACGGCACCACCATCATCATCGGTCCCGAAACCCGCCGCCTCGCCGGCGACCGCATCGCGGTTCGCGAGCTCGACCGCCTCGCGGTCTATGGGCGCGCGGGTGGACTGCAGATCTACGAACTGCTGGGCATGGTCGATGAGTTCGAAGGCGCGCTCGACTGGGTGACCTGCTACGAAGCCGGTCTGGCCGCATGGCGCGCGCGTGATTTTGCCGCCGCGATCGCCGCGTTCGAACAGGTGCTTGAAATCCGCGGGCAGGACGCGGCGTCGTCGCTGATGATCGCGCGCTGCCGGCAGCAGCGCGACAACCCGGCCGGCGAGGACTGGGACGGCACGAGCGTTGCGCTGACGAAGTAGGGGTAGCGCCATGTCGTGGCCGCGGACCATAAAGGCTGGACAAGCCGTCCCCATCAGGCTCAAATTTGCCTTGGCATACCGACAGCGGCCGTGAGCCGTGGAACACGAACGAAACGGACGTCCCGCAGCCAAAGACGGGCGCCGCAAAGCGAACAGGGAGCGCATTCCATGGCCATTTCACGTCGTGACGTATTATTGGGCAGCGCCGGCGCGCTGGGCGCCGCATCATTTTCGTTTCCGGCGCCCGCCATCGCCCAGTCGGAGCCGATCAAGATCGGCTGCCTGGCTGCGATGACCGGGCCGAGCTCGGCGCCGACCCTCGGCTTTAACCGCGGGGTGAACTTCGCGGTCGACGCCATCAATGCCGCCGGCGGCGTCAAGGGCCGCAAGATCGAACTCATCATCCGCGACACCCAGGGCGATCCCACCAAGGCCGTCAACGCCACGCAGGAAATGATCAGCCAGCTCAAGGTCCATGGCATCTGGGGGCCGCTCAATTCGGGCGAGGCGCTGGCCACCACCCCGATCATGGCGCGGGCGAAGATGCCGAACATCCACCCTTGCGTGGTGGAAACCCTGATCGACACCACCAGGTTTCCCAACGCATTTCGCATGGCGCCGTCCAACAGCCAGTGGGACGACGCCGTCCGCAACTATTGTCTCAACATCCTCAAGGTGAAAAAGATCGCCGTGATCGGCGACACCACCGGCTACGGCGTGACCGCCGTCGGCGCATCGGTGGCGGCGTTCAAGAAGGACGGCGCCGATGTGGTCTATCAGGCCAATATCGATGCGACCCAGCCCGACATGACGCCGGACATGCTGCGCGCCAGGAATGCCGGCGCCGAAGTCATCGTGGTGTGGAGCGTCACCACGGGCATGGAAGCGCGGATGTTCAACACCCGCGCCGCCATGAACTGGGACGTCGCCTTTGTCGGCCATCCGTCGCTGTCGTCGGGCGAGATCGCCGGTCTGGTCGAGAAGCCCGACAACTGGAAGAAGGTCTATGCCATCGGCTACAAGAGCTGCAGCTACGACAGTTCCGGCAAGCTGCCGGCGAAAAGCCAGGACCTCGTCGAACGCCTGACCAAGGCCAAGATCGTGCTGAACGACACGCTGCTGTGGTGGGTCGCCGGCGGCATCGACGCGGTCGAGCTGTTCGCCAAGGCGGTCGAGACCAGCGGATCCACCGACGGCGCCGGCATCACCGCCTATTTGAACTCGCTGACGAAATATCCGGGCTATTTCGGCAACTACACCTTCACGCCGACCCAGCACAACGGCTTTCCGACCGAAGAGATCGTGATGTCGGAGGCTTCGACCGCCAGGAACGGCACCTTCGCGCTGGCGCCTGGATATTCCTGAGGCGCGGACGAGGGCGCGGCAGTGCTCGCCTCCATCCTCGCATCCGGTCTGGCGGCGGGCGCGATCTATGCGCTCGTCGGCGTCACCTACAACACCATGTTCTCGACCTCGCGGGTGATGAGCTTTACCGCCGGCCAGTTCGCGATGCTCGGCGGCGTGTTCGGCTCGATGTTCACGCTGAAGCTCGGGATGCCCATCCTGGCAGGCTTTGTCCTGACGCTGGCCGGATGCGCGATCATCGGCATCATCACCGAATTCGTCGCGGTGCGGCCCGTGCTGAAGAGCCTCGACCAGCATCTCTACGTGCTCTCGACGCTGGCGCTGGCGCTGATGATCCAGCAGGTGGCGGCGATCAAATGGGGCACCGAGCCGCAGCCCTTTCCGCGCCTGATCGGGCTCGGCAGCGGAGTTTGGGATGAAAAGTTCTGGCTGCCGGTGGTGGTCTGCGCGATCACCATCGTCGGCCTCGAATATCTCTATCGTCGCACCCTGGTCGGTCGCGCTTTCATCGCCATCGCCGAGGACAATTTCGCCGCGCGCGCCCTTGGCCTGCCCGAGCGCAACCTGCGCGTCGCAAGCTATGCGCTTGCCGGCGTGATCGGCGGCATCGCCGGATTTTCCGGCGGCGAATTGCTGCTGGCGTTCTTCGCCAACGGCGCGCTATTGAATTTCTACGGCTTCGTGCCGGTGGCGCTCGGCGG
>NZ_JBAVNZ010000141.1:0-10935 GCF_049691595.1 Bradyrhizobium sp.
GACCTGGGCAGCCGCCGCTACCAAGGCAGCGTTGCCGGTATTGAGACCTCTGATCATCGCGTCGACTTCCGCCCCGAGCGTGCTGTTCGGCGTCAATTCATTGTCGAAGCGCGCCCCGAAGATCCCACCCTGCGATTGGTCGAAGTCGGTTGCGTTCTTTTCGAAGGTCTGAAACTGGGTGATCAGGGCCTGGATCGCTTGCGCATCGCCCGACCCTACGAGCTGTATCGCCTGCTGGCCGAGGGTGTTGCCATCGGCAATGAAGTTTGCCCAGAAATTCGTTTGAGCGTCATTGTCCATGTATCTCGGCGTTGGGTTGAGCGCGTCCCCGAACGGCGTAAAGCCGGAAACGCCGCCCTGGTTTGCCATGTTCACGAGATTGGTATCGCCCTGGATGATGTCGATCATGTCCAGGAAATTGTCGTTGCTGCCCCTTCCCGCATCCGGGGATATTCCGGCCTGGGCGATGTAAGTTTTCTCGAGTTCGAGCTGCCGCATCACCGTGTCCGCATGGATGCCGGTGAGCCCGCCGAACAAGCTGGGGTTGGCGGTTATTAGCGCCTGCATGTCGGTGATGATCGCGTTGATGTCATCGGTGATGATCCCGGCATTGTCGGCATTCACGCCGCCAAGAATATGGTTCGCCGCGTCGTTGAAGATGACGCCGATCTCCGCGAGATTGGCGTGCGGCGCATTCGCGGCGGTGACGCCGTCCGCGAGCGTGGTCGGCGCTGCCAGGAAGCCGCTCGCGCCATTTTGCTTCGCCAAAGCCGCGAGGTTGGGATCGTTATTAACGACGTTGAGGATATCGAGATGGCTGGTGTGCAACGCCGTTTCGGCGGCCGCGACGCTGCTAAAAGCTCCGCCACCTTGGACCGAGGCAGCGGCGGCCGATAGAGCCGTCGTGATATCGGCTAGAATGGTCTGGACGTGGGTTAGGGTGTCGCCGGTAAACTGCCCGGCGTTCACCTCCGCCTGAAGCCCGTTCTTAACGGCGGTGAGATCGTTGGTATAGCGCACGATGCTGCCGTGCCCCTGACCACCTTCCTCCACCACGTTTTGCCAGAGACCGCCCTCAAGCGCGCGCGTGGCGTCATTGAAGGTCGCGCCGAGGTCCGAGAAGGCGGGAGCAGGTGCGGGAGGGGGAGTGGTGGCCGGAGGCGACGGCGGATCAGGGGTTACCACCGGCGGCGGCGATGGCGTACCGGGGTCGTTGCCTTGATCATGGTTGTGGCGATGATGATTACCGTGTGTCCGAGCCATTATTCGTCCCCTCTTGTTCTGTCGAAATTCTGTCGACACGCGTGAACTATCGGCGCAAGCGATCCCTAGAGCGCCGCGTGATCACGGGGTGAAGAGTTCTTCAGCTTCGTGGCGTCATTCGGCCGGTACCCGGGCCAATGCGCGGGAGAAGCAAGGTGATAGACGGTCGAATCCGTGACGCGCGTCTCGATCTGACCGACGGTCAGGCTCAAACGAGAGACAAATATGAAAGCTTGGAGGGTGGTTGTCGCGGAACTCTCATGTGTCACATCAGCGTGCGCAAAATTGACACGACCGACATGACGCACTCATCCAGTTAAGCATGACACCGCGACGCTCGTTTTATTCCACCACGCTGCGCAACAATCGGTCGCGTCGCAATCTCGCCGGAAAATGGTCGGTATCGCGGGTCAATGAGATTTGGTCGCCGATCGCGATATCGGTCGATGGGGAGGCGCGGTGCATGAGTGTTGAAAAGGGTCGTGCGCAAGCATCGGCTCCGTCTCCGGGGATTTCGAACTTGCTGTCGACGCTGGCTTGCGATGATCCCGTGGCGCTCGGGCTGCGCGAGAGCGTGCGGCGCATGGTCGGCGTTGCCGTGTTCAGCGGAGTCGTCAATGTTCTGATGCTGGCGGGCTCGCTTTACATGTTGCAGGTCTATGATCGGGTCATTCCGAGCCGCAACACCGCGACCTTGCTCGGTCTCTCGCTCATGGTGCTGTTCGCGTATCTGATGCAGGGATATTTCGACGCGCTGCGCGCGCGCATGCTGTGTCGCGTCGCGACGCTGTTCGACGCCGGCTTGCAGCAATCGATCCACATCGCGCTCGCCACGCTGCCGCTTCGCGGCGTCAAGCCGATGCTGATGCAGCAGCCGCTGCGCGATCTGGACCAGGTGCGCGGCTTCATGTCCGGCATGGGGCCGACGGCGTTCCTGGATATGCCGTGGATTCCGATCTTTCTCGTCACCCTGTTCCTGTTTCACCCGGCGATCGGCATGACTGCCCTGCTGGGCACCGCCGCGATCATTGCAATGACATTGCTGACCGAACGGATGTCGCGCGGGGCGGCGAGGGCGGCGATGGATTCCAGCGCCCATCGACAGGTGCTCGCGGATGCGACCCAGCGTAACGCGGAAGTCATCCGGGCGCTCGGCATGACCGACCGCTTTACCGCGCGCTGGTCGCAGGCCAATGAGCGGTATCTGCGGGAAAACATCCGCGCCACCGACGTCTATGCCAATCTCGGGTCGGGCGCGAAGGTGCTGCGCTACGTGCTGCAGTCGGGGATGCTGGGCATCGGCGCCTATCTCGTCGTGGTGGACAAGGCGTCGGGCGGCATCATGATCGCCTCCTCGATCATGATGGGACGCGCGCTCGCGCCGGTAGAGATCGCGCTCGGCAGCTGGAAGCAACTGGTCGCCGCGCGTCAGGGCATCGTGCGCCTGCGCGACATCTGCAAGGTTACCGCAGGCCCCCCGGCGCCACCGGTCGTGCTGCCGCGCCCCTCGCGCGAGCTTTCGGTGCAGGATCTCGCGGTCGCCGCACCGGGGTCGGACAAACCAATCGTCTCCAACATTTCGTTTTCGCTGAAGGCCGGCATGGGACTGGCCCTGCTCGGCGCCAGCGCATCGGGCAAGACCTCGCTCTCCAAGGCGCTGGTTGGAATCTGGCCGGCCCGGCATGGCGTGGTGCGGCTCGATGGCGCCGCGCTCGATCAATGGCGAAACGAGGATCTCGGCCGCTATGTCGGCTATCTGCCGCAGGAGGTATCCCTGTTCGACGGCACGGCGGCCGAAAACATCTGCCGGTTCGATGAGCGGGCGACCTCGGATGCCATCCTGAAGGCGGCGCAGATCGCCGGCGTCCATGACATTATTCTGCGGCTGCCGGAGGGCTATTCGACCCGGATCGGCGAAGGCGGCATGTCGCTGTCGGCGGGGCAGCGGCAGCGCGTGGGTCTGGCGCGGGCGGTGTTTGGCGATCCGTTCCTGGTCGTGCTTGACGAGCCCAATGCCAACCTGGATGCGGACGGCGAGAATGCGCTGACCCGCGCCATCCAGATCCTGCGCCAGAATAAATCCATCGTGGTCGTGATATCGCATCGGCCCAG
Organism: Bradyrhizobium sp.; assembly: GCF_049691595.1. Classification (GTDB taxonomy): domain Bacteria; phylum Pseudomonadota; class Alphaproteobacteria; order Rhizobiales; family Xanthobacteraceae; genus Bradyrhizobium. Next base: position 3,376 of record NZ_JBAVNZ010000141.1, read on the forward strand.
CGCGTTGACCGCGTTGAACATGGCGATGGTGCTGTACGAAGGCAAGGCGATCGCGTTTGGCTCGAGCGAGCAGGTATTTGCGCGCGTTCGTAACGCGACCGGGCAGGCCGCGGACGCGAAAGCGGTTCGCCGCGCGCCGCTTGCCGAGGGCGTCGCGCCATGAGATCCGACGACGAGCGCATGCAGCGAAACGACGAGCCGGCGGATGAGCCGGGTGGCGGCGGGTTTGGACCGCAGGGCGCTGCGCTGATTCTCGAATTGCAGCGTCTGCGTCAGGCGTTCGAACATGAAGCACCGGACAAGCCGCGCGCGCCGCCATCGCGCCGCCCGGCGCACGATAGCGTGCATCCTGCGATACGGCCGCGGCCCCGCCCGCCGAAGCGGCGGCGGAAAGGAAAGATGGGGCGGGCGATCGAAGTCTGCCTGGAGCAGTTCGGTTTCGGCGCTGCCGCTCCGGCCGCGCGCCTGGACCGCCATGTCCACGCGCCGGATGCCACCCTGCAGCCGCGCCCGCCCGGCATCGCCGCGTCCCAACATCCGCTACCTATGGGTACTGTGAGACCAGGCCGGCCGGAGCGGTTCGGATCCGGTACGGCTGCGCCGCCCAAGCGCATGAGCGATCGCGTGCGCGCGCCGGGTGTCACCCCGCCGCCGCGCCCGCCCCGCGTCGCCGCGGCTGAAAATCCGATCCCGATCGATGCGGTGAGGCAGCGCCGGGAAGCTGCCCGACCGGAAAGCAGGATTCCGCCGACGCTTTTCGACGCGCCGCCCATGATGCTCCCGCGTCCCTCCGGTGAAGCCGTGTCAGGCACGGCGATGGGACAGTTGGTCGAGCGCTGCCGTGTCGGTCTGGTCGCCGGCGCCGCCTTTCTGATCCATCGCGACGGCCTCGCCGCCGATGATGGCGCGGCCGGCGACAGCCTGACGGCGCGGGCAAGACGGGCGTTCGAGGGAGAGCTCAGGACCGGGCTTCGGGTGCTGCTCGTCGCCGGCGGTTTGGCCGGCGGCTGGGCCGCGCTGGTGCCGCTGGCGGGGGCCGTCGTGGTTCCCGGCAATCTGGTCGTTCAATCGAACGTCAAGACCATCCAGCATCCGACCGGCGGGGTTGTCGCGGAGATCGCGGTCCGCAACGGCGTGCACGTGAATGCCGGCGATTTGCTGCTGCGGCTCGATGCAACCCAGGCGCAGGCCAGTCGTCAGGTGGTGAGCAAGCAACGCGACGAAATGCGGGCCAGGATCGCGCGGCTGGTTGTCGAACGCGACGGCTTGCCCGGATTTGAAGCACCGGCCGATCTCGCGGCGCGCTCCGATGACGCGGCGATCAAGGCTTTGCTGGCGTCGGAAGAGTCGCTGTTCAAGGCGAGGGCCAATGCGCGCCACAGTCAGATTGATCTGCTGCAAAGCCGGGTTTCACAGCTCGGCGAGGAGATTGCCGGCCTTGACGCCCAGGTCAGATCCAAGACCAAACAACTGGAACTGATTTCCGGCGAGCTTTCCGGAGTCCAGGACCTTTTTGACAAGCAGCTGGTCCCGCTGACGCGGCTCACGACCTTGCAGCGCGAAAGCGCACGGATCGAAGGCGAGCGCGGGCAGTTGATCTCGGCGATCGCCGAAACAAAATCGAAAATCGGCGAGGCCCAGCTTCAGATCATCCGGCTCGATCAGGATTTTCGCACCGATGTCGTGAAGGAGCTCGGCGAGGCACAAGGCAAGGAAGCCGAGTTCACCGAACGAAGCATCGCCGCGCAGGACCTGCTCGATCGCATCGAGATTCGCGCCCCCAATTCCGGTGTGATCCATCAGCTTGCCGCGCATACCCTCGGCGGGGTGATCCGGGCGGGCGACCCCATCATGGAAGTGGTGCCGGATTCCGATGAGCTGCAGGTCGAGGCGCGGCTGCAGCCGAACGACATCGACCAGGTTCGCACCGGCCAGCAGGCGCTGGTCCGCTTCACGGCCTTCAACCAGCGGCTGACGCCGCAATTGACCGGGCTCGTCTCCTATGTGTCGCCCGATACCAGCCGCGATCAGCAGACCAATGCGGCCTATTTCACCGTCAGGGTCACGCTGCCGGAGGAGGAACGCCGCCGGCTGGCCGGCCTGCAACTCGTCTCGGGCATGCCCGCGGAAGTTTTCATGCAGACGGCGAGCCGGACCATGATGAGCTATTTGTTCAAGCCCGTAACAGACCAGCTCCAGCGTGCCTTCGTCGAGCGGTAAGGTCCCCGTCACCACCTTTCGGCCCTGCGCAAATATTGCTACCTGAGACGGCATTGCTATATCGGGTTTCGCCCGATTGCCCATTTACCTTTTGCCGCGAGCCATCCCATGACCGCCACCACCACCGCCGCCGAATCCCAGCCGTTCCAGGCCGAGGTCGCCGAACTGCTGCACCTGATGGTGCACTCGGTCTATTCGGAGACCGATATTTTCCTGCGCGAGCTGATTTCCAACGCGTCCGATGCCTGCGACCGGCTGCGCTATGAGGCGATCGCCGCGCCCGAGCTGATCGCCGATGGCGCGCCGCCAAAAATCCGCATTGTGCCGGACAAGAAGGCCAACACGCTTTCGGTCGTCGATAGCGGCATCGGCATGGACCGGCAGGAGCTGATCGACAATCTCGGCACCATCGCGCGCTCCGGCACCAAATCGTTCCTCGCGCGCCTGACCGAGGCCAGGGACGGCGCCGGCCTGATCGGCCAGTTCGGCGTCGGCTTCTACGCGGCCTTCATGGTCGCCGAGCGCATCGTGGTCCTGAGCCGCCGCGCCGGCGCGGACCAGGCGTGGGTCTGGTCGTCATCGGGCGGCAGCGGATTTGAGATCGCGCCGGCCGGCGAGGAAGATGCCAGGCGCGTCACCCGCGGCACCGAAATCGTGCTGCACCTGAAAAAGGAGGCGCAAAAATATCTCGAGACTTACGAGATCGAGCGCATCGTCCGCGCCTATTCAGACAACATCCAGTTTCCGATCGAACTTCAGCCGGAGGAGGGTGAGCCGCGCCAGATCAATTCGGCGAGCGCGTTGTGGCAGCGGCCGAAGTCGGAGCTCACGCCGGAGGACTACAGGCAGGCCTATCAATCGATCGCAGGCGCCTTCGACGATCCGGCGATGACGCTGCATTATCGCGCCGAAGGGCGGCAATCCTACGCGGTGCTGCTGTTCTCGCCCTCGACAAAACCGTTCGATCTGTTCGAGCCGGCGCGCAAGGGCAAGGTCAGGCTCTATGTCCGTCGCGTCTTCATCGCCGACGACGCCGATCTGCTGCCCGCCTATTTGCGCTTCATCCGCGGCGTGATCGACAGCGAGGATCTGCCGCTCAATATTTCCCGCGAGATGCTGCAGAACAATCCGCAGCTTGCACAGATCCGCAATGCCGTCACCGGTCGCGTGATCGGGGAACTGGAAAATCTCGGCGACAAGGCGCCGGAAGCTTTCGGAAAGATCTGGGACGCGTTCGGGCCGGTGATCAAGGAGGGCATCTGGGAGGATTACGAGCGGCGCGAAAAGTTGCTGTCGCTGTCGCGTTTCACGACGACCGCGGGCGAGAAGCGCTCGCTGAAGCAATATGTCGACGATCTCAAGCCGAACCAGACCGAGATCTATTACCTCACTGGCGAGGGCATCGAGCGGCTGAAGTCCAACCCGAAGCTCGAATCCGCCACGGCGCGGGGCATCGAGGTGCTGCTGTTGACCGATCCGGTGGACGCGTTCTGGACCGCGGCGCCGCTCGATTTTGGTGGCAAGCCCTTGAAGTCGCTGAGCCAGGGCAACGTCGATTTCGCCCTGATCCCGCTTTTGGACGACAAGGCCGATGACAGGAAGCAGGAAACCGATGCGGACGAGGCGGCCACCATCGCCGTGATCAAGGACGCGCTCGGCGATCGCGTCTCCGACGTGCGGGCGTCGCGGCGGCTGACCTCGAGCGCGTCATGTCTGGTGGCCGGCGGTGACGGGCGCGACCGCGCGCTGGACCGGCTGCTGGCGATGCAAAACAAGGGTTCGGCCACCAGGCCGGTCCTTGAGATCAACCTGCGCCATCCGCTGGTTGCGGCGATTGCCGGAGCGAAGGACGCGGCGGCGGATCTGTCGCTGCTGCTGCTGGAGCAGGCGCAAATCCTCGACGGCGAATTGCCGGAAGATCCGGCCGCCTTCGCGGGCCGGCTCAATCAGCTGGTGCTGCGCGGGCTCGCGAAGGGGTAGGGGCTGAGGTTCAAGCGCCAAAGGCGGGGATTTTCCAAAGGATCCCGACGCCGGCTTTTTTGAACCGAATTCGGGGCTTCCGCCGTATCTCATGCGAAACGGGGTAATTTGACGCGCATGACCACGTCCGATGGCAGCGACGCTTTCTACGGCGGCATTCCGGTCTTTCGCGGCTTTGGCAGCCTGATGGACCCGGCGCTCTATGCGCCGTTGCCGGACGACTGGACCGTCGGCGTCGCCGATATCGTGGAATCGACCAAGGCGATCGCGGCGCAGCGCTACAAGGCGGTCAACATGGCCGGCGCCGCCGTCATCGCGGCGGTGACCAACGCGCTGGAAGGACGGGAGTTTCCGTTCGTGTTCGGCGGCGATGGCGCCAGTTTCGCGGTGTCGGCCGGCGATCTCGGCCGCGCGCGCGAGGCGCTGGCGGCGACCGCGACCTGGGTCGGGGAAGACCTCGATCTGGTGATGCGGGTGGCGCTGGTGCCGGTTACCGCGGTCCGCGCGCAGGGCCTCGACATTCGCCTCGCCCGCTTCGGGCCGTCGCCCAATCTGTCCTATGCGATGTTTTCCGGCGGCGGCCTCGGCTGGGCGGAGGCCGCGATGAAGCGCGGCGAATTCGCCGTGCCGGCGGCGCCGTCAGGCACGCTGCCCGATCTGACCGGACTGTCCTGCCGGTTCGAGGAAATTCCCTCCGCGCGCGGTCTGATCCTTTCCGCGCTGGTGGTGCCCGCGCAAGGCGCCGATCCGCGCGCCTTCCGCACGGTGATCGAGGACGTCATCGATCTCGTCGAGCAGAGCCCGGATGCGGGGCGGCCGGTGCCGTCGGGCGGCCCGCCGCTCAAATGGCCGCCGTCCGGCAACGAATACGAGGTCCGCGCCATGCGCGGCGGATCGCGCTTCAAGCGCCGCGCGCTCGTACTCGCAACCACGCTGTTTGCCTATGTGGTCATGCGCTTCGGCATCAGCGTCGGCGGCTTCGTGCCGAACACCTATGTGCGGCAGGTGGTGGAGAATTCCGACTTCCGCAAATATGACGACGGATTGCGCATGATCCTCGACTGTACGCCGGAACTCGCGCGCGCGCTGACGCAGCGTCTGGCTCGGGCCGCTTCAGATGGAATCGTGCGATATGGCCTGCACAGGCAGGACGCCGCGATGATGACCTGCTTTACGCTCTCGGCACTGCGCAGCGATCACATGCATTTCATCGACGGCGCCCGCGGCGGCTACGCCTCCGCGGCGACCGCGCTGAAGGCGACGGCGGCCTGAGCTGACCCACGCTTTCGGACGAAGTTGCGTCAGCGCCCGACCCGCGTCCAGGTCTCGCCGCCGCAGAGCGCGCCGACGCATCCTTCGACCCGCAGCGTATCCGGGCCGGACACGGAAATATGGCTATTGTAGCTGTTGCCGTCATCGGCATTGTAGATCGGGCCGGACCATTTGTCCGGACCGGCGGGAAGCATGCCGCTGAACAGCGACAGTCCGATCACCGGACGTTTCGCCAGCGTCGGGTTGGGATTCTTGTCGTCAATTTGAGGTTTCCCGGTGGCGGGGTCAATCGGCTCCTTCAGCCCGACGATGACCCCGCAAATGCCGCCGCCGCATTTGCTGACCTTGACCCTGGCGTCGCCGGCCTGGGTCAGCCAAGTGCCGGTCGGCGCGCTCTTCGTCTGCGCCCGCGCGCAGGGTGAGGCGAGCAGTGTCGCCACGATCACGGCGATGGAACCGAATTTGCAGGCCATTGGCGGTCTCCGGAAAACGCGCGCCTGCATAACAACAAATCAGATTTCTGCAATGCCATATTCGCGTGGTCGCGCGATCATTTTTTTCAGCGGTCACCATGGCAGGCCGCACAGGTCGATCGTGCCGCGCAGCGGCGCCTGCCTGATCTTGTGGACATAGGGCGCGATGGCGCTGAAGGGGACGCGGCCCTGCGGCGGCTGTTCGGCAAAAATTTCGCCCTCGAACGGCCGCCAGCCGCGGCTGGCATAGAACGGCGCGTTGTGCGGCTCGCAGAACAGCATCGCGAAATCGGCCGAGCCCTCGTCTTTCAGCGTCCGGATCGCGGCATCGAGCGCGACGCTGGCATAGCCGCGGCGCCGGTGGCCTTCGCTTGTCGCGACCCCGCCGATGCCGCCGGCGCGCATTTTCCGGCCGTTCCACATCACTTCCCGGCGAAAGATCCCGACATGGCAGACCAGGCCATCCGGCTCGGAGTGCACCAGCACCCGCAGGTCGGCATGGGCGAAGACCACATCGCCCCAGGGCAGCCTTGCCAGCACATCGGGTGGCCAGACCGCGTCGAACAGCGGCTCGACGAGCGGCCATGATGCGTCGCCGTTCAGGACGTCGATTTCGATGCTCATTGCCTTATCCTCGTCCCCAAGCGCGAAACCTGTCTGTCATACGCGGGCCACGGTCGGTAGTTACGCAACGCCCCCGCGGCCCTTGCGAAATTGCGGTGTTTAACCGCGGCGGAACCTTCTATAAGAGGGTCCCGTTAGTCCCAGTCTCCCATCATTTCGGACATCACCCCATGACCTTCACGCTTCCCGATCTGCCCTATGCCCATGACGCCCTCGCGCCCCATATGTCCAGGGAAACGCTGGAATACCACCACGACAAGCACCATCAGGCCTATGTGACCAACGGAAACAACGCGATCAAGGGGACCGAATTCGAGGGCAAATCCCTCGAGGAGATCGTGAAGGGTTCGTTCGGGAAGAATCCGGCGGTGTTCAACAATGCCGGCCAGCACTACAACCACATGCATTTCTGGAAATGGATGAAGCCGGGTGGCGGCGGCAGCAAGCTGCCGGGCCGGCTGGAAAAGAAGATCAACGAGGACCTCGGCGGGCTGGAGAAATTCAAGACCGATTTCGCCGCCGCCGGCGTCGGCCAGTTCGGCTCCGGCTGGTGCTGGCTGTCGGTCAAGAACGGCAAGCTCGAAATCTCCAAGACGGCGAATGGCGAGAGTTCGCTGGTCCATGGCGCAACCCCGATCCTCGGCTGCGACGTCTGGGAGCACTCCTACTACATTGACTACCGCAACCGCCGTCCGGACTATCTGAAGGCGTTCGTCGATCATCTCGTCAACTGGGAATATGTCGACGAGCTGTTCGGCAAGGCCTGATCGCTTCGCGTGACGCTGGTTCGGGGCGGCAGCTTTGGCTGTCGCCCTTTCATTTGCGCGTGCCGCGATGCTTGCGGTGAGCGAAAGCTTGCGGCACAAGTGCAAAGTCGGGCCGGTCGCGGGTGGGGGCAGGTGACAAGCTATTTGCTGGTTTTCTTCGGTGGCGGACTGGGCGCGATGCTGCGGCATCTGATCAACGTCGTCTGCGCGCGTTGCATCGGCAC
>NZ_JBAVNZ010000142.1:0-4970 GCF_049691595.1 Bradyrhizobium sp.
AGCGCATGGAAAGCCAACAGACCGGTGAGCGGGCGGGGTCAAGGCCGTAGCCGCCGAAGGCGGGGGCGCGTCAGCGCCAGCCTTGAGGCCGCCCGCTCACCGGGCTACTTCTCAGCATAGTTGCTCTTTCGGGCCGGGATGGCGCGAGCTTCTAGAGATGATTTGCCCGACAAGCAAAGTGGAATATTTTTTCGAAATGGGCTGGACAGGAAATCGCTGATTTGCCCGCCGAGCAGGCGCCAGGGCGAGTTGAGCCCGACGAGCCCGCGCAAGGCGCGGCCCGAGTTGGTCCATTAGCTGTAATTGAGCCCGGAGGGGTTGAACCGCGCGAAACCCATCACCACAATTCGTGCAACTCCCAGAACTACGGTGACAGCACTTCACCGTAATCCCGCGCCAAAATGGGACGCGCCTATACAAATGTCTCCAAAGAGTCATAATCACCGTGACGAGGTACTAACGGGGTCAGCCTAACATGCTAAAAAAAGGGCGGAGACCAAATGGCGCTTATCAAGACGACACACACTGGGCTCTATCGGATCCCGCTTACCGTTAGCCTCTCTGATAGCACGCACGGCAAAATCAACGCCTTCGAATTGGTAACTTGCCGTGTCCGCGACACCGACGGGGCGGAAGGTGTCGGCTATACCTATACTGTCGGCCGCAATGGCGTCGCGATTGCCGATACACTCCGGCGAGAGATTCCCGAACTGATCGAGGGCCGCGAAGCGGATGACACTGAAGCCATCTGGCATCACGTCTGGTGGGCCTTGCACTACGGCGGCCGCGGCGGACCGCCCGTTCTCGCGCTATCGGCGCTCGATATCGCCTTGTGGGACTTGAAGGCGCGCCGTGCCAATGTGCCGCTGTTTCGCCTGCTCGGCGGCTTCGACGCTCGCGTGCCCTGTTATGCCGGCGGCATCGACCTCGATCTCTCCGTGGAGGAGCTTCTGCAACAAACGGACAACAATCTTGCCAAGGGCTTTCGCGCCATCAAGATGAAGGTTGGCCGCCCCGATCTCGCATCCGATATCAAGCGCGTGCAGGCGATGCGCATACATCTTGGAGACGGCTTTCCTCTTATGGCGGATGCCAACATGAAATGGACGGTCGAGGAAGCCATTCGCGCCGCTCGCGCCTTGCAGCCCTACGACCTGACTTGGCTCGAGGAGCCGATTATTCCTGACGATATTTCCGGGCACACCCGCATTATGGCCGCCGGCGGTATACCGATCGCGGCGGGCGAAAACCTCCGCTCTCTTTGGGAGTTCAAGAACTATATTGCAGCCGGCGCAGTGTCGTATCCCGAGCCCGATGTCACCAATTGCGGTGGCGTCACAACCTTCATGAAGGTCGCGCGGCTCGCGGAAGCGTTCAATCTTCCGGTTACCAGCCACGGCGCACATGACATTACGGTGCATCTGCTCGCGGCATGCTCGAACCGCTCCTATCTCGAGGCACACGGATTCGGGCTCGACCGCTATATCGAGCAGCCGCTCGCCCTTGAACAAGGCATGGCCTTGGCACCGGCGCGGCCCGGTCATGGTGTTACGTTTGACTGGAGCGGGCTGGCGCAAGTCGCGTCATAGATTGGAGCGGCTGGCGCAGGCTGCGCGAATAATCGGCGGCGGCCCGGTTGCCGGCCCGCACGACGGGCTTGGCTCTTTGCCTCAAATGCAAAGGCTGAGCACCTTGATGTGGCAGCGGGTGGCTTTGGGCAGGCCTGAAGGCTTGGCCTCGCGTTTCACAGCAACAAGAGGCTCGCTGTCTCTTTTGCCCTTCGTTTTCGGCTCGTAATCACCGGCGATTACCATGGCCCAGTAAGTGCGCTTGCCGCTTGCATCCTTTGCGCTCCCAATCCCGACGCGGGATGCGTTGGACAACAGCAGATTTCTGCGATGCCCGGAAGAGTCGATCCACTGGCCGAGTGTCTTCTCGAAACTCTCGTAACCGTAGGCAATATTCTCGGCCGCACGCCCCGCACGCGCCGACGCGATCCGCCCGGTGAAGGGGCCGATTATGTCATGACTGAGCTGATCCTTCGCGGCCATCGCTCGCGCCTGCTCGAGCGCAATGCGGTCGAGCGTTGCATCCCGAACGACGCGGACTTCGCCATGTTTGAGGCGGAAGTCGGAGATGAGTTCGGCTGGCGATTCGGCTGCCCTCGCAGGCGCGGCCAACAGCAAAAAGGCCGCGATTACGCAGCCAAATGCCCGACGTGTCATCGTCCCGCAAGCGTCCATTGCTCACCAACATACCCCTACGCTTGCCTCCTTATCCATCATTAATATGGTCACTTCAAGGAACGGCCCGTCTGTTCTGATCCTGACGCTTGCAATTACGAAATTACGGTGACAGCGGCTGTCCATTCCCGCGCGACGGCTGATGGAGCATGTGATCAGAAGCCTGGGATGACACCTTGAACAAGCCGTCCGGCATCGGCACATACAAGTTGAAGACAAATGAGCGGCACGTCTCAACCCATCCACGCAGGGGGCCAAGCGCATGAAAATCGCGGTGATCGGAGCAGGTAATGTCGGAAGTGCGCTCGGCACCGGCTGGGCAAAAGCGGGGCACACCATCGTATTTGGCGTGCGCGATGTGAACAAGGCTCCCTTGAAAGCCTTGTGCGAGCGGATCGGCGCGACCGCGGCGCCGCCGGCGGAGGCGGCGCGCCAGGGCGATGTGGTGGTTCTGGCGCTGCCGTGGAATGTCGCCGAAAACGCCGTCAAATCCCTCGGCGACCTCAAGGACAAGGTCATCATCGACAGCATGAACCCGCTGGCGATGAAAGACGGGGCGCTTGGGCTCGAACGTGGATACACGACATCGGGCGCGGAAGCGGTCGCGTCCTGGCTTCCCGGCGTGAAAGTCGTCAAGACCTTCAATCAGGTCGGCGCGGAGATGATGATGGCGGGCGATCGCTTCCCGGCACCGCCCGTGATGTTCCTGGCCGGCGACGATGATGGCGCGAAATCGACCGTCGCCCAGCTTGTCCGTGAGCTTGGGTTTGAAGCGCTCGACGCCGGCGCCCTCAGGCAGGCCCGACTCCTCGAGCCGTTCGCGATGGTCTGGATCAATCAGGCGATCCTTCGCGGCCTCGGGCGAGACTGGGCCTTTGGCGTGATCCGCGTCTGACAGGGAATCCGTCGCAATTCCTGAACGGCGCGGTTTTCAACGCGGCACCACCGCGGTCGCCTCGATCTCGACCCGCGCGGCCTTTTCGACCAGGCGCACGACCTGGACCAGCGCCATGGCCGGATAATGCGCGCCGATGATCTCGCGGTAGACTTGCCCGAGCGTCTTCAGGCTATCGAGATACTCGTCGATGTCGACGACATACCAGGTGAGACGAACGAGGTGGTCGGGCCGCGCGCCGCCCTCGGCGAGGATCGCCGAAATATTGCTCAGGGCCTGACGAACCTGCGCGACGAAGTCGGCCGGCAGATGCCCCTGGTTGTCCCAGCCGATCACGCCGCCCGTCACCACGAGGCGGCCATCGGCCGCCATGCCGTTGGCATATCCCTTCGGCGCGGGCCAGCCAGCCGGCTGAAGAACCCGCGGACCCGCCGCCAAAGCCGCATCCCTGGCAGCCGGCAGCACGGCGAGACCGGATCCTTCTGGCATGGTCACGAACGGCTCTCCTTTCACCGCATTCATTCGGCGGCCATCCGCGCCGACGCCGCGGCCGCGCCGGCCTGTGCGATCCGCCGCAGGGCAAATCGCTTCAGCTTGCCGGTCTCCGTCTTCGGCAGCTCGGCAACAAATTCGACCGCGCGGGGATATTTGTAGGGCGCGATCTCGCGTTTGACGTGATCCTGCAAGTCAGTGATCAAAGCGGGATCGCCGGTGATGCCGGCCACCAGCACCACATAGGCCTTGACGATCATGCCGCGCGCCTCGTCGGGCGCGCCGACCACGCCGCATTCGGCTACCGCCGGATGGGTCAGCAACGCGGCCTCGATCTCGGGGCCCGCGATGTTGTACCCGGAGGAGACGATCATGTCGTCCGATCGGGCCACGAATGAAAAGCGGCCGTTGCCGTCGCGGACGAACGTATCACCCGTCAGATTCCAGCCATCGCGCACATAGTTCGACTGCCGCTTATCCGCGAGATAGCGGCAACCGGTCGGGCCGCGAACCGCGAGTTTTCCGACGGCGCCCGGCGGCAATTCGTTCATGTCATCGTCGACGATCCTGGCCTCGTAACCGGAAACCGGGTGCCCGGTCGTCCCGGCAACGGCGTCGCCTGTCCGGTTGGTGATGAAGATATGCAGCAATTCCGTGCTGCCGATCCCGTCGAGAATCGTCTTGCCCGTCTTGCGGATCCAGCTTTCGAAAACCGGCGCCGGCAGGGTTTCGCCCGCCGAAACCGCAAGGCGCAGCGACGACAGGTCGGCGCCCTTGTCCATCGCAGCCATCATCGCCCGATATGCGGTCGGCGAGGTAAAGCAAATCGTGGCCTTGTAGGTTTCAATGATCTTGACCATCTCGCCGGGTGCGGCGTTTTCCAGCAGCGTCGCGGTAGCGCCGAACCGCAGCGGAAAGATCGCAAGACCGCCAAGCCCGAACGTAAAGGCAAGCGGCGGCGATCCCACGAAGACATCATCCGGCGTGACGTTGAGGACCTCCCTGGCATAGCCATCCGCGACGATCAGGAGATCGCGATGGAAATGCATCGTCGCCTTTGGTTCACCCGTGGTGCCCGAGGTAAATCCCAGCAAGGCGACATCGTCCCGACCGGTCTTGACCGCATCGAACCGAACCGGCTTGTTCAGCGCCACCCGATCGAGCTCGGCATCGTGGTTCGAGGTTCCGTCGAAATTCACGACCTGCTTGAGAAACCGGCTGGTCTTCGCGCATGCGACCAGTTCATCGGCGATGCGGCTGTCCGTCAGCGCAAGGCCGATCTCGGCCTTGTCGACGATCCCGGTCAATTCTCCGGCACGCAGCATCGGCATGGTGTTGAC
>NZ_JBAVNZ010000143.1:0-5089 GCF_049691595.1 Bradyrhizobium sp.
GGTGCAGAACGGCTGCGATCACCGCTGCACCTTCTGCATCATTCCGTTCGGCCGCGGCAATTCGCGCTCGGTGCCGATGGGCGCGGTGGTCAGCCAGGCCCGCGCGCTGGTCGAACGCGGCCATGCCGAGATCGTGCTGACCGGCGTCGATCTCACCAGCTATGGCGCCGATTTGCCGGGCACGCCAAAGCTCGGCACGCTGACCAAACAGATTTTGCGGCACGTGCCGGAATTGAAACGCCTGCGGATTTCATCGATCGACTCCATCGAGGCTGACCGCGACTTGCTCGACGCGATCGCGGATGATGAACGGCTGATGCCGCATCTGCATCTGTCGCTGCAATCCGGCGACGATTTGATCCTGAAGCGGATGAGGCGCCGGCATTCCCGCAACGACGCCATTGCGTTCTGCGCGCAGGTGCGGCGGCTGCGGCCGGACATCGCGCTCGGCGCCGACATTATCGCGGGCTTTCCGACCGAGACCGAGGAGATGTTCAAGCGCTCGCAGGATCTCGTGGAGGAATGCGGCCTCAGTTTCCTGCACGTGTTTCCCTACTCGAAACGTCCAGGCACGCCGGCGGCGCGAATGCCGCAGGTGGCGGGCGAAGCGATCAAGGAGAGGGCAAAGCGATTGCGGGCGGCGGGCGAGGTGGCGTTGCGGAAGCGGTTGGCGTCGGAGATCGGTGCGAACCGGCAGGTTCTGATCGAGAGCGGCAAGCAGGGCCGCACCGAACATTTTTTGCCGGTGGCGATCAGCGGTGAGGTGCCTGGGGCGGTTCGGGCGCTGGTGATTACCGGCAATGATGGTGCGCGGTTGATCGTTTGAGGTGCGCGGCGCGTTCGCCTCGGCCGTCATTGCGAGGAGCGCTTGCGACGAAGATTCCAGATTTTTTGTCGCGGCCCTCTGGATTGCGTCGCTGCGCTCGCAATGACGGCTCAATTCCCATTCCACCCGCACGCCCCGAGCCGCTCATGCATGTGCGGCGGCGCCGGCGCGGTGACGCGCACCGGCTCCCTGTTCCTTGAAATCGGAATCACGATCTCGCGGGAATGCAGATGCAGGCGCGGCTCGCCGAAGCGCGGGCCGGTGCCATAGATGTTGTCGCCGACGATCGGCCAGCCCTGTGCTGCCGAGTGCACGCGCAATTGATGGGTGCGGCCGGTGACCGGCTCGAGCGCAAGCCAGCTAAGTCCGTCGCCGCGTCCCAGTACCTTCCAGTTCGTCACCGCCTTCTGACCCTCCGGGTCCGGCTTCTGCCACCAGCCGCGCTCGGCGTTCAGCCGGCCGAGCGGCAGGTCGATGGTACCCTCGTCCGCGGCCGGGCCGCCCTCCACCACCGCCCAATAGGTCTTGGAAATCCGGCCATGCTTGAACAACAGGCCGAGCGAGGCGGTGGCCTTGCGATGGCGCCCCAGCACGAGGCAGCCGGACGTATCCTTGTCGAGCCGGTGCGCCAGAACCGGCGGGCGTGGCAGGCCGAATCGCAACGCGTCGAAGGAGGCCTCCAGATTGGCGCCGCCCTTCGGGCCGCGATGCACCGGCAGGCCCGCCGGCTTGTCGATCACCAGCATCAGCCCGTCGCGGTGGAGAATGCGCGCCTGGATTTCCTCGGCGGTCAATTCGGCGACATCGACCGGCCGTTCGAGACTTTCGCTCATGGCGCGAAACCGCTAACACAGCCGCGCCATGAACGATACCATTGCGGGAACCCCCAAACTGAACTGGTGGCGGCGGCTGTCCGGCGGGCTGAGGCGAACCTCGAATTCGCTTGGCATCGCGGTCGCCGATCTTGTCACCCGGCGCAAGCTCGACCGCGCCATGCTCGACGATATCGAGGACGTGCTGCTGCGCGCCGATCTCGGTGCCGGGGTGGCGGCGCGCATCGCGGAGGCGGTCGGCGCCGGGCGCTACGACAAGGCGATCTCGGCCGATGACGTCAAGGCTGTGGTCGCGGCGGAGGTGGAAAAGGTGCTGTCGCCGGTGGCAAAGCCGCTGGTGATCGATGCGGTGCAAAAGCCGTTCGTCATTCTCGTGGTCGGCGTCAACGGCTCCGGCAAGACCACCACCATCGGCAAGCTCGCGGCGAAACTTTCCGCCGAGGGGCGCAGGGTGATGCTGGCCGCCGGCGACACGTTTCGCGCGGCGGCGATCGAGCAATTGAAGGTCTGGGGCGAGCGCACCGGATCGCCGGTGATATCAGGCGCCCAGGGCTCGGATTCCGCGAGCCTTGCCTTCAATGCGCTCAGTGCGGCCAGGGAACAAAAGCTCGATGTGCTGCTGATCGACACCGCGGGCCGGCTGCAGAACAAGGCCGAGCTGATGAACGAGCTGGAAAAGGTCGTCCGCGTCATCAAGAAAGTCGATGCGTCGGCGCCGCATGCGGTGCTGCTGGTGCTGGATGCCACGGTGGGACAGAATGCGCTGTCGCAGGTCGAGGCATTTCATCGTACCGCGGGGGTTACAGGTCTGGTCATGACCAAACTCGACGGCACCGCGCGCGGCGGCATCCTGGTGGCGCTGGCGGAGAAGCATGGGCTGCCGGTGCATTTTATCGGCGTCGGCGAAGGCGTCGACGATCTGGCGGCGTTCACCGCGCGCGATTTCGCGCAGGCGATCGCGGGAATTGAGAGCTGAAATGAACAAGGCCCAGCCGCATCCGCTGTTCAAGCTTGCGACCGAGCTCGGTCCGCTGATCGTGTTCTTTGCCGCCAACGCCAAATATCACCTGTTCGTGGCGACGGGAGCGTTCATGGCGGCGATCGTCGCGGCGATGATCGCCTCCTATGTTGTGACACGGCACGTACCCGTGATGGCGATCGTCACCGGAATCATCGTTCTGGTGTTCGGCACGCTGACGCTGGTGCTGCACGACGAGACCTTCATCAAGGTCAAGCCGACCATCATCTACGCCCTGTTTGCCGCGATCCTCGGCGGCGGCCTGCTGTTCGGCCGCTCCTTCATCGCCATCATGTTCGACCAGATGTTCAACCTGACGCCGCAGGGCTGGCGCATCCTGACCCTGCGCTGGGCGCTGTTCTTCTGCGCGATGGCGGTCCTGAACGAAGTCATCTGGCGCACCCAGAGCACCGATTTCTGGGTCGGGTTCAAGGCGTTCGGCGCGATCCCGCTGACGATGATGTTCGCGATCGCCCAGATGCCGCTGACCAGGCGCTATCATCTGGCGCCGGTGTCGCTGGAAGCGAGCGAGGCCGATGCAGGGGATGTGCGCAAGGGGTGAGGTAAACGCAACACAGTCGCGTCGTCGGTCGCGCGCTCCCCTCTCCCGCTTGCGGGGGAGGGCTGGGGTGGGGGTGTCTCCGCATATTCCGGTGTTAAGCGGATAGTCCGCTTCCCCCACCCGCCGCGCTCTGACGAGCGCGTCGACCTCCCCCGCAAGCGGGAGAGGTCGATATCGCCTCAGCTCTTCTGCTTGGCGACGATCTTGTCCTTGATCCCGTCATAGGTTTTCTCGGGCAGGATCTTCTTCTGCACCAGTTCGTCCTTGCCCTTGTAGGGACGGCCCTTGATGATCGCCGCCGAATAGGCCTTGCCGATTCCCGGCAGCGCGTCCAGCTGGTCGGCGCTGGCGGAGTTGATGTCGAGCAGGTCCGCTTTCGGAGCGGGCGCCATCTTCGACTCGGTGGCCGCTTTCGGAGCGGGGGCCATCTTGCTGTCGGATTTGGTGGCGGGCTGCGCGGTCTGCGCCATCGACGGGGATGACGTCAACAAGCCCAGGGCGAGCGCGGTGGTGAGAAGCGAAGCGAGCGTGAAATGACGCATAGCGTTTTGTCCCTCCAAGGACGGTTCAAGTAACGGGCGTGAGCTAGCTTTGAATTCGTGGCGGCGAAATGGCCGCGAAATGAACCGCAGATAAAAGCGAAAAATTATTTGTCTCTCATTCCGGGATGTGCCTCTTGGCGCAGGCACGGAATCCATACTCCCGATCGTGGTCATGGATTCTCTGATGTGCAATTGCACATCATAGCTCGCGACTGCGTCGCGCCCCGGAATGACGACCCCGTCGTCACTTCAGCGCCTTCTCGATCTCGGCCTTGAGCACGCTGTCGATGTTGTCAGGCGTCACCGGCCCGACCATCTTGTAGACAATGGTGCCCTCGCGCCCGACCACGAATGTCTCGGGCACGCCGTAAACCCCCCATTCGATCGAGGCACGGCCGTTGCCATCGACGCCGACCACGCCGAACGGATTGCCATAGCGGCCGAGGAAGCGGCGGGCATTGTCCGGCGCGTCCTTGTAGTTGATGCCAACCATCTGCAGCCGCTTGTCTTCGCCGAGCTGGGTCAATAGCGGAGCCTCGTCATGGCAGGGCACGCACCAGGACGCCCAGACATTGACGATGCTGACCTTGCCGTTGAACGTGGAGGGATCGAGCCCGGGCACCTGGGCGCCGTTCGCAAGCAGGCCTTCCAGTGCCGGCAGCGCGGTTTGCGGCGCCGGACGCCCGATCAGGGCGGAGGGAATTTTGGAGGGATCGCCGCCGTACAGCCGCAGCAGGAACAGTCCGGCCAGCGCCAGGAAGCCGATCAGCGGCAGCGTCACCAGCCAGCGCCGGCTTCGCGGCGGTGCGTCGGTCGGTGCGGGCCCGGTCATCGGATGTCCGCCGCGGCGCGCCCGGAGCGCCTGACCACGCCGCCGGCTTCGAGTTCGCGCAGGCGCGCTTTCTGGCGGCGATAGTCGATCGCGATCCAGACGATCAGGACCAGCACCACCGTCGTTACCAGCGCGTAGGATGTCACGACGAAGGAGGCGTAGGGACCGAGCGACATCGCTTAGGCCGCCTGCTTACTGGCTTGCAGCATCTGCAAGGCGCGGACGCGGCGGCGCAGGATCTCGTTGCGCATCGCCGCCAGATGCAGCGTGAGGAACAGCAGTGAAAATCCGACCGCCATCACCAACAGCGGAATCAGGAAGGCGCGGTCGAGCGAGGGTCCGCCCATCCGCATCACCGAGGCCGGCTGATGCAGCGTGTTCCACCAGTCGACCGAGAATTTGATGATTGGCAGATTGATCGCGCCGACCAGCGTCAGGATCGCCGCGGCGCGCGCCGCGCGCGAGGGGTCTTCCAC